>PWXV01000212.1 GCA_003568415.1 Ignavibacteriales bacterium
ACGTTGCGTACTATCCGTTACAGCAGTACGAATGGATAGAAGAGGAAGTAAACTGGCGGTTGCGGAGTTATGAGCGGAAGAACGGATTAATACTTGAAGTAGTGTCGCAGGATGAATATGATTCGTTTGCATCGTTTCAGGAGGCGATAGTAAACAATACCATAGAGGCGGAAGATTTTACGGAGTCGCTTCGGATCGGGTACACGACGACGGGAGGTGACAGGCTGGAGTTTACCTATGACGGTAAGCGAATGGTAAACGGCGAGGAACATACTTATGCCAGTGATTATTTATTCAAGAGTAAGTTTATGGAAGCGGAGGTGGGCAGCGAGTCATTGCGAATGAGTGCCGGCGGCATCATCCGTGAACTGGATTTCAAAAGGGTAAGAATCCGTGAACGTTAAACAGTTCGGTTTCTTGACATGGCAGTTAATATTTTATATATTAATTTATATATAAAACATTGTTTTATATATAAAACTGATAACCTTTCGAAAAAATACAGGGAAACTGCTTCCGGATAAACGTAACCCGTAATAGGTATGAATTTCACTATTAAATTTTATATCCGAAAATGCTGGTAGTACATTAATAGGTTTGAAATTATGACAACCCCACATCTCCTTGATTATGTCGTTATAGCAATGTATTTCGTCTTAATGCTTGCTATCGGGTTTTACTTTTTGAACAAACTGAAAGATACAAAAGATTTCTTTGCCGGAGGCAATAAAATACCGTGGTGGACATCCGGTGTCTCGCTTTATATGACTAACTTTAGTGCCTGGATATTTTCAGGTGCTGCCGGTTTTGTGTATGCAACCGGATATTTCGCCCTTATATATCTCGGTTTGGGAGCCCTCTCATATTATTTAGGATCGCAGTTAACTGCTGCCAAGTGGCGGCGAAGCAGGGTAGTTTCACCTGTGGAATATACCAATACAAGATATAATGTTACTACGCAGCAATTGTTCAGCTATGTAATAGCCATTGTATTTATACTTTCCGGAGGAGTTCAGCTTGCAGCGATTGGGCGGATATTATCGGCGCCCCTCGGTATTGATGTAAGTGTCATTATTATCGGTGTGGGTCTTATTATTCTGGTATACACATATTCGGGTGGACTCTGGGCCGTTAACATTACGGATTTTGTGCAATTTGTTATATTGCTTGCCGTTACAATTGTGGTTGTTCCGTTAAGCATAGGATTAGTCGGCGGCGTGGGTGAACTGATACGTAATATACCGCCACTCGAGTTCGATCACGTGTATAACAATGTACATTATGATTTCCACTATCTTGTCGGTATATTTCTCGTTACGACGATGGGAGTTGCAGCCGGCGGAGCGCAGCGTTTTTATAGTGTGCGTGATGAAAAATCTGCAAAAAAAGTGGGCCGGTTAGGCGGAGCGCTTTTCCTTACGTTTCCTCTTATCTTTGGTGTGCCGCCGCTGGTTGCGCGTATTCTATGGCCCGATCTTTCCCAGGTTGAATTTTTTGCCGATAAGTTCCAGCCAAAAGATCTTGTATTTATTGCAGTCTGTATGAAAGTATTGCCGATCGGTCTCATCGGTGTTTTCTTCGCCGCTCTCCTCGCTGCAACGATGAGTGCATTAAGCTCGGTGTATAATCTTGTGTCTGCAATAATTGCACGCGATATGTTTAAAGATGCATTTAAACCGGATGCTACCGAGAAGCAGGTCTTTCGGGTAGGTAAGTTTGCGACGTTATTCATGGGGTTGCTGGTAATGGGGCTGGCCCTTTCATTCGTGCACAGTGAATTGGGCATATTTAACATAATGATGGCTTTCTTCACGCTCTTTAATTTGCCAACCGCAATACCGATAGCTTTTGGCTTGTTATTTAAATGGGTTCCGAGGTGGGGTGCCTTTTCGGCGACTATTTGGGGATTATACATTGGTGTAGTTACAAGATTTCTGCTCGGATGGGGTTTTGGTCCGCAGATTTATCTGGTCTGTGTCGTTACATTTTTGATTTTCGTAGCATCGGGTTATCTGGGAACGTTATACAAGACAAATAAACCGCGGCTTGTTCTGATATCGGCTGTATTTACTATTGTATTGTATGTGCTGCTTGTAAACCATATATATTCCGATCTCGGCACAATGGTTGATATCCTCTTACCACTATCTGTTATTCTCATGGGTGCAAGTATCTATGTCTTCTCAAGTTTGTTTGCGAGAGAATCGGAAACTGACCGTGAGCAGGTAGAAAGATTCTTCACAAAATTATATAAACCGGTTGATGTGGCGAAAGAAGTCTATGCCAGGGGCAGAAAAGAAACCACAACGTTTCCGTTAGTCGGTATGAATACTATTATTATCGGATTGTTTATTTTTGCGTTATATCTGATTCCAGTCGAGGGAACGGACTCTTTGTCGTTTGTTGTATTGGGATCGATCTTGACCATCTTCGGTGGATCAATGTATTATTTTGGCAAACGGTCGGAAATCAAGTCATGGCAAAAGTACCAGGATGAAATTATTGAACGCGGTCTTGATGTTGAAAATACCAATGAATAAAAGGATTATACTATGCTTGAAATCGGATTTGTGACTGATGAAATTAGTGTCAATCTGCAAGATGCAATAAAAACGGGTGTCTCCTGGGGAGTAAAAAAGTACGAGATCCGTGTCATAGAAGGTCAGCGAATTCCCGCAATCTCGAAACAGGATATACAGGACCTGCTGGATCTGAAAAAAGAATATGGTCTTGAATATACTGCATTGTCCCCGGGAATTTTTAAATTGCCAATCGGAAATGATAAGGAACTTGAGCGGGAATTGAATGAAACATTGCCCCGAACGATAGAAATTGCTCAACAAGTTGGTGCGGGTATGATTATAACATTCGGGTTCCAAAAGGCAAACGATGAGCCGTCGGAGAACAAACAAACTGCGGTTTCTATTCTACAGAAAGCTGGTGAACGGGCGCAGGAAAGCGATATTATTCTTGCCGTGGAAAATGAACCCGGATTCTGGTGCGATACCGGTAAAAATACGGCCGATATCCTGACGCAGGTAGATTCCCCCGTTATCGGTGCAAACTGGGATCCTGCCAATGCTATCGGTACAAGTGAGAAGCCGTATCCCGACGGATACAACGCATTGAAACCATATATAAAAAATGTTCATGCGAAAGATACCGATACCCACGCGCTTGACCGGTGTGTTCTGGTCGGGAAAGGTTTAGTGGACTGGCAGGGCCAGATCCGGGCATTGCTAGAGGACCAGATTGTTCCGCATATTACCATTGAAACGCATGTCGAACCATTAAAAGAAAATTCTTTGCAAAATATTGAGACAATACAAAAATATATAACAAATGTGAGCACGTAATGTATATTAAGTTATTACAGAGGAGGTGTTTATTATGAGTCCCGATTATACTGTTCCTTCGATTGATCGGGCTGTCCAGATTCTTGAGATACTGTCAAACTCACCTAACGGTGTTTCTTTGGCAGAATTATCACAAAAAACCAAGATACCGAAAAGTACGTTATTCAGAATATTATTTACCATGCAGCGGTATTCTATTGTAAATGAGGATCGTGAACGGAAGGTGTTTACCCTCGGCATGAAGCTTATTTACTGGGGGAATGCCGCCCATGAGAAAATCGACCTTAAGAGTATTGCTCATCCGCATCTCGTTTCGCTTTCTTATGAAACAAAGGAGAGCTTTTATCTTGCCGTCCTGGATGACGATACAAAAGAAGTGATAATTATTGACAGAGTGGATACGCCCGAAGTATGGGGTATCGTTGCACGACTCGGTACCCGTTCACCGTTTCATTGCACCGCAACCGGTCAGGTAATGACGGCCGATATGCGCGAAGAGGATCTCGATAAGTTGATCAGCGAGAAAGGTCTCAAAAAATTTACACCCAAGACCATTACCTCAAAGACCGCGCTGAAACGGAAGTTAAAAAAAGTGCGGGAACAGGGGGTTGCCGTATGTGACCGCGAGTATAAAAACGACTTAATTGCTATCGCCGTACCAACATATGACCATACAGGTAAGGTAGTTGCTTCTTTGATGACTGCTATTCCAAAAAATAAAACAAATAATACCGACAAGGTGGTCGAAGAATTAGTGAAGGCATTGCGAAGGGAAGGGTTGAATATATCCCGGAAACTGGGTTATAAAGATTAATTATTCAAAAACAAAAATTCAAACCGGAGAACATGTAATGGCCCAGAAATCGATAGTAACTACTGTAGTTGGGAGTTACCCGACACCGCAGTGGCTGCGAGTATACAATACAAGCGAGAGCCTACGTGATGCATTGTTGGCGGTTCTTAAAACCCAGGAATTAGCCGGCATAGATATTATTTCGGACGGTGAACTCTCGCGGTGGGATATCAATCATCCTGAAACAAATGGTATGATCGATTATTTTATCAGAGCTTTTTCAGGCGTTCGCTATTCATTGACGCGTACTGAAATTGAGGAATTCCGTAAGCAGAAAGGTATGTCATACCGTGGAAAACCTGCAGGAATAGTTACAGAAAATTTGGGGCCTGGTATTCTTAATTTAACCGATGATTTCAATCAGGTTAAGAGTTTAACCCATACCCCTTTAAAGTTCACCGTAACGAGTCCGTATATGCTCGGTAAAGTATTGATGGATGGTCATTATAAGAATCGCGACGAATTAATGTTTGCCATTGCCGACATACTTGCCGATCAGCTTGCTACGGTTCAGGCAGATGTGATACAGGTTGATGAGGCTAATCTCACCGGTCATCCTGAAGATGCCGAATTAGTAGCCAATCTTATTAACCGGGTCTTCTCCCGTACAAATACAAAGAAAGCGGTACATCTGTGTTTCGGTAATTATGGCGGCCAGACCATACAAAAAGGTACGTATTCTTATTTGATCAAATTTTTTAATAATCTCGAATGTGATCACGTTGTTCTGGAAATGGCACGACGCCCCGAATCAGATTACAATATGTTACGTGATATCAAAAAAGAAATCGGGCTCGGTATCGGTGTCATTGATATTAAAGATAATCAAATCGAAACACCCGAGACGGTAGCTCATCGGATTGAGGATATTGCTCGGTTGGTTGGAATCGAGCGCATTCAATACGTTCATCCCGATTGTGGCCTCTGGATGCTGCCCCGTTCCGTAGCCGATGCCAAGCTGCGTGCATTGGTTGCAGGGCGGAATCTTGTTGTGGGTAGTCAGTAATGTGATTTCATCCCAATCATAATTAAGGAAGAGGTTACATGCCAAAACATTTTACGTATAAAAGTCTTGATGATCTTCGAGCCGATGTCGCCGCCCGCGGTCTGAACATTCAGTTTGAAGATACCATCGACCGTGTGTTGCAACCGGTTCAAATTGGTCACCGAAAAATCGGGAATGCCTTAGGGATACAGCCAATGGAAGGATGCGATGGCGATCTTGATGGAACACCCGGACCATTGACATACCGCCGGTGGGAACGGTTCGGCCGTGGCGGGTCTAAGCTCATCTGGGGAGAAGCAACCGCGGTGGATAAAGATGCTCGTGCGAATCCCCGGCAATTATTTTTACATGAAAAGAATGTAAAACAATTTGAAGACCTGGCAAAAAAAACGCGGGCGGGACACAGAGACGTGTTTGGAAATGATGATGATCTGCTTGTTGGACTTCAAATTACCCATTCAGGCCGGTATTCCTTTAAAAAACCATATCTCGTATACCACCATCCGCAGGTTGATCAACGTACGTATGTCGATAAAAGCAACGGCATTTTGATCGATGATGATTATCCGGTTGTTACTGACGATTATCTTGAAAAATTGGAGGACCGTTTTGCGGCGATTGCGGTATTGGTAGAGCAGGCGGGCTTTGATTTTATAGATTTAAAACAATGCCACACATACCTCTTGTCAGAATTACTCGGTGCCCGGGTACGGGAAGGTAAGTACGGTGGCAGTTTTGAAAACCGCACAAGATTTATACGAAATGTTCTTGAAAAAATCAACGCAAAGGTACGTAAGGATTTTATTATAGCAAGCAGGATAAATGCATATGACGGTATACCCTATCGGAAAAATCCGGTTTCCGGAATCGGCGAGCCTATGCCGTGTGATCTCCCCTATAAATATTCTTTTGGAGTCGATAAGCATGATCCATTGCGTGAAGATCTTACCGAGGTAAAACAATTGTTGCAAATATTAATTGACAACAACGTAAAGCTGGTGAATGTGTCGATGGGAAGTCCGTACTACAATATGCACGTCGGCCGGCCGTACGAAAAACCCCCGGTTGATGGATATGAATCTCCCGAGCATCCACTTGAGGGGGTGGAGCGTCAATTTCGAATTGCCGGTGAGTTACAGCAGGCATTTCCGAAATTGCCTCTCGTGGGTACGGGATATAGCTGGTTACAGAAATTTTTGGTCAATGCAGCAGAATCAAACATCAAAAATGGCAGGATCAGTATTGCTTCGACCGGGCGGGGGGCGATAGCATATCCTGATTTTGTTAAAGACCTACAGAAACACGGAGAGATGAAACGTTCGAAAGTTTGTATAGCAGTCAGTCATTGTACGAACCTTATGCGTTCCAAACACAATGAACTCGGTCAATTCGAATCCGGTTGTGTTCCCCGTGATCCGGTATATGCCAAAATATTTAAAGAAAGCCTGAAGAAGCAAAAAAAACAAAAAGTCGACCAATAAAGGCTATAGCATCTTTTTACTGGTACAAAAAATAAAAGAGGAGTTTCAAATGCGCCGCTGGTACTATATATGGTTTATTGCACTGTGCGTTATTCTTCAATCTGCAGCATATGATTCACCACAGGATTTTTCAAATGATGCACCGCGTACAGTTCTTTTGTATGCAGAGAATGTATCCGACGAAACAATGCAGCAAATACGGGATTTAGGAATAACTATAATAAGCTGGGTCAGAAATAATTTGTATATCATAGTCACCGAAGCCGAGCGCGATCTCTTACACGAACGAAGTTTGGAATTTGACGAAGTTATGAAGAGCGACGACGAGTTAACACTATATAAACGCGCAATGTACGGTGAGAAGATGAAGTTAACCGATGTGTATCATACGTATGACCAGATCATAGATATCGTTGATGATCTCATACAGCAGTATCCCGATCTAATATCGAAAGAAGTGATCGGACAGACGCAACAGGGAAATCGTGATATACACGCGGTCAAGGTATCCAATAAAGTCGGGGAAGATCTTGACCGCCCGGTTATTTTGTTTACCGGTGCGACACATTCACGGGAGCTTGTGACACCCGAGATATGCCTGGAAT
The DNA here is from genome assembly GCA_003568415.1 of Ignavibacteriales bacterium. Lineage (GTDB taxonomy): Bacteria > Bacteroidota > Ignavibacteria > T3Sed10-11 > T3Sed10-11 > T3Sed10-11. The sequence continues at coordinate 7,302 of PWXV01000212.1, forward strand.
TGATTAAACAATTAGTTACCGGCTATGGTACCGATGAGCGCATTACCGGGTGGCTTGAATTCTATGAAATATATTTTATCCCGGTGGTCAATGTGGATGGCCACTTTATTGTTACAAATAATATTGATCCCCGATGGAGAAAGAACGCCCGTGATGCAACGGATGACTGGATAACCGCAGAGTACCCGAAGGGTATAGATCTCAACCGCAATTATGATTTTAATTTTGCCCGCGGAGGGTCGGGTGATCCGGAAAGTATCCGGTACCGGGGTGAATATCCTTTCTCGGAATCTGAAGCACGGGCGGTCAGATCGCTTGTCGAGAGAATACGGCCGGTTCTCTCTATTAATTACCACAGTCAGGGAGAAGTTATTTTCTATCCATGGATCTGGAGAGATATGAACGCCCCCGATGACAAACTATTAACGGAAATTGCTCAGGGTATTGCGGATCAGATTACGACAATTGACGGAGAAGGTACGTATGATATTGCCTATGGTGCCGGATTGGTGGGACAAAGTTATCCATGGCTGTACGGCCGGTATGGAACGTTTGATTTTATCGTGGAAACCGGTCGCGGTGCTCACGTATTTCCGGGCGAGGAAGTTCGCGGTATAGTGGAAGCAAATATACCGGGAGCTTTTTACCTCCTTGACCGGGGCAAGGGACCCGGATTAACCGGTAGAGTTACCGATGCCGGAACAGGTGAAGCGCTTGATGCAATCGTTTGGTTTCCCACAATTGAGACTGAAGAAGTAGACAGGCGTACTACGAAACCGGCAACCGGCAGATATCACCGGTTGCTCGCCCCCGGAACATACTATATGATCGTTAAACGGGAGGGATACGAGACAAAAGTAATACCGGACGCAGAGGTGCACGAAGGTGCCTGGACGGAACTGAATATTCAGTTGAGGAAAAAAACACAGAATTAACTATACGCTGTTTATGGATAATAAAAAAATACGAATAGGATTGGTGGGAGTTGCTAACCACGGAGCTACTATCTTACAAGCGATTCTCAATGCAAACAACCTTGAGTTGATATCTTGTTACGATATAAACCGGGATGTTCTTGCGGAGGTCGAAAAACGTTATAAAATTCCGGGAGCGAAAAATTTC
>PWXV01000335.1 GCA_003568415.1 Ignavibacteriales bacterium
CTCTACATCGAGGTAATCTCAAAGGTTCACGGTACAGGTTTGTTTGTCTTAATACCGGCATTTTTCTTCCAGACCATATCCTCAATATTCATACGGGATCTTGGCCAGGTACCGGCAATTTTGCAGAGTAATCTGCTTGGATTTCATGTTACCAGTGCATTGCTTGGGTACACGGCAATAGCAGTCGGGGCAATGTATGGGATTTTATATCTAATGCTGTATCACGATATAAAATCGAATCACTTCAGTGTGATCTATAAACGACTACCCAATCTTGAAATTCTTGAATCGATGAGTTTCCGGTCGACGCTTTTCGGATTCATATTTCTCTCTATTGCGATCGCTGTCGGTTTTATCTGGCTTCCCATCGCATTCGGAGAAATTTTTTATACAGACCCAAAACTTATCGGCTCTATGTTTATCTGGGCACTCTATGCAATAGGCCTCATCAGTAAAAAGGTAGCCGGATGGCATGGAAGAAAAATTGCAGTATTGTATGTGTCGGGATTTATTGTCGCGTTGTTTTCAATTACGTTTGTAAACTTTTTCTTCAGCAGTTTTCATCAATTTTATTAATAGTTTTATATGAATCTCCTATCCATAGGGGCAAATCACAGGACGGCGCCGATTGATATTCGTGAACGGCTATACTTCACCGAGAAAGAACTCGAAAGCGCATACGATGTATTGCTCAACAAATATGGATTTAAAGAAGCCGTTATCGTATCAACGTGCAATCGAACCGAAATATATACGGTCACCGATCCGTTTGCGTTACGGTACGGCGATTTGCTTGATTTTATCGTTGAGATGAAACAGGCAAAAGAATTTGCAAAACCCGAGTACTTTTACCGGCAATTTGCAAGCGGCGCCGCAAACCATCTCTTCCGCGTCGCATCGGGCATCGATTCTATGGTCATCGGTGATATACAGATACTCGCTCAGATAAAAGATTCATATTACTATGCCGACCAAAAGAAAACAACCGGCTTCTTAACAAATCGTTTATTCCACACTGCATTCAGAGTCGGGAAACGTGCCAGAGCGGAAACGGAAATCGGCGAGGGGGCCGTGTCAATATCCTATGCCGCGGTCGAACTCGCAAACAAGATTTTTGCCGACCTTTCAAAAAAACGTGCACTGTTAATCGGTGCCGGGGAGACCGGTGAGCTGACCGCGAAACATTTAAAGAGTAAAGGTATCGGCGATTTGCTCGTAACAAACCGCACCCGTAAACGGAGCGAAGACCTGGTAGAACGAATCGGCGGTCGTGTTATCGAATTCGAAAGTTTTGTTCAGGAACTCAACAAATGTGATATTGTTATCAGCTCGATTACTGCCGATGAACATGTCATAAAAGCACCGATGCTGCAGGATGTGATGAAAAAACGAGGCTCGGAGCCATTATTCATAATAGATATCGGGGTCCCGCGTAATGTCGACCCCGCGTGCAATAAATATGAAAGTGTATTCCTTCACGATATCGATTCATTACAAAATATTATCGATAAGAACCTGTCGAAGCGAACGTCGGAAGTCCCGAAAATCGAAAAAATCATAATGGAGGAGTTGAAGGAATTATTCCACTGGTATAGTTCCCTTAAGCTCAATCCTACCATCAGCGATTTACGGCAAATGTTCGAATTCATTCGTCAGGCAGAAGTTGAAAAACACATCAACCGCTTTAACGAACAAGACCGCGAACTTGTTGACCTTGTTACCAAACGAATCGTAAATAAATTATTACACACACCAATGACAACGTTGCGATCAAGCAACGGCGACCCGAAGGATGACACGCTTTCACACATCAGTTCGATACGGAAGTTGTTCGGACTTGAAAGGAAAGATAGTTAATGTTGCAGAAAATTCGTATCGGTACACGCAGCAGTGCACTCGCATTATGGCAATCCAATTTTATTAAAGACCAATTTGCATTAAAGTATCCCGACTTAGGCGTCGAACTTATTCACATTAAAACCAAGGGCGATAAAATACTTGATGCCCCACTCTCGAAAATCGGGGACAAGGGATTATTCACCAAAGAACTTGAAAATGCGCTGCTCGATGATCGTATCGACCTCGCTGTGCACAGTTTAAAGGATTTGACAACAACGCTTCCCGACGGTTTGACGTTAGGGGCAGTTACAGAACGTGAAGATATCCGGGATGTTTTCATCACTCATCCATTAAAAAATTATAATGGAATCGAAGAGTTACCCGAGGGTGCTATTGTTGCAACAGGAAGTCTTCGCCGAAGATGTCAATTACTTGCATTCCGCCCCGATCTCAGCATTCAGGATATACGGGGTAACATAAACACCAGGATACAGAAACTTGACGACTCAAACTGGGATGGAATGATGCTTGCCTCGGCAGGTCTCCTTCGTATGGGCTGGCACGAACGGATGACGCAGGTGATCGATCCGAAAATTATTCTTCCTGCAGTCGGCCAAGGCGCGCTTGGTGTCGAGATACGAGAATACGATGACACAATGAAAGAATTACTTGCCCCGTTTAATGATTATAACACCCGGCAGGCAACCACCGCTGAACGTGCCTTGCTGAAACAACTTGAGGGCGGGTGCCAGATCCCCATCGGTGCGTGGGCACGTATTGACGACGATAAACTCTATCTTGATGCTGTTGTGGGAAGTCTTGACGGCAGCAGTATTGTCCGGGGAAAAATCAGCGGCAACCCTGAAGATGCTGCGGACCTTGGTGTAAAACTTGCAGATGATTTATTGGCAGACGGTGCCGATAAAATACTTGCAGCTATCCGACAGACAGAGAATCCGGCTACCAATGACTGACGATATCAAAAAACCGTTGCAAGGCCGCAGGATACTCATTACCCGGGCAGCAGAACAATCGCATGAAGTTGTTGGAAATATTCAAAAACTCGGCGGAATACCAATCTGTATTCCGATGATTGAAATTACCGGACCGGACTCGTGGGATGAGTGCGATAACGCGATAATCAATATTAAAAAATATAACGGTATCATTTTTACAAGTGCAAATGCCGTACGCGGTTTTATCACACGAATTGAGAACACGTTTCCATATGTGAAACCGATGATAAACCTGCGAACGGTTTATGCGGTAGGTATAAAAACAAAAGAGACGCTGGAAAAATACAACATTGTAACAGATGCAGTACCCGATGAATATACCGCAGATGCAGTTATCACAATGATTCAAGAATCGGGATGTGCAGGTAAAACATTTTTATTACCCGCAGGAAATTTAACCCGGGATGTAATTGAAAATGGTCTGCACAAAGCGGGAGCGGTTGTAGATCGGGTACAAGTGTATACAACAAAAAAACCCGAAGATATAGATAGCGTACATCTTAATAAATTGCTTCGCGAAGAAGCACCCGATATCATCACGTTTTTCAGTCCATCAGGTGTACATCATTTTTTTGAGCTGATTCATCCCTCACTATTGGATACTATCGCAGTTGCAGTGATCGGGTCAACAACCTATAATGCGGTCACCGAGTATGGAATTAAACCGGACATAAAACCCGATGAAGCGACTGGTGAGGAATTAGTATATAAAATTGCAGAGTTTATACATAACCACAACCAATAGAATACTACAATAGAATGAATAAAACCACATTACAAAATGATCTTATTCTTAAGGCCGCAACACAACAGCCTGTTGAACGAACACCGGTATGGTTTATGCGGCAGGCGGGACGTTATCTGCCGGAATATCGTGAAGTCCGTAAAAAGGTAGATTTCCTTACACTTTGTAAAACTCCTGAGCTTGCGGCAGAAGTGACAATGCAACCGGTCGATATTATCGGTGTCGATGCGGCAATCATTTTTTCGGATATTCTCGTCATCCCCGAAGCAATGGGAATGAATCTCATAATCGAGGAAAATAAAGGCGGACCGCGTTTTACCGATCCGGTACGTTCGCGTCACGAAATAGATATGCTCAGGGACATAGAACCCGCCGAAGACCTGCAATATGTTCTCGATGCAATCAAGCTCACAAAGAAGGAACTTAACAACCGGATTCCATTGATCGGATTCTCGGGGTCACCATGGACATTGCTTACGTATATGGTTGAGGGTGGCGGTTCGAAAAATTTCCGTCACGCAAAAGAAATGATCTTCAACAATCCGAACGATGCGCATGCCTTGCTCGATCGTCTTGCACAGGCAATCGCAAAATATCTCAGCGCACAAATCAATGCCGGTGCAAACATTGTACAGATTTTCGATACCTGGGGGGGCATTCTTTCTCCCGATGCGTTTGAAGAATTTTCTCTCCGGTATATTAAGCAAATCATCGACGCTATTAAACGCGTCGATGAACCGGTTATCGTATTCTGTAAAGGATGCGCATATGCACTCGATGAGATGACATCGCTCGGTGCGGATGTTATCGGCCTCGACTGGACATTCGATATCGGCAAAGCACGTGAAATTGTGAACGGGCGTACCGCGTTGCAGGGTAATATGGACCCGACTTTATTGTATTCTAATCCCGATCGTATACGGCACGAGGTATTACGTATCCTCGAAAAGTATGGCCGTCATCCCGGACATATTTTTAATCTCGGTCACGGGGTACTGCCCGATGTTCCTGTTGAAAATGTGAAAGCGTTCGTAGACACGGTAAAGAATGAGAGCGGAAAATATCACAAATAGCAGCAAAGAAGATATTAAGAACTCGTTCGAGTCATTACAGGATACAATTTGCAACAAACTTGAATCGGTTGACGGAAGCGTCCGGTTCAGTGAAGATATATGGAAACGTGAAGAAGGCGGGGGCGGAAAAACCCGTGTGCTGGAAGAAGGTGCGGTATTTGAAAAAGCCGGCGTGAATACATCGGCAGTGTGGGGTAAACTTCCCGAACGGATGGCACAGCGGATGGAAGTCGAGGCCGGAGAATTTTTCGCAACCGGAATATCACTCGTAATTCACCCGCGCAGCCCGATGGTTCCGACGGTACATATGAACCTCCGCTACTTTGAGATGAATAACGGGAATTCGTGGTTCGGCGGCGGCACCGATCTGACGCCATATTATTTGTTCGAAGAAGACGCCCGTCATTTTCATACGACTTTAAAAAGAGTATGCGATAATCACGATGCAGCATACTATCCGCGCTTTAAAAAATGGTGCGATGAATATTTCTATATAAAACACCGTCATGAAGCACGCGGTATCGGCGGTATCTTCTTTGATTATCTTAAAGGCAGCAACGATTTATTGTTTAGATTTGTTAATGAAGTAGGTAAAGCGTTTTTACCTTCATATATACCGCTCGTTGAGCGAAGAATGGCTGAACCATACACCGACAAAGAACGGGAGTGGCAGCTTATCCGGCGCGGCAGATACGTCGAGTTCAATCTTGTATATGACAGGGGTACCTTGTTCGGTCTTGAAACAAAAGGGCGCATCGAATCCATTTTGATGTCGCTGCCCCCGTTTGTATCGTGGAAGTATGATCATCATCCTGAACCGGATTCACGGGAAGCGGGATTGGTTGAGGTGTTGAGGAAACCACGGGAGTGGTTGGAATAGTGGAATGATGGAATAATGGAGTTTATGGAGTGCAGGTGGCAACTTGGGAAAAGGGTGTATAAGGGAAGGTGACTCCATCTTTATTCATCTACGAATAGCCCAAAATTGGTGTTTATTCGTGAACTTCGTAGAAAATATTATTTTACTTTTGATAGATTAATTTATACGATAGATATGAAAACTAAACAATTCAACAACATCGACGTAGAAGTTCTTCGTAAGGTAGATAAACCCGGGCCGCGGTATACAAGCTATCCAACCGCACCTCTTTTCTCCACCGATTTTACGTGGAAGGATTTTCTGGAGGAAATCAAACAAACGAATCAAAACGACAGCAAAGCCGATTTATCGCTTTACCTGCACCTCCCCTTCTGCGATACGCTTTGTTACTTCTGCGGATGTACGATGATCGTTACACGAAGCCGTGAACGGATCAAGGAATATAATGAATATCTAAAACGTGAAATCGATCTTGTGAGAGAACACCTTTCCGACGATCGTGTCGTTACACAACTGCACTGGGGAGGCGGTACACCGTCGTATCTCGATCCTGATGAAATACATGACCTCGCATCACATCTTAAAAAACATTTTACCTATGATCCAGACATCGAGGCGGGAGTTGAGATCGATCCGCGGGGATTAACCTATGAGCATATGGCCGCACTGCGTGAAGCAGGATTTAATCGGGTGAGTATGGGCGTACAGGATTTCAATCCAAAAGTACAGGAGGCAACAAACAGAATACAACCTGAAGACATTACCCGGCAGACAGTGGAATGGTCACGACAACTCGGCTTTTCATCGATCAACATCGACCTGATTTACGGACTCCCCTTCCAAACGGTCGGGTCCTTCAATGAAACTGTTGACATAATTATCGATATATCTCCGGACCGTATTGCTAATTTCAATTATGCCCATGTACCATGGCTGAAAAAACATCAGAAACTTATCAAACCGGAAGATCTGCCCACACCGGATCAAAAGCTTGAGATATTAAAAAGCACAATGGAAAAATTAGGCGATGCCGGTTACTGGTACGTCGGCATGGATCACTTTGCAAAACCCGATGATGAACTTGCGGTCGCACAAAAGAACAAAACCCTTTACAGAAATTTCCAGGGCTATTCGACAAAAAAAGGATGCGATCTGTACGGCTTCGGTATGTCGTCCATCAGCCAGTTCAACGAGATCTATGCACAAAATGAGAAAACGCTCAAAGAATATTATGACGCGATAGATGCAGGACGACTTGCAACATTTCAGGGTTACCGGATGACACCCGACGATCATATACGTAAATTTGTCATAACAAAACTAATGTGCGATTTTGCATTAGATCCGAATGAAGTGGAAAAAGAATTCGACATTACTTTTAATGAGTATTTTGAGGAATCACTCATCAAGCTTTCGGATTTTATCCACGATGGATTTATTAAAAAAGAAAACGGACGGTATATCGTATCACCTAACGGCCGATTGATAATTCGAAATATCGCAATGTGCTTTGATGCATACATCGACTCATTAGTGAAAGAAAAACCGATTTTCTCGAGAACAGTCTAGGACGTGTTTACAGAATCGTGCTTTGTAATTACAACAGGAAATAATCATTAAACAATAATCAATAATCAATCGAAAAACGGTGGTAGAATGAAAAAATACGGAGTGGTATTGTTGCAGCTTGGCGGTCCCGACTCACTCGATGCAGTCGAACCGTTTCTCTACAACCTGTTTCGCGATCCGGATATTATCAACTTCCCGTTAAGCTTTTTATTCCGGAAGCGCCTGGCAAAGATCATCGCTCAAAAAAGAAGTCCCAAGATCCGTGAACATTACCATCATATGGGTGGTAAATCTCCGATACTTGAGCTTACCGAGGCACAGGCAAAAGCACTTGAAGAAAAGTTGAAAAATGCAGCCGATGTAAAAGTTGTCATTGCAATGCGGTACTGGAAACCGTTTACCGATGAGGCAATCCAGGAATTAAAGCAGGAAGGCATAACGGACATAATCCTCCTCCCGCTTTATCCTCAGTACTCGGTTTCGACTACCGGTTCCAGTGTGAATGAATGGAACCGTGCGATAAAACGCGAGAAGGTTGAACACTGGAACGTTCAACTGGTTGACGAGTATTCTACGCATCCGGACTTTATTGCATCATTTATCGATCGTATACACGAAGCACTGAAACGTTTTCCGGCAGAAAAGCGAAATTCTGTCCACCTCCTGTTCAGCGCACACGGCACACCGGTTAAACTTGTCCGAAAAGGAGATCCCTACAAATATCAGATTGAAGATACGGTTAAAGCTATCCTGCGCGAGGGCAAGTTCGTCCAGGATCATACGCTTTGTTTCCAGAGCCGAGTTGGTCCCGAAAAATGGCTCGAACCTTTTACCGATGACACCGTTGAGCGGCTCGGCAAAGAGGGAGTCAAAAATATGCTCATTATTCCGGTGGCGTTTATCTCGGAACATATCGAGACGTTATTTGAACTGGATGTGGAAGTTCGTGAAATAGCTGAAGAACATAGCGTTGAGCAATTCGAGGTAATGCCTGCGCTAAACGATCATCCAAAATACATCGATGCGCTTGCCGATCTTGCATTATCGATTATAAAAAAGAATGAATCCAAAACCGAATATCAAACGGCGAGGACGTAAACTATGGAACGGTTTAAAGTATATTCAATTGAATCCCTGGAACCGCAAAAAGGAAGAGTTCACTGGTTTCGCAATATGGTTCCGGAAGAAGCAATGCCCGATATCGATTTAAGGTATCTGCACATGAAACCGGGTGAACGTATCAAGAATCATATCCATCACCAATCCGAAACCTTAATAATTTCGATGAAAGGAACCGGCAA
>PWXV01000165.1 GCA_003568415.1 Ignavibacteriales bacterium
TCGGTGAAACGTTCACCTATATGATAACCGAGGATATCATATGGTGTCGGTATATTTTGGTCATAATTATCCGATAAAACGACCCGGTCATTCTCAATAAATATGTCGGGAGGGTAGGATAGTATGATAAAAGAAAATAATACCACAATCATTAATACGGCGGCAATACGATTGATTAATCTGACCATAATTCATAACATCCAATAGGTGTGTTCTTTATAATTAAAGTATAGAATTATAAATATATAAAAATATCACCAAGAATAAAATATGACGATTCTTGATTTAGGCTGTTTGAAAAACTATATTGCAATATCGTGACAGTTTGTAATATTTACGATCTTTCATATGAGGCCCCAGATGCTCACCGATTTATACTTTCAAGTTTATAATGATCTCCGCACCTCAATTCCAGAAGACAGACTAATACAGGATGAATTACGAACCCTGGCGTATGGCACTGATGCAAGCTTTTATCGGTTGATTCCGAAACTTGTTGTTAAGGTGGAAAATGAGGATGAGGTGATAAAAACGCTCAAGGTGTGTAATACATACAACACACCCGCGACATTTCGGGCAGCCGGAACCAGTTTATCCGGGCAGGCGATATCCGACTCAATCCTCATACTTCTGGGACACACCTGGAATAAGTATGAAATCCTTGATGATGGAAGTAAAATAAAGCTGCAGCCGGGTATCATTGGCGGCCATGCGAACGTTTATCTCGCACCATATGGACGCAAGATCGGACCTGATCCGGCGTCGATCAATTCTGCGATGATCGGTGGTATCGCGGCAAATAATGCAAGCGGCATGTGCTGCGGGGTGACAGAAAATAGCTATAAAACACTTGCGGGCATGAGGATCATTTTTTCCGACGGTACGATACTTGATACTAATGATGACGAAAGCAGGCGATCGTTCGCGGAGCAACATAAACTATTATGTGATCGTATTGTAGAATTGTCAAAAAAAACAAAAGAAAACGGACAGCTCGCTAATCGGATCAGGGATAAATTTAAAATGAAGAATACAACCGGTTACAGCTTGAATGCTTTGGTGGATTTCGATGATCCTATTGAGATCATTCAGCATCTGATGATCGGTTCCGAGGGTACACTCGGATTTATTGCAGAGGTTACTTACGATACTGTTATCGAACATCCTCATAAAGCAAGCTCATTGATGTTTTTCCCCGATATCAAGACGGCATGCGAGGCAGTCGTGATTCTCAAAAAACAAAAGGTCGCTGCAGTAGAGTTAATGGACAGAGCGTCGCTACGTTCGGTTGAAAACAAGGCGGGAATGCCGCCATACCTAAAAGATCTTGATGAGCCGGTTGCCTGTCTGCTGGTGGAGACGCGTGCAGGTGATAAGGATACACTTGAAAAAAATATTCAGGAAATAACGCAATCGGTGGAGTCACTGCAAAAGGTCCGGCCGGTGGAGTTCACCACCGACGCCGATGAATTTACTATGTACTGGAATATTCGTAAGGGACTCTTCCCGGCACTTGGCAATATGCGGCAAATCGGTACTACGGTTGTAATCGAGGATGTGGCATTTCCGCTCGATAAACTTGCCGAGGCAACTCTTGAACTGCAGGAACTATTTGAAAAACATGGTTACGATGAAGCGATTATTTTCGGGCATGCACTTGAGGGTAATTTACACTTTGTATTTAATCAGGATTTCAATTCAAATGAAGAGGTTATAAGGTACCGGTATTTTATGAACGATGTTACCAGTATGGTCGTGCATAAATATGACGGTGCTTTGAAGGCTGAACACGGTACGGGTCGAAATATGGCACCGTTTGTTGAGATGGAGTGGGGAGAAGAAGCCTATAAACTTATGAAAGAAATCAAGGATATATTCGATCCGAAAAATCTTCTTAACCCCGGTGTCATTTTAAACGACGATCCGCTCGTTTATCTAAAAGATTTAAAACCGATGCCGGCTGCTCACGAAATTATTGATAAATGTATTGAATGCGGTTTTTGTGAGGTTCACTGTCCGTCAAAAGATCTCACCCTTACACCCCGGCAACGGATTGTTGCCTGGCGAGAAATTATTCGATTAACACGGACTGCCGAAGATTCGAACCGTCTGCGTCGGTTTAGAGAATTGTACCAATACCAGGGAGACGATACTTGTGCAGTAGATGGTATGTGTTCTACAAGCTGTCCGGTCGATATAGACACCGGAAAATTAATTAAAGTTCTGCGGGAATCCAATACCTCGCCAACTGCCAATAGTGTAGCTTCACTCATTGCAGACAAAATGGCCGGTTCGATTTCCCTTATGAGATTTGGACTTAACGCAGCAGACCGGGTCCATACACTCCTGGGATCGAAGTCAATGGAAGCCATAACCGGAGCACTTCGCAAGGTCAGTGGCAACCGTATTCCTCAATGGTCAAAACATATACCCCGGGCAGCGAGACCGCTAAAACTTAACGGGCAGATAGACAACGGTCCGTTACAGGTTGTTTATGTTCCAAGTTGTGTGAGCAGGTTAATGGGGGTATACCGGGAGAGCGATGATAGACGATCACAAATAGAAGTCATGGAATCATTGCTGGATAAAGCCGGGTATACTATTATATATCCGCATCGGGTGAACGATCTCTGTTGCGGCCTTGCATTTTCGAGTAAAGGATTTACAAAACAGGGAGCTGATAAAACACGTGAAATGGATACCGCCTTAATGCATGCATCCAACCAAGGCGAAATCCCGATACTAATGGATACCAGTCCGTGTGTCGAAAGGATGAAGGAGTGGTTTAATCCTGCGCTAAAGATTTATGATCCCTCCGTCTTTGTTCTTGAGCATCTGCAGGATAAACTGACATTTTCAAAGGTATGGAAATCCGTTGCGGTGCATGTTCCATGCAGTTCACGAAAATTAGGAATAGAAGGCAAGATAAAGGAAGTTGCCGGAATGTGTGCCGAGGAGGTAGTAATTCCTCCGTTTGTTACGTGTTGTGGATTTGCGGGAGACAGAGGTTTTTATCATCCTGAATTAACCGAATCCGCTCTCAATAATTTAAAGGAGTCATTGCCGGGGAATATCACCGAAGGTTATTCTACAAGCAGAGGGTGTGAGATTGGGCTTTCGGAGGTAAGTGGTATTCAGTATAAATCACTGCTGTATTTGATTGATAAGGCGACACGATAGCGAATGTATTCGTTTACTAATTATCCTCTGCACCAGCTTCGATCCAATTTTTAATGGTTGTTAATTCTTCGTCGTTTAAATAACGATCGCTTCTCATCGGCATGCGTTCACCGAACGGTGGGTTTGGACCGACTTTCTGAATTAATAAACTCTCTTCCGGATCTCCCGGCTCAATTGGCGGGCCGTTAAAGCCGCCCTCCATAAGCATTTCATAATTATCCATAAATAATCTGCTCATATTTCTCTCCTCTTCAAGATGACATGGGAGACAATGTTCTTCAATGATGGGAAAAACATCATACTTGAATGAAAGTGAATCTTTATCTGATCCACTATCGAGTGCGGTCGTGTCCGATGTGTTCAGTAGGGATAATGCAAATAGTACGATACTCAGACAAACACCTAAAATCGTTTTCATAAAAAATATATCTCTCCCGGTTATTCAGAATTGTAATCAATTAGTTCGTGAATCGTCATCCAGGTGTAGATCCAACTGACGGATCTTTAGTATTAACAAAATTAACAGAATTAAAACAGGAAAAACAAAGTATAGTAATAAATTAATCCTATATTCAAACGACGGAAATTCTATTTTTGTTTCGATGTTGTTCTGTCCGGCCTGAACCTGCATAACAACCAAATCACAGACAACTGTATTGGGACCCGTATCTAATGAAAAGAGCAAGGAGGTACCTACAAATATGGTAAATATCATTTTTGCATACATTGGATTATCATTCGATTAAATATAAGCGCTCACAGTTATCACTATACAATATAAAATGACCAGTGTCCCTGCGGTTAATATAAATTTATTACGTTCTCTTTGTTTGGCCTTTCGATCGAGAAACGGCAGCAGAAACACAACAAAACCCCCGATCATTAATACCGAATTCAAAATTGTCTCTCCGTCAAATATCAATATTCGGGCTGGAAGGATATTAAGTGTTTGATACATCGGTATAAAATACCATTCAGGCTTCACTCCTTCGGGAGCGGGGCGCAGTATATCTGCTTCTTCTCCCAATCCCCAGGGCATCAGGATTGCAACACCTATCAGCAGAATAAGTGCTATACACCATGTACGTAAATCCCGGAGTACAAAGTTCGGATAAAATGGGATGTCTTTTCCTTTTGGTCGTGTTGTAATCGGTTTACTTGCCCCGTAATATTGACTCAGGAACAGATGAATTCCGACAAAGAGCAATGTAGCTATCGGCAATACAAAAACGTGAAGTGTGTACATACGGGTAATAGTTGCTTCTCCGATATCTTCTCCGCCGCGTAACAGGGCTACCAGCGTCGGGCCGACCAACGGAATTGATTTTGGTACCTCGGTACCAATCTGTGTTGCATAAAAAGCAATATCGTCCCACGGTAAAAGATAACCGGTGAAACCGAAACCAAGTATGAGAAAAAGGAGAATAAACCCTGACATCCACATTAGTTCACGTGGTGGCCGGTATGCCTGAAGATAAAAAACCCTCATCAAATGCAGCAACAACGTTGCGATCATCAAATTTGCTGCCCAGCTATGAATTGATCTTATAAGCCAACCGAAGGGTACCTCATTAATAATATACACGACACTCTGATGTGCACCTTCCATTGTCGGCTTATAGTAGATCATCAAAAGGACACCGGTCAACAACTGAATTACGAAAAAAAATACCGTAAGCCCGCCGAGGTAATACCAGATTGTGTGCCGGTGACGGGGTACGAATTTATTTTTAAAATGATTTCGAATCGTATCAAGAGGTAATCTTTCGCCACACCAGTTTTTAAAATATTTTTGTATCATGATACAGTCACAACAATATTGTCGTTTTCAATTTCTATGGGAAGTTGCGGCAATGGTCTGGGTGCGGGTCCGGACATATTCTTTCCTTCGATATCGAATACACTATGATGACATGCGCAATAGATATCGTTTTCTTCTTCACGGTACCGGACCACACATCCCAGATGCGTGCAATTTGCCAGAAATGCCCTTCGTTCTCCTTCGGGAGTTGTAATTAGAAGTACCGGTCTATTTCCCAGTGAAACTGTTTTACCGGAATTTGGCGGCACCTCCTCCGTAGTAGAAACTGCTGCTGTTATTGGGCCTTCACGTTTTGGAGGCGATGTAAACCGGAAAACGGTTGAGAGAAAAGGAATTGAAGTCACTCCAGCCCATCCCCAAATAATAAGATTTAATATCTTTCTTCTGTTATTCTTTTCCATTCTCTTTATTGTATTATTTAACTACCGGATATATACCATCCTTCTTACCTCAACCGATTGCTCCGATCGAAGGCGATACAGATACATACCACTTGAGAGCCCGGTTGCGTCGAATGTGACAGTATGGAACCCCGCATCACGTATTCCATCGACCAGTGTTGTAATGTGCTCACCATGAATTGCGTAGACTTCGAGTGTGATTTCCATACGTTCGGGCAATGAAAACAGTATTTCAGTAGCCGGGTTGAATGGATTAGGGTAATTCTGTTCAAGTTGAAATACATCCGGTATACCCTGATCGCTGTCCTCGACCGAAGTTACTGTTGCGGTAAACGAACCACTCATGCCGTAACTGGCATGATGCAAATTGCAATCATAGGTATAAGTACCCTCAACTTCAACCACATATATAAATTCTGTTCCGGAGGTAACAGGTCCGAAGTGATCGGCTCCCTCCGGTACAGAAGATGATTCGAGAGGATGTGCCATGAAGTTACCCTGCCAGAGAATTGTATCGCCGACTGCAACATTCAGACTACTGGGATTATAACTGAAGTCACTAAATTGTATGACGTGTGTCTGGTATTCATTGGCATATACCTGATAGAATGTTAAAAGTAATACAACAAGAGTCCCCAATCCGATTCTACATATGGTTGCAATGATTCGATCTATTGATTTAATACGGGCAATGATCACGGGATCCTCCGTTCTTATATAATTGTTTTTATTAATTATCTTTGGCACCTTCATTTATCCAGGTGCGAATTGTATTCTGCTGCTCTTCCGGTACCGGCGACATTCCGAGCGGCATACGGTTTCCGAGGGGAGGATCCGGTGACATTTGCTGGATCAATAAACTACCGTCGGCATTTCCCGGTTCAATGGCCGGACCGCTTACGCCTCCCTCGAGGAGCTCATCGACGGAATCCACCCGGAGATCGTTTTCCTGTAAAGTGCCACCATGACATCCCGTGCAACCATGTTCCTGAAATATCGGAAGAACATGTTCGCTAAAAGAAACGTCCTCCTCCGGAGGCGGAGAAACGGGATCATCGTCGTTACATCCCGCGAGAATAAAACTGATGGCGGCAATACATACGGTAATTCTTTTCGTTAAATACAACATACAACCTCCTGTTTATTTGATGAACAACATTCTTTTAGTTACTGACGCAGTTTCCGTGACTAATGTATAGAAATAATGTCCGCTGCTTAAATTCCCTGCATTGAATTCTACCTGGAACGATCCGGCACCAAATTCCTCATTGTCAATGAGCGTTGTTATCTCTCGTCCAAGCATATCGTATATTTTTAGCGAGACGGTTTCCCGCTCCGGCAGATCGAATGCAATAACGGTCGACGGATTGAACGGATTGGGATAATTCTGATGTAAAGTCAATTTATCGGGAATGGTTGTTTGGTCCTCATCGACTGATGTAATTATACCTCGTATGAGCTCAAGCGAAGCAGCCTGACCGGCTATATTGAGACTTCCGTTGGTACTTATAGCCCGGTGGTAAACGTTAATCGAATCGCCTTCTGCAACGCCCGCAGCTGCCAGCATTGAATCGACCTCACTCAAGGTAAAAGTAACCATCGGTTCGGTACCGACATTTATGTTAACCAGCAATGAATCGAAGTCCTCATCGCCCGAAAGCTGCCACAGGTATGCAATTTCGTTATCAGTTGGGTCGGTCGATTCACTCCAGAGTACGGAGAAATCCATCTCAGGTTCACCTT
The DNA here is from genome assembly GCA_003568415.1 of Ignavibacteriales bacterium. Taxonomy (GTDB): domain Bacteria; phylum Bacteroidota; class Ignavibacteria; order T3Sed10-11; family T3Sed10-11; genus T3Sed10-11. The sequence continues at coordinate 7,147 of PWXV01000165.1, forward strand.
CAATCACAATACTGCTTCCATCTTCAGGATCGGTGATCTCTGATGCTGTAGGGAAAAAATGGATATCGAGGAGCAGCTGTCCGCGTATTTCTCCCGGTTGGTAATTTTCCGAATGTATATTTGCATATAATCTCCCTTCAACGAGCAATGTCTCTGTCTCTTCATCCATGGTAAAGATATTTTCAACCGGATGAAAAACACCGCTCTGCATATCTTCATTCGAAGTTACATTAAGGGGGATGGCAACTCCTCCGGTCTCATCCGGTCCGCCTACATGCAGATGTGCTCCTCCGCCGATATCAACTGCAAGATCGCTTGAGAGGTTATTGAATGAACCGCTCAACGTAATCCGGTCGCCGGTTCGTTCAACAACCAATCCGCCGGTGGCTTCTGTAACAACAGCGTTACCGTTTATTATCTCGTTCAGTCCGTCAAGGTTCGCATAAAAATAACTATGGGCTTCACCGAGGAGTTGTCCGCGAATTTCACCCGGTCCATAGTTTTCGGAATGAACATTGACATAATACTGTCGACTTGTAAGGTGTTCAATATCTTCTTCGTCCAATTCATATGTATTGTCATCCGCATGAAAGGTTCCGGATGTATTGTTATCCCCGGTTGTAACGCTGAGCGGTATAATTACACCTCCGCTTTCCCCCGCATATCCTATATGGATATGGGCACCACCACCAATATCGACCGCAAGCGGACTTGAAAGACCGGAAAACGAACCGGTCACAATAAGTTCATTACCGGTTAACTCTGCTACCATTGCACCGGTTGCCGGTGTGTTTACCGGAGGGGTTTCTGTCGCGCCGGACAAATTAACCTGAAAAATGGCATCGGCCTGTGAAAGGATCTGTCCACGGATCTCTCCGGGCGGATGGTTTTCAGAATGGATGTTGACGTATAATTCCCGGTTGTGCAGCATCTCGAGTTGATCTTCGGTAAGCGTATATGTATTGTTTACCGCTTCGTAAACTCCACTCAACTCGTCGTTGCCTAATGTTGCATTAAGACCTACCTCAACACCGCCTGCCTGTCCTGCGAAACCCAAATGTATATGTGATGCGGTGTATACACTGGATAAATCACTGAAAGAGCCTGAAAGGGTTATCTCATCA
>PWXV01000064.1 GCA_003568415.1 Ignavibacteriales bacterium
AAATCCGACGGTATCTGGCTCCGGATATATAAAAAAGACTCGGGCGTTAAAACCGTCACGTACTCGCAAGCGCTCGATGAAGCACTCTGTTATGGTTGGATAGACGGACAAAAAAACAAATATGACGAACTATCCTTTCTGCAAAAGTTTACCCACCGGCGTAAAAAAAGCATATGGTCAAAACGGAACACAGAGCATATCGAACGTCTGACCAAAGAAGGTAAAATGCACCCTGCCGGTCTCGCCGAAGTTGAAGCAGCAAAAGCCGACGGCAGATGGGAGAAAGCATACGACTCTCCCGCAAAGATGGATATTCCCGACGACTTCTTAAAAGCACTTGCCAGGAAACCGAAAGCAAAAGCATTCTTTAAAACGCTGAACAAGACCAATCTCTACTCTATTGCCTGGCGCCTGCAAACTGCAAAGAAACCGGAGACAAGAGAACGGAGAATGAAAGCGATCATTGAGATGCTGGAGGAGGGGAAGAGTTTGCATTGAAGATTGAAAATCCGGTTCCTTACCATTTCTGTGCCTGATATTTTCTTAAACTCCGGAGCGCAAAATGATTAGATTTAAATTTCTTGAGGATATAATGAATTTTTATTTTGGCAGATATCATACATTTCAAATGGACTATGGGAACAAATTACAGCATACCGGAACAGTTCGGTAAAGGACTTGCCGTTCCTTTATCCGATAAAATCATCACGATATATTAAAAATTCGATAAGAAACGTTTTGTATACCCCGTGCAACGAGAAAAATCAAATTTTAACAACCTATGATGTATCATCAAGGAGGAGTATATGAGCAATTCCGATATACCGATACTAAGAAAGGCACTATCGACGCTACTGGATGAACTTACCGGGGGATCGTCAAAAGATTCCTGCTGGATCCTTAACCCGGACGATCCGGGACTGCTGCAATCGCTCGGTAATCTGTCGTCACGCGAAGCGTCATCCGTTCCCCCATCCGGAGGAGCTTCCATCGCGGCTCACACCGATCATCTTCGCTATGGTCTGAGTCTGATTAATCGCGAATTCCGCGGAGAAAATGCTTTCGCAACTGCCGATTTTACCGCGAGCTGGCGGCGTGTATCCGTCTCCGACGAGCAATGGACTGAGCTGCAGAACAACCTGCGGACTGAAGTTGAAAACTGGCGCGAGGTGTTGGATAAATCCCGGGAATTAAGCGAGATTGAACTTACCGGTGTAATAGCCGGCGTGGCTCATCTCGCGTATCATTTCGGTGCAATGCGTCAGATTAACCGGGCTATCCGCGGACCATCTGCGGAGGAAAGTAAACCATAAAGTTTTAACATGTACAAACCCAAATTATACCAAAATTACAATAGGAGAAATACCAATGAGCAGCATGAAACCCGTTGTCCATTTTGAGATCCCGGTTGAAGAACAGGAACGGGCAAGAAAATTCTATTCATCCGTTTTCGATTGGGGATTTGAGGAAATGCCGTATGAGGATGATGTGTATACTTTTGCAATTACATCTCCGGTAGACGAAAACTTTGCATATAAAGAAAAAGGAGCAATCAACGGAGGTATGTTTAAACGGTATGATGATCTGAGAAATCCGATCATTACAATCGGCGTTCCGTCGATTGATGAATATGCAAAAAAGATCGAAGCGGCGGGTGGAAAAGTGGTCGTCCCGAAAGGAGAAGTTCCCGACATGGGATATTATGCATATTTCAAAGACACTGAAGGAAATGTTTTGGGTATCTGGGAGAATATGAAAAAAGATAAATAGACATTCTCTTTAATTTAGTAACCGATCTTACACAAAGACTAATAATAAACCGCTAATCAACGCTAATGAACGCGAATATAAATTGTCTGACTTTGAAAAATACTACAATAACGAGCTTTGAATCTCTATAAAGTCCTAAAGAATTAGTGTGTATTCACGTTCATTAGCGCCTGCCTGCCGGCAGGCAGGATTTACGTAAGATTAATTATAATGATTTAAATAATAGTATCAGTCTATTCCTCAACAGGTATCAGTTCAGGCTGAGCCAATGCATCTCCTGTTCTCGCTTCAAGTAGTCGATATAGTATCTCTCTTGCGTCCAGGCCAAAGACACCATCATCTAATATTGATGAAGCCCGGTGAACAAATACAATGTTCAGTTCGGGTAAAATAGTAATCAATTGCGTGCCGGAACCTGACGCATGATACGCCTGGTATTCCTCGAGAGGTCCTGCCGGAATCCACCAGCTCAATCCGTATCCGGCGGCAAAATCACCGGGTACTTCTATATGAACACGCCGGCTGTCTCCTACCCAATCTGCCGGTACGATCTGCTCGTTGTTCCAACTGCCATTGTTCAGATATAGCAATCCGAACCGTGCCATATCCCGGGCACTCATCCAGAATTCGTATGCCGGATGTTCCGAACGCCCTGGTTGGTATCTGTACGATCCCCAGTCGGGATGGTAATCTACCATACCGGTGGGTCCGGCAATTAATTCATCAAATGCATCGAAGATCCGGTTGCCGGTTTCGTTTTCATATATGGTTGCAAGCACATTAAAATCCCAGTTATTGTAGAACCACTGTTCCCCCGGATTAACGCTTCCCCGTTCGGGTTTTACAAGCGCCGGTGGTTCGGCAGCTGCTTTATGATACACCCCGGAACTTGTCGTCAGCAGATGAAGGATGTTTGCACGCTTTTCATCTTCACTTAAGGGTTCGATATCATCTATACCGAGACCGGCAAGCGTCGATGCCGTGTCGATCCGGTCTTCAGCAACGGCAATTCCTATCAAAGCGCTTAAAAGACTCTTACGGATCGATGCAAGCGGAGCAATATCCCGGGTTTTACCCCACTTGGCTACAATGGCTCCGTCGTATACCAATATCACAGCTTTCGAGCCAAGCGAGTCGGCAATTGCCCGGGCACGATCTATTCCTTCTGAAGACCAGCCGGCTTCTTCCGGAGCGGCGTACTGCATCCAGGTTGTATCGGGAAATATGGGAGAATGATTTTGGGCAGTCAGCTCATTGATGAAAAAGAATGACAGGATAAGTGCGAATGTCAAGTTTTTAAAAAAACCTATTTTGTAAAGAGAACGATTCATAGGTAACCTCCGTTGGTCCGTTTGAATGCCAAACAAAACATAACGGAGTGGAGTTCACCGGTGCATTAATAAAGAATGATAATTCACACTATATTTCTAATTCTATAAAAACCTTCATCGTCCTCCTCTGCGGCGTCATGCCCGTATGCTAAACAGTCAAACTGAACCGCTGGTTATACCGCTTTACTAACTTACTTTTTGTAATTTTTTTACTTCTTTTTTTAATCTGCCTTTGAATTTATCCTTGTGTTTTCGCCACATTCCTTCATTTTTTGGCCTTTCAATGTGAAAATCGAGCATACTTATGATTACACAGAATTAATTTCCTTGAAAATCGAAAATACCGCTTTCGATTTTCAAGGTTATTTGTTACATTTTTAGCCATGTATACTGGTAATTTCTGAATAGAAACAACGACCATGAAAACCTACATCCTCCTCCTCCGCGGCGTTATGCCGGTCGGTAAAAACAAAGTACCGATGGCGCAACTCCGGCAGGTGCTCACCAATGCCGGATTTAAAGACGTCCGTACGTATATAGCAAGCGGTAATGTCGTACTCCGCAGCAACCTGTCGCCTGCTAAAATTGCAGAGCAGGTACATAATTTGATTCAGGTACATATCGGACCCGATCTCGTGGTTATCGTGAAGACAGGTTCACAGCTTCAGAAGATTCTCGACGGAAACCCGTTAAAGAAAAATGACATGGCAAGAGTCTTCTATACCATGTTCGTGAAGAAACCGCCTGCACAAAAAGTGAAAGAGTTAACGGCGCAGGATTATTCTCCGGAAGAAATAGTTTTTAACAACAATGTCGCGTATGTATATATTCCGGGAAATTACACGAAATCGAAATTGGATAATAACAGTATAGAGAGAAAACTCGGTGTTTCTTCAACGACACGGAATCTGAATACGATGAGGAAATTGATCCAGATGAGCAAGGAGAGGTGAGAACATGAAAGATACATCCAATCGGACTGATATAAAACTACGACACACAACAATAGAAGATGTAAACCTCCTTCGATTCTGGGATACAAAACCGCACGTGATCGAGTCGAACCCGAACGACGACTGGGAATGGGAAACGGAACACAACCGTTCTCCCGACTGGCGGGAATGGTTGATTGCAGAAGCAGACAACCGACCGATTGGATTTATCCAGATCATCGATCCGGCCCGTGAAGATTCTCATTATTGGGGAAACGTAAAGGACGGACTGCGCGCAATCGATATATGGATCGGGGAAGAAGATTATCTCGGGAAGGGTTACGGTACAAAGATGATGGAATTAGCTATCGACCGCTGTTTTGCTGACCCGGAAGTACCAGCCGTACTTGTTGATCCGCTCACATCAAATACAGCTTCGCATCGCTTTTACAAACGGTTTGGATTCCGCTTTGTGGAACGGCGTCGCTTCGGTGATGATGATTGTCATGTATACCGGCTGGAGCGAAACGAATGGGGCAGGAGAAAATGAAATATATTTAAACTACCATTTCATTGAATAGCGAGAGCGCTATGTCCCGGTAAACCAAAGCTTCGCGGTACCGGTCGCTTTCTTCTTGCAACATACCATCGGGTCCGGGAAATTCTCTTGCATAGTAGTATTGTCCCGATAAAATCTCGGGACAGAAAATTAAAGATTCAACGGAGGCTGCATTACGAATAAATCCGGCAAAAACGCGAGACCATATTGTTTTATAATCCTCCAGAAAATCTATATCGCCGCTTGCCTGAAGTGGACGGGTCTTACCATCACCGACAGTAACTTGCATACAGCACGGATTGCCGATTCGACCGTGAATAAATTTTACGCGGTTGAAGACCGGTTCGAGAAAATCAAGTTTCATTTCGATACCACCGTATACCATTTCCTGTCCGGTGTAGTAGTGACTGAAATCGCCGGTAAAACGAATCTCCGGAAACCGTTCAGTCAACTTTACCGTACGCCACATATCCTGTGTGATGGTACCCCGATGTGTTTCGATGTAAATAGGGATGTTATATCGTTGTGATGCTTCAAGCGTTGCCTCAACCAACCGGTCTGTTTCAACGTCATCTTCAATCCCCCAGCCAACATGCACAGTGAGACTCTCGTGCCCGATGTCTGCATGCTGGGCAGCAAGAGAATCCGCATCCTCGGGTGCACTAATACGTCCCAAACCACAGAAAGCAAGCGGAGATTCGGGAGGCCAGGGTTCAGCATTGGTTTGTTGAACACCCTCGAAGCCATCGGCGGCAAGCCGTTGGTATTGCTCTATCCCCGTCAGCCCCGGCCAGATCGAGTCGGGCCGAAGGCGGTCGAGCGTGTCAAGGTTGAGAAAAATTCGCAGCTTAGAATTCGTCATAGGACACCTGCTCCTCGCTCACACCTAATTCTTTCAGCATTTTTTTACACGCTTTTATCATCATAGGCGGACCGCAGAGATAAAACTCAACGCCGGAAAGATTCGGATGATCAGCGAGGTAGTTATCGAGTACTACTTCATGAATAAAACCGCCCAAACCATCCCAATTATCCTCCGGTAACGGCGAGGAGAGTGCAAGATGGAATGAGAAGTTTGTATGTTCGGCCGCTAATTTCTCAAAGTAATCGGCATAGAAAATTTCCTGCCTCGATCTTGCTCCATACCAGAAGCTGACTTTGCGGGAAGTCTTTTCCGTTTCGAGCAGATGTGAAAGATGGGCTCGAAGCGGTGCCATACCCGATCCACCGCCGATATATGCCATTTCACGCTGTGTGGGACGAATATGAAAATCACCAAACGGACCGATGGCAGTGACAATATCACCGGGCTTTAGACTGAAGATGTATGCAGAACCCACACCCGGCGGACAATCCTGTCCCGGCGGCGGAGTAGCTATTCGTACGTTGAATTTTAAAATATTTTCCAGAGCTCCATTGCTTGCGACCGAGTAATTATTTCGTCGCCCGTTCTCGGGATTGGAGACCGTGAGATCGAAAATATGTTTCTCCCGCCAGACTGATGCATACGGCTCAGGAATATCAAAGTCGCCAAATCTGACTTCATCATATGCCGGAATATCAATCTGTATATAATCTCCCGGTGTGAAGTCAATCTTTTCAGAAGCATCGACCGGCTCCAGCACCAACTCCTTTATGAAAGTTGATACACTCCTGTTGCTGAGAACACAAAGCGTGTATACTTTTTGCTCACGTGCACCGGCTCCCCCTGCTTTGAGGATGTTGAGCCAGATGTTGCCGTTCCGTCTTTCGACGGGATAAGTTGCCAGACCACGGCATATTGGTGCGCGGGCCGGCGAACCGTCTCTAAGGAAGAAGCGTCCGTTGTGCTTCGGGCATTCTATCTGATCGCCGATAACAAGACCATCCGCTAAATGAGTGTTACCGTGCGTGCAGACACCGTCGGTAGCGTGCAAATCACCGTGTTCATCGCGGTATAAGGCAAAGGTTTTTTTCCCGTGATCGAATCGCACCACGTCCGGTTTCCCCAGAGCGGAAGAAGGACAGACTTCCAGCCAGCCATCGGCATCCGGTTGATTGCCGGACTTAAAACGAAGCTCATCCGCTCGCGGCATGGGATCCGGGAGAGGACGCTTTACATGCCAGGCGGGATCTTTAATCTGTCGTATCGAAGCAGGGATGATCTCCCTCCAGGCTTCAGCGATCGACCTGTATGGAGGAGGACAGTCATCCTTTACCAACTCATGCAACTCCGGCAAACGGTGATAGGGCACCAGCGGGAACATATGGTGTTCCAAATGGTAATTCATATTCCAGTAAATAAAACGGCTGAAAGGATTCATATACACGGTCCGGCAATTGAGTCGGTGATCGAGTACGTTCTCCGCCAGTCCCGCGTGTTGCGTGGTGTTATGTACGATCATCAACCAGGTGCCGAAGAAATGGGGAAGCACTATCAGAAATATCGGTATCCAGCTTTGCAGTACTATTGAGAGAATAATAACAATCGCATACAAACTAAGGATAAAGCGGGCATTACGGAACACTTTCGGGAATTCACTTTCCGGAATAAATGTCTTTTCAGCATCGCTCATCTTTCCTTTCGCATGCAGTAAAAGACCCGGGAAATAGGTCCTGTAGACATTTATGGCAAAAATACTGAGTATATGAGAAGGAATATCGGGCGGACGGGAAACCTGTATTTCCGGATCGCGTCCCACAATGATCGTATCGCTATGATGACGGGTATGCGACCAGCGCCATACTACTGATTCACGCATGACCATAAAAGAACTAATTTCATATATCAGGTTGTTCATCCAGTCGGTCCTGAAGGCAGTACCGTGTCCGCATTCATGCCATCTTGAATCGGACGCCGTAGCATAAAGTACTGCGAAAAGCATATACGGTGGTATCACCCACCACGTACCCCAAAAAGCAATAGTGGCCCATGCGGTAAGAATGAGTAGTCCGAACCAGAGGAGAGTGTCGCGGATTGCAGGTCCGTCCTTACGTTCCAGCAGGTTCCGGAGTGTTGCACGGGGGACAGGACTTTGATACCATTCAGCTTCCGCAAGGCCGCGTTCCACCGCGATCGTAGCGTTTTTCCCCGTGAGACTATAATCCAGATGTTTCGGTGTTTTCATGATCACTTCGGGACCATGATCAAGTTCATAAGCCATGTCGTTATCCTTGATTGTGCACTCTGATGTACCGGATGCTAAAAAAAATGACGATCAAACAAGTAACTATATTTGAGATCATTGAGCTTATCGTGATTTCATTAGATAGAGAATAGTTTTTAAATTGTCAATAACCCGCACAGGTCATTTTATATGTTAATTTATTAATAGAGAATATTCCCCGGTTTTACACTTCTCTTTACATCCATTTCCGGTCATCATCATCGAAACTTTTCCACCCATCCGGCAAAGGATTCCATGTACTTCTTCAAACGGTCTCTGGTGGCGTCGTCGATCAGATTTCCCTTCTCATCGAACTTTTCTCGCGCGCGGAAGAGCAGTAATTCGGGTAAATCCATGCAGTGCACATTAACCGATTTGAGAGATTGGCGGAGCTGCTCCTGGCTGCGCACGGTACCTGTTCTCCCGGGTGAAGCGCCCAAGATGCCTGCAGGCTTACCGGCAATCGGTGCATCTTTTGCCGGCCGTGA
>PWXV01000104.1 GCA_003568415.1 Ignavibacteriales bacterium
GTCGGTACGATGAAAGGCGTTATCTCATCGATTGCACCGCAGGCACAAGTAATTGATGTCTCACACGAGAGCGCACCGCAGCATACACACCACGCAGCATATGTTTTATGGTCGTCATATAAATATTTTCCCGAAGAGACCGTTTTTGTTGTAGTGGTTGATCCGGGTGTCGGTTCTGAGCGGCGGATTATAATGGTAGAGGATAATGAAGGGAAAAAATTCCTTGTTCCGGAAAACGGTATTCTTCGGTTTATCCTGCCCGAGCTCAAGAACCCGAAGGCATTTCATATAAATAACCCGAAGTACTGGCTGACACCGCTGAGTTCAACTTTTCATGGCCGGGATATATTCGCTCCGGTTGCAGGCCATCTTGTTAATGGCGTGCGCGGCGAACAGCTTGGTGACCGGATTGAATTGTCTATTCCGGATTCGCCGTTTCAAACGGTTGATGAAACCGTTGAAGAGCTTCAGGGAAAAATTTTACATTCGGACCGCTTCGGAAATCTTATTACGAACCTTCGCCCTGATTTTGACCGGCTCGATAAGTTAGGAAACTACTCTTTAGAGATCGGAAACCGGTCGATCGAGACGATCAAAAAAACATACGCTGATGGAGACTACGGTGAGCTTCTTGCAATGGCCGGCAGTGCAGGTCTAATCGAGATCGCTGTACGGAACAGCAGTGCACAGCAAATGCTCGGGTTACGAATCGGTGATCCCGTTATCATTAGAAAAAGTAATGTATGATGGGCGATTACCACGAGCATTTTATGAAAAAGTGCTTATCGCTTGCACTCCGCGGCTACGGGAAAGTACATCCCAATCCAATGGTTGGTGCCGTGATTGTGAAAAACGGAATGATAGTTGCCAGAGGATATCATCGCCGGTATGGTGGTGATCACGCAGAGGTGGAAGCGCTGAAAAAAGCAGGTGAGAAAGCACGGGAAGCTACGCTGTATGTGACCCTTGAACCCTGTAATCATCACGGAAAGACACCTCCCTGCACCACTGCAATAGAACAAGCCGGAATTAGGAAAGTAATCTATGCCGTTGATGATCCGAATCCCGTTGTGACAGGCAATGGTAAGAAAAGACTTCAGAAAGCCGGTATCGATGTCGAAAGCGGCATACTCGAGACCGAAGCGGTACAATTAAACGAATATTTTTTCTTTGCAATGAGATCGAAATTGCCGTTTGTTATTTTGAAGGCGGCGACAACACTCGACGGGTATATCGCAGACAGCCGGTCGAGATCGAAGTGGATTACCGGTGAAGCAGCGCGAGGATATGTGCAGCACCTCAGAAACGGGGTTGACGCGGTTTTGGTGGGCGCGAATACTGTCCGTAAAGATAATCCGCGTCTGACCGTCCATGCGAAAACCGAACGACAGCCATACAGGATCATCCTCGACGGGACATTGATAACTTCGGCTTCAGCAAACGTGTATAACGATCAATTTCGACAACAGACAATTGTAGTCTGTGCAAAAACAAAAAGAAACCGTGTGAAGATCAAACAACTTGAACAAAAAGGTGTAACCGTACTTGCATATAAAAGTACGAAGAGTATATTACCGTTACGCCGGATTATGCGAGATCTATGGAAACGAAAAATAACCTCGATCCTTGTGGAGGGGGGAGAATCGGTTTTTCGTCAGTTTATTGAAAATAAATTGTACGCGAAGGGACTTTTTTTTATTGCCCCCAAAATTATCGGCGGCGGCATTCCGGTAGTAAGCGGTATAAACCGTTCGCTGCGTCATGCATATAATCTGAACGATGTAAAGAGTAAAATGTACGGTGATGATGTTTTAATCGAAGGGTATTCGGAGTTGTATGGGAAGTATATATAAGATTGTTTTTGGTGTATACTTTCATTTTTCATCAAAGCACACATTCCTAACCCCTCTCGTGATTGTCTAAAAAGTTTGTAACGCCGCTAACTTAAAATCAAGGAATATACCTAATAAAAATATTTATACAAAATGATTATATGACAAAATAATATAATATTGTCACTAAATTATTTTGTTTATGCATGCCCGCCGTATTTTTGTCAGGGTTATGGCACGTTAAGGCTCAGTGCTTAGGACTTTCAATTGTTTTTTAATCATTTGAGCAAAGAAAGAATAATCAGTAAAAGTAATCAATTTTATATCTTACGTAACAGCATTTATTAAACACAAACTATGTTCACAGGACTTGTAGAAGAAACGGGAAAAGTAGTCAGCGCGGTGCCGCGGGGCGGTGTGATCGAGTTTACTATACGCGCACAAAAGATACTGGACGATCTGAAGATCGATGACAGCATTAATATAAACGGTGTTTGTCAGACGGTGATAAAATACACCGGGGATACATTTACCGTCCAGAGTGTTCAGGAAACCCTCCGGAAAACAACACTCGGTACAATCCGGGCCGGTAATGAAGTGAATCTTGAGCGCGCAATGCTTCCAACCACCCGAATGGGCGGTCATTTTGTGCAGGGGCACGTTGATGGTACCGGAACGGTGAAAAATATAAAAAAACAATCCGGTGACTGGTTGATACACATAGAACTCCCCGGCTCTTTTATGAAGTATGTAATACCAATGGGTTCAATTTGCATCGATGGTGTTAGTCTCACCGTTGCTTCCATCGATGGCAATGGATGTACGGTAGCAATCATACCGCATACCCTCGAAGTAACAACGCTGAAAAAATTAAAAGCAGGATCGCGGGTTAATATTGAATTGGATATGCTTGGTAAATATGTGGTGCACATGGTGGAAAGAATGGAAGGACGAAAGTAAGGAACATGTGATGGGATGCATATCGACTGCACTGATCTGAACCTTTCGTCTGGAACTTCCTGTCCGTATAAACTCGTTCAAACATAATGAAAACTTTTTCAAGGAGTGAATGGGATAATGGCTCGGCGTTTACTTTGTTTTGTAGCAGCGAATGAAACTAATTATGTTTCTGATGAGGAATGGGAAGAGATACTCAAACTGCAACACTGGTACAGTTCTGAGTTTTTCTGGACAGCCGGTAAACCGGCACTAAAGATGTTTGCTGTGTTTCCGAACCTTGATCATCCGCTTGCCGATGAGAATGAGTTGATGGAATATATTTCAAAACGCTGGCATGATTTGCGATCAACCGGAATGACAGAAAATGCAATTATCAGAAAACTGCATAACGAAAAATTGATACTCATAAAAGAAGGAGGGTATCACGACGGTTGTTTGCTGAGCGGCAGCGTCCGTGTCGCTAACAACGAGTGGAATGCATATCTGTTTACAGAATTCATTCTCAAGGCATCGATCATCGCTAAGCGTGCGGCATTTGAGTTGCATGATGAGGGAGAATTCATACAGTGGCGCCCCGTGATGATACAAAACGGAACAGTACATATTAATGTGAAATCCCGGCAACAATACCGGCGGGCGGAGCAGATAGTCGGCGAAAACGAGCTTTTTGCGCTCATTGACCCGCATGAGTTCGATGATCATCCTGACTATCGTACCCAGGTCTACGGATTTCGCCGTATGGAACGCCAGGAAAAGCGAGATTTGTTAAAGTATTGGAACTGGCACGGCTATGATTCAGACGTTCATCATCCTGAGAAAAGGGAGATGATCTACGATCTGAATAAAAAAGTCAGGGAGATAAGAATTTCAATGTCGTGACAGCACCGGATTCTCCCTGGATATAGAATGTAAACTTTTGAATTAAAAGAAATTAGCTTGCGTTTTCACGCAATAAACTGTATATTTATTAGATGTAGGAATTAATCATTTGAACAACGGGATGAGCTATGTATAGTTTTTTAGTTGTATTGTTGGTATTTGTTTGTATTTCAATGATCATCGTTGTATTGATGCAATCAAGTAAGGGCGGCGGACTCGCCGGTGTATTCGGCGGCGGTCAGGCAGGGGCAGTATTCGGCGTTCGAAGAACTGCAGACTTTTTGACGAGAATTACCGTTGTTCTTGCAACAACTTTTATGGTTTTAAGTATTGTCATTAATCTATTCTTCCTGCCGGGAGGCGGTCCTGCAGGCGCCGATAGTATTTTACAGCGGGAAGGACCGCAGCAAGTACCGCCAGCACAAATTCCGGATATGGAACAGCCCTCTGTTCCGGCAGCACAACCGGGTGCCGAACAACCTGAGCGACCGGCAACCGATGATCTTGAATAACTAAATTTTTTTAATCGTAGTAAAGCGACGTCGATACCTGCGTCGCTTTTTTTATAATACTGTGAATTGACGTCAGCATCTCAAGAAATTGGTTTTCAGGTAGTACACGAGTCTGGTAATGCCCGCGCCGGCACACTAAGAACTGCACACGGTGATGTTCAGACTCCCGTTTTTATGCCGGTCGGCACGCAGGGAACGGTAAAAGCTCTTGAACAGCGGGAGCTTCTGCAATTAGATGCGCAGATTATTCTCGCAAACACATATCATCTCTATTTACGACCGGGTGTACATGTATTGCAGGCAGCCGGAGGATTGCATGCTTTTATGTCCTGGGATCGTGCAGTGCTGACAGATAGCGGAGGGTTTCAGGTCTTCAGCCTTTCGGACCTTCGTGATATCGATGATAACGGTGTTGTGTTCCGGTCGCACCTGGACGGCTCGGCACATACGTTTACTCCCGAGAACGTTGTGCAGACGCAGCGGGTGATCGGTTCGGATGTTATGATGCAGCTCGATGAATGTATAATCTCAAATGCTGCATATGATGATGTGGCTGCTGCAATGGAGCGTACTATTGCCTGGGCCGAAAGAAGTATAACAACATTTAAAGAAATCAAACCGATATACGGTTTTGAACAGATGTTGTTCGGGATAGTGCAGGGAGGTATTTACGAAGATTTACGGTTGCAATGCATCGATGCGATGAAGAGAATCCCCTTCCACGGATATGCAATAGGCGGATTGGCTGTCGGCGAACCGATTGAGGATATGTACCGTATTACCCAATATACGGCGCAGCAATTGCCTGCAAACAAGCCGCGCTACTTGATGGGAGTCGGCACGCCGGAAAATATAGTGCGTGCAGTGGAAATGGGTGTCGATATGTTCGATTGTGTTATGCCGACGCGGAATGCGCGAAATGGTATGTTGTTCACATCGAACGGTACGGTAAACATACGAAACGCAAAATATAAAACCGATCAAGAACAGGTCGATGAAGAATGTATGTGTTATACGTGTACAACATTCTCGCGGAGCTATTTGCGGCACCTGTTTATGGCGAAAGAGATACTCGGGTTACAGCTCGCATCGCTTCACAACATAACGTTCTATCTTCAACTGATGCGTAGTGCACGGGAGGCCATCTGTGAAGATAATTATGATAGCTGGATGAGAAATGTGCTGGTGAAAATGCAGCAGGACAGCTAATAGGTTTGAGTTTACAGTTTCCAGTTTCCGGTTTTGAGCTAGCAAACGTACATGCAGCTCTATTGCATTATAATTAAAAACTGGAAACTCATAATTTAAAACTCTATATTCTAAACTAAAACGAAACAGAAACCGGAGGAAATCTACATGTTTAATTATGTACTTGCTATGGCACCTGCGGGTGAGGGAGGCGAAGGCGCATTTACTGGTACCCTGATCATGTTTCTTTTGATCATCTTTATTTTTTACTTCCTCATAATTCGACCGCAGCAAAAACGGCAAAAAGAACGCCAGCAATTGCTGGATGCGGTAAAGAAAGGTGATAAAGTGGTCACCGTCGGCGGTATGCATGGTGAAGTTGTCGGAATTGATGATAAGACGATTTTATTAAAAGTAGCAGATAATGTTAAATTAAAGTTCGATCGATCATCGGTCAACTCAATTACCAAAAGTGCAGATGAGTAATGGCAGCAAATAAGTTCTCCACAGTTGATGAAGCGATAGAAGATATTCGAGAAGGGAAAATCGTTATCGTTGTAGACGATGAGGATCGTGAAAACGAGGGCGACTTCATTGCAGCTGCGGAAAAAATAACGCCGGAAATTGTAAATTTTATGGCAACGCACGGGCGCGGTATGATCTGCGCACCGATAACCGGTGAACGTGCCGATGAACTCGGTTTAGAGCTTATGGTTCCCGTAAACACCGCCATGCACGGTACACCCTTTACAGTTACCGTTGATTATAAAACCGGTACAACGACCGGTATCTCGGCTGCCGATCGTGCTGCTACCATTAAGGCGTTGTGCGATCCCGATGCCGGTGCAGAAGACTTTGCCAGACCCGGTCATATTTTCCCGTTACGCGCAGCTGAAGGTGGAGTGCTCCGAAGGACGGGACACACCGAATCGGTGGTTGATTTAACCAAATTGGCAGGCCTTCGCCCGGCAGGTGTGTTGTGTGAAATCCTCAATCCCGATGGTACCATGGCACGTCTTCCCGAGTTAATGGAGATCAGCCGGAGACATAATTTAAAAATTATTTCTGTACGGTCACTCATTGAATATCGTTTACAACGGGAAAATTTAGTAAAACGTATTGTCTCTGCAGTGCTTCCGACCGAGTTCGGAGATTTTTCAATATATGTGTATCAAAGTGTGACGGACCGTAAAGATCACCTGGCGCTCGTCAAAGGAACTATAGCACCCGATAAACCTGTTTTGGTTCGTGTGCATTCGGAATGTCTGACGGGAGATGTGTTCGGTTCGATGCGCTGCGATTGCGGTGATCAATTACACGCAGCTATGCTCCAGGTAGAAGAAGCGGGTGAAGGGGTGATCCTCTACATGCGGCAGGAAGGCAGAGGTATCGGCCTTGTTAATAAATTAAAGGCCTATCAACTTCAGGATGAGGGAATGGATACGGTCGAGGCTAATGAGAAATTGGGATTTAAACCCGACCTGCGCGATTACGGGATCGGTGCACAGATACTCAGGGATCTCGGCGTCGGGAAAATCAGGTTGCTAACCAATAATCCCAAGAAGGTAGTCGGACTACATGGATACGGTCTCAAGATTGTGGATCGGGTGCCGATTGAAATACCGATCACTAAACAAAATGAACGATATCTTAAAGCGAAAAGGGATAAATTAGGTCACATGCTTCTTATGGATCTCAAATAAATGATTAGATATGAAAGAGCATA
The DNA here is from genome assembly GCA_003568415.1 of Ignavibacteriales bacterium. GTDB lineage: Bacteria > Bacteroidota > Ignavibacteria > T3Sed10-11 > T3Sed10-11 > T3Sed10-11. The sequence continues at coordinate 7,098 of PWXV01000104.1, forward strand.
CCGATGAGCGATAAACACTGGCAAGCACGAACACTGGTCGACTATCTAAACAGTAACGAGATTGTTAAACTTCTTGACTATTGCAAACGGCAATTTCCAACAGCATACAAACGATCGATACCCAAGGATGCCGATGCGATACGGGCTGTCGATGCCGCACTTGCAAAAATAAAAAACGGCAGACCGTTTGTTTTGAAGCAGATACTTGATGAAATTGAGTATGATGTAATACATCGGGCATTGGTACAGTTTAAGAAACAAACTCGTGCTGCAGAGTTTTTAGGATTAAAAGAACAGACATTGAGATATAAAATGATACGCCTGAAAATTCCGACGATCCGTGATAATCAGGAATATTACATTGCAGCGGCAGAAGAGGAAAAATGAGTCGTCACCGTATTTGCTCGTAGGAGGAATAAAACGGCGCAAAGTTTTTCCTGTATGACTTGCATTTTTCATTGTAATTATTAAATTTAAAAATTGTTTAATAAGCCCCATCTTCCCAAAACCGGGATGCTGGGGCTTGTTTTTTATTTTATCCGGAAAAATATATAACCACGAAAACACTAAAACACAAAAATAAAAATACCTTTTTTAGTGTTTTTGTGCTTTAGTGGTTCATAAAAATAATGCGATCCAGGGATAAGAAAATAGCACATCCTCCAATCCCACCGGAATTGGAGGCGACAGGCAAGAAGATCGTTCATTGTGCGTATCTGGTACACAGACAACTTGGACCGGGTTTGCTGGAGAAGGTATACGAAGCTTGTTTTTGTCATGAACTTAAAAAAGCAGGGCTATCTTATTTGCGGCAAATAGATATCCCGATTGTGTATGACGGATTGGTTTTTGATGAAGGGCTAAGAGTTGATGTCCTGGTAGAGGACGAAATCATTTGTGAGATTAAGTCAGTCGACCAACTTAATCCTGTTTGGTTTGCGCAGATATTAAGTCATATGAAGTTGACAAAAAAACGTCTCGGCTATCTTGTGAATTTTAA
>PWXV01000032.1 GCA_003568415.1 Ignavibacteriales bacterium
AAAAGTAATTTACTGGGTTTCAAAAGAACACCTTCTTCCGATAAAAGTTGAAAACTATGATGAGAGAGATGAACTGGTAAATTCAATACACTTCCGGGAAATAAAAGAAATGGGCGGGCGGCTGATTCCCACAGTACTTGAGATGATCCCGGCTGATGAAGATAACCGCAAAACAGTCCTCCGAACCACCGAAGCAGATTTCGGCATAGATATCTCGGACAGGTTCTTCTCCATCGAGAATTTGACTGAGATTCGGTAAGTTTCCGGTTTTCAATTTTCAGTTGGTGGAAGGGTCCACGTTACCCAGGACTGGAAACAGAAAATTGGAAACTAAAACCGGATAGAAGAAAAGAAAATAGTATAAAGCACACACGTTAATTAATTTAAAATATTCCAATGAAGATCTTATTAACCCTCGCATGGCGCAACCTCTGGCGGAAGAAGCGGAGAACTTTTATCACTGTCAGCTCCGTGATGTTCGCGGCAATACTTGCCATAACATTGATGTCGATGATCAATGGAACCACGGACCAGATGATTGATGGAATTATCAGCAACTCAACCGGACATTTGCAAGTTCAGGATGTTCTCTATGATGAAGAGCCGTCAATGGATCACGCGCTCGAATACGGCGACGAAGTCAAAGCGGTTCTTGAAAAATATTCCGATTACATAAGTTATACCGTGCCGAGAATTCAGGGCTTTTGTCTGGCATCAAAAGATATTGGTACCCGCGGCGTGGTGGTGACGGGGATTATTCCCGAATTTGAAGACCGTATGAATGATCTCTCGTCGCGCATGATCGAAGGTGAAATGTTTACTCCCGATGATAATTACGCAGTTATAGCCGAAGGTGTTGCAACACAGTTGGAGGTTGCAGTGGGAGATACGATTGTACTCCTCGGCCAGGGATTTCAGGGAATGACAGCGGCGGGAAAATATAAGGTAGGCGGCGTATTACGATTTACCCTTCCCGAACAAAATAACCGGATGGTGTACCTGCCTTTGAGAGAAGCGCAGTGGTTCTACGCAGCACCGGACCGCCTTACAAACCTGATTATTATGGTTGATGATGCACGCGATGTTCCTCTGCTTGCACGAAATCTTCAAAACGATCTGGACGGTGAGTGGTATGCGGTGAAAACATGGGAACAACTAATGCCGGACGAAGTTGCAGCCTTCGAAGCACGAGATGCACAGGTCCGATTGTTTGCCTGGATTCTGTATATCGTCGTCGGCTTCGGGATTTTCGGCACCATAATCATGATGCTGTATGAACGGCTGCGCGAATTCGGGATTCTCCTTTCAATCGGATTAAAACGCGCCCAACTGGCGGTTATCTGTGCGCTTGAAACGCTGTTCATCAGTTTTATTGGTGTACTATCGGGTATCGTGGCGGGATTTATCGTCGTCTACTGGTTATATCTAAATCCCATACGTCTCACGGGTGATCTTGCCGACATAATGCTCGACTTCGGACTGGAACCGATATTTGCGTTCTCGATCGCACCACACATTTTTATTTTTCAGGGTATGATAATATTTATCATTGCCCTCATCGTCGGCATGTATCCGGTGCGGAAAGTTTTCAAGCTCGATGTTGTTGAGGCAGCGAGGAAATGAGTTTAGTCAATGGTTATTCGTTAATTGTTAATTGTAAATTTGCAGATGCCGGCGAATAACCAATAACTATTAACGATTAACTTTATACCAATATAGAAACGAATTTATGAATTCTTCTAAATAGTGAAATATAATTATGATCACAGTAATAAAAATAGCATGGAGAAACATCTGGCGAAACCGCAAGCGGAGTATTATCATCATTATGGCAATAGTCTTCGGTTTGATCGGAGGTGTGTTTTCTGCTTCAATCAGATTAGGAGCTGAAAATCAAAGATTCCGCGAATCGGTTGAGAATCAGATCTCACATATACAGATACATCATGATCAGTTCATTGCCAATCCGGAAGCACGTTATCGCATTCCGGATGGATTCAAACTAACCGACGAACTACGACAACACCCGGATATTAAGATTGTATCGCCGCGCACGGTATTCGACGGTATGATCGCCACGGCAAACCTGAATGCCGGTGTGAGAATTAAAGGCATCGATCCGGAGATAGAATCAAAGACGACATATCTTGAAGACCTCATTGTTGAGGGTACATACTTTACCGAAGAGGGACGACTGCCGTCGGTGATTGTCGGAAGGAACCTCGCCGAAGATCTTCGCTCAGGTGTCGGTTCACGAATTGTTCTGACATTCCAGGATGTCGAAGGCGAAATCGTAAGCGCATCTTTCAGAATCGAAGGATTGTATGTCGTTACATCCAAACGATTTGAAGAGCGAAATGTCTTTGTCAATGCTTCGGATCTCAACGGACTTATTACTGATGATGAAGCGGTAACGGAAATTGCAATAGTACTCAATGACCCGGATAAATACCGGATCGTTGCGAATGAACTCAGAGAAAAATACACCGGTCTGGAAATTCGCCACTGGGCTGACATCGACCCCAGTCTGTTTTATGCCCTGGAATTCCTTGAACGCAATCTGGTATTTTTGGTGGGCATTATCATTCTCGGTGTATCGTTCGGCTTGCTCAACACGATTCTCATGTCCGTGCTCGAACGTGTGAGAGAGTTGGGAGTTCTCATGGCAGTGGGTATGAAAAAAGCAATGGTATTCGCAATGGTGGTGCTCGAAACAACAATGCTTTCGCTCATAGGCGGTGGACTCGGTCTTACGTTGTCGTTCGGATTGGTAGAATATCTCAACCGGCGAGGTGTCAATCTCGAAGGATTTGGAGGTGAAGGGTTAGAGGAGTATGGGTTTGCATCCATTGTATATCCCGAACTTGAACCTGCATTTTATTTTAATTTAGGAATACTGGTAATTGCATTTGCAATAATCGCCTCGGTATATCCTGCCTGGAAAGCGATCCGGCTTGTCCCGGCGGAAGCAGTGAGGCAGGAATGATCTATAGAACCACAAAAACCCCGCAAACAACGCGGGGCAGGCACGGAATCAAAATAAAAATGAATTTTAGTGTTTTCGTGTTTTAGTGGCAAATAACCTGGTTTTATATATCTTCATTTTTCTCAACAATAAATAGGAATAACAGACAATGAAAACAGTAATCAAAACCACAGACCTATCGAAAGTCTATAACGGTGGCGCGGCAGAAGTTCACGCGCTGAAAAATGTTAGTCTCGAATTCAAACAGGGCGAGTTTACCGCGATCGTCGGTCCGTCGGGAAGCGGTAAAACCACATTCCTCAACGTAATCGGCGGACTTGATAAACCTACCGATGGACACATCTACATTGACGGCGTCGATCTTGCGACGATGAAGGAAAGCAAGCTGTTCGATTTTCGCCTGAGGCATATCGGGTTTGTATTTCAGGCATACAACCTCATCCCGGTGTTAACGGCAATTGAAAACGTTTCTTTCATAATGCTTCTGCAAAAAAAATCAAAGGAGGAGATGGAGCGGCGTGCAAAGGAGATGCTGGAGCAAGTTGGTCTTGCCGAGAAACTGTACGTACGACCGTCGCAATTATCTGGTGGTCAACAGCAGCGGGTAGCCGTTGCACGGGCACTTGCTTCCAAACCGGACTTCGTGCTTGCAGACGAACCGACGGCAAACCTGGATACCCAATCCGCTTTCAACCTGCTCGATATCATGGCGCGGCTCAACAAAGAGGAAAATGTCACGATGATCTTTTCGACTCACGATCAGCGGGTTATCGACCGTGCCCGCAGGGTGATCAAACTGGTTGACGGTGCGGTGGATAATGATGAGCAGTTTGATCGATAGTTTTTCGTTTCGGGTTTTTTGTTTCGGGTTTACAGTTTTCAGTTTACAGTTTACAGTACGAGCGGGATTCTGTCACAAATGAGTTGATCTTTTCCACTGTTCGTCTTTAATAGCAGGCTGGCTCATAGTGAGCATATAATTATCTCAGGAATAAATACATGAATAAAAGATTATTGTGCGTTACCGTCTGCCTGATAGTGATGTGGGGATTGGGACTTACATTATCCACAAATGCAAAAACTCCGGGTGTTCATCCTGGTATTCAACAATCTATTGATTATGATCATTGGGCAACATTCCTCCATAACCAAATGCTTGAATTCACGGATAACGAGAATATTCCCAACGCCGTGATAGCTTTGGTATCGAGAGATGATATTCATCTCCTTGAAGGTTATGGCTATGCAGATATGAAGGACAACATCCCCGTTGATCCGGAACAACACCTGTTCCGAGTCGGCTCGGTATCTAAATTGTTTACCTGGGCAGCCGTTATGCAGCTCTATGAACAGGGAAAGGTTGATCTTGATGAAGATATCAACAATTACCTGGACATCGATTTGGATTTCAAAATTAAATATAAAACGGATGATCCCGAACCGATAACCCTTAACCATCTCTTAAGCCACACGGCAGGTTTTGAAAACATTCTTGAAGGTCTTTTCCTGTTCACACCGCAGCCGCCATTACGTGATTATTTATTACAACAGGTACCTGCACGTCTCTATCCGCCCGGTAAGGTTATGGCATACTCCAATTACGGTACAACGCTGGCGGGATATATTGTCGAACAGGTGAGCGGGATGAGCTTCGAAGAATATGTTGAAGTCCACATCTTCGAACCGCTCGTTATGCAAAACAGCAGTTTCCGGCAGCCGCTTACCGGTGAATTGGAAGAGCGGATGGTGAACGCTTACCGCTGGCTGGATGGTGAGTTCCTTCCCGGGAAATTCGAGCATATGCCTTCACCGGCAGGCGGTATCAGCACTACGGCTCCGGATATGGCACTGTTTATGAAAGCAAATCTCAATCAAGGGTCGAATTCCTTTGGCTCATTCATGCAACCGGAAACGCATGAAAAAATGCATTCTACACTTTTTAAATACCATCCTCTGGTTGGAGGTATGGCACACGGTTTTATGGAATGTACTATTAACGGTCAGCAGATTCTCTATCATGGAGGAAGCAGCAGTATATTCGATGCCGGATTGTATTTGTTCCCGGATTTGCAAACGGGAATTTTCATTGCTTACAGTGGGGGAGATTATTTAGGGCACAACAAAATTCTCGATGGTTTTCTCAATGAGTTTTTCCCGGTGAGTGACGATATCATCATATCGGATGCACCAGCTCTTTATAAGCCGGAACGTTCTACCATAACCGGCGAATACCACCAGAGTCTCCGGTCGGTAACCGGAGAATACAAAATGCTGAACCTTGTGTTCGGAAGTATGCATGTGAGTAACAAAGGAACCGATGAATTGGGTGTATGGGTGTTCGGACAGAATTTTGTGTTCCGGGAAATTGCACCGGGAATTTATGCAAACACAGAACGTACCCACACCTATCCGTTCGGCCCGATGAACTACATCGTTGCAGCCAAAGCTCCCGACGGTAAGCTGATGCTCACCACCGACGGTCCCGTGACATTTATAAAAGTATCCTGGTATGAAGGGTTGACTTTTGTAGGGTTCATACTGATTCCGGCACTATTACTGGCAATAGGGGGCTTATTATTTTTCGCAGGAAGATATGTGTACCGGAAAGTTCGCAAACCGGCAAGTCCATTGTTAAATACCCGGGGCAAGCAATACCGTTATATCATCGGCCATGCCGCTGCATTTTTACTATTGGTTATTTTAATGATTGCTCACAGCGCTCCCGATCCCGTGCATCTTTATCCGCCATCATATTTTGGTGAACGGAGTGCAATCGATATTGTTCTGGATATTTTGCCGTTTGTGATTACTCTCCTTGGTCTGATAATACTTGTAATTACTGTCAATGGCTGGAGGAAAAAACAGAGGAACATTCCGACCAGGATATATTATAGTGGCTATGCCTTGTGGTCTGTCGGAATTGTGTGGTTTTTCTATTATTACAATTTCTTTGGATTTTAATCGGGATAGATTAAACGGCAGAATAAATTGAAATGATATCAATATTGACTATGAACTGTAGGGACGTTACCCCGACAATTAATTTACAAAAAACTCTATAATCAAATAATACATCACGATATATTCATCGCACATAAATCAACGTTTTTGTCGGGGTAACGTCCTTACGGAATAATACGATTAATTAATATGGTAACATTTGACAAAAATACTATCGAAACAATTGCAAAAGTTATGGCAGACAGTTTCAAGACCGACCCGTTAAACCAGGGATTGCTTCGCGGATTAACAAAAAAAGATGAATTGCTGCGTGCCCATTCCTTAATTCATATCGATACTGCAATCAAGGCAAATAGCTTACAATTGTTGGATGGAAATCCGAAAGCATTTCTTGCCGGTTTGGACAGCAATGATGAATCTGTATTACGGGATATCCGGATGGTTATAAGGGTATACATAAAAACGTTCACTATGCTCGGATGGCAGGATATTAAAACCATACTTTCGAATAATAAGAAAGTAAAGCAGGTCGTTAATTTCAAATGGCAAAAGGAATTCATTAACAGCAGATATTACCGTATAAAAATAGTCGCTGTTGATAAAGAGTTGAGAGGGACCGGAGCATTCAGACATCTTGTAACTCCGGTGCTCGATCAGTGCGATGAATCAAACATACCGGTAGTACTCGAAACACATAATTATAACAATGTCGGATTGTACGAACATTTCGGTTTTAAATTGGTAACTACAATTGAATCCGATAGTACGGATATCAAACAATATTGTATGATACGATATCCGGGTAAATCAAAAACAACATAAAGGAGAAAGAAATGAATTCTATATATATCAAATTATCAGCAATTTGTATTTTATTCCTTTCATTGCATGGAAATATTAAAGCCGGGGCAGGTTCCAATGATGCAGTGCCAATTGAATGGCGGGAAGCTTTCGTTACCGTTGAAGTAAATATGAAACAAATCGATGGTGTTGAAGGTCGGTTTTTGGGTATTATGGAACAGCGGGGTTTCGCATTCTATGAACACGGCGAGGTTGCTACCGTGGATGTCTGGTTGACTTTTGAAAGACGGGGACCTGCCACCGACTATACAGGGTATGCAGTGTATAAATTTGCCGATGGTGCTACGAAGGTAGGGCGTTTTTCGGGTGAAGGAGACCCGCGTGGAGAACAAGAAGGTGAATTTGTATTTGACGGAGGCACCGGTCGGTATGAGGGTATTACCGGTGAAGGTACTTTTGTAGGTCAGGGATATCCACCTCACGGCGATATCTACCTCGATGTTAAAGGTACATATGTTGTCCCTTGATTTGATTCGATTGAGGTAGTCGAAATTATCGACAAATAACTTTGCATGCTAAAGAAATTTATACAGAATTATTATGAAAACACTATTCACACTCGCCTGGCGTAATCTCTGGCGAAAGAAACGGCGAACGCTGATCACGGTCAGCTCTGTTTTATTTGCCGTCGTCATTGCCGTCGCCTTCATTTCATACGTCAAAGGGTTACAGGAGCAGATGATCGAATCGTTCGTGCGGTACGATACCGGTTATCTGCAGGTTCAGGATATATTATATCACGACGAACCGTCGCTCGATCACACATTTGAATACAGTGATGAGGTAATCGCAGCACTCGAACCGTTTCAGCATGAGATCAATTTCACCATACCCCGCATTCAGGGATTTTCAATCATTGCAAAAGAAACAACATCACGACCGGCCTTGGTAATAGGCATTCTGCCAGAGATGGAAGACCGGATGTCGAATCTTTCAGCGGATATTGTGGAAGGAGAAATGTTTACCGATGAGGATGATTTCGCCATAGTATCACAGGGACTTGCAGACATGCTTGATATCGCCGTCGGTGATACCATCGTTCTTATCGGACAGGGATTTCAGGCAATGACCGCCGCCGGAAAATATAAAGTGGGCGGTATTATTAAGTTTACACTTCCCGAAAAAAATAACACACATATTTATTTACCGCTGCGTGAAGCGCAATGGTACTTCGCCGCGGATAACAGACTGACCAACCTGGTCATTATGATAGACGATGAGGATCGGGCATTCGGTCTTGCACAGGGTATCCAGAACAATCTTGAC
>PWXV01000145.1 GCA_003568415.1 Ignavibacteriales bacterium
TATCTTTAGAATCATTACATTCGTGGGCATATGTGCGGAGTGTTGAGTGGAATGTATTTATGGAATTTCTCGTTCTCGGTCAGTATCTTTCAATCGGTGTGTTAGCATTAATAACACTTTTCTTTGGTTTACGGCTGAGATTTATATCTACGGTACAAGGCGAATTTTATGAACACCAGTTGGTTTCTAACCCTGAACGCATTACTCGTTGGCGTGATTGGGTTGATAATTTTGTTTTATCTTATATTTTTAACTCGCAAACGCTTGTTGGCCGCTTACTTGCACCAGGAAAAACAAAGCGATAGTGAGCCCAGTGTGTGGAAACGGTTTTTATGGTGGTTGTTCAGAATTAAATCATATTCCAATAACAAATAACAAAACCCATGGCTAAATCAAAAACTACTTCTAAAAAAGGCGCGACGGCCTCGGGAGAACAGCTCGAGTATCCGATAATCGGCAGGAGCAAGATCGTTCAACATTTGATCAAACAGATCAAACGTCTTGCAAAGGGGAACGATGATGTGCTGATCATCGGTGAAGCAGGTGTGGGTAAGGGTGCGATTGGAAGAAACATTCACTCCGAACATGCCGGTAGTGATACAAACATTCCGTTAATATCGCTGAACCTTTCAGTTATCGATGATAAAGAACTCGGCGCGATCCTGTTTGGCTATGAGAAGGGAACATCAGGTTACCCGAACACATCCAAGCGCGGGATTATCGAATCGGCGAAAGGTGGCACCGTGCTCGTTGAAGAAATTGAGGAAGCAAGTCTGCGCAATCAGATGAAGATTCTCAAATTCATCAAAGAGCGTGAGGTTAAGCGGGAAGGTGGTTCGAAAACCGAAGGCGTTGATGTACGGCTGGTCATCACCGCAAAGGATAATCCGGAAGAGCTTTCTGAGAAAAATAAAATTCTCAAAGAACTTGCCGATGAACTTTCATCGTTCGAGCGTATTGAGGTTCCGCCGCTTCGTGAACATCCAGAAGATGTTCCGATGCTTGTTGAACACTTCACACAAGAAGCATGTCATGAGCTCGGTATTGAAGAACCGGTGATCGATATAAATGCGATCGATGTTCTCGTTCGCCAGCGATGGAAAGAAAACGTCCGGGAGTTGAAATCAGTCATCGACAGATCGGTGCTCTTTTCAACGGGCGGAATGTTTACTTTACCACCTGAATTGACCGACGAGAAGACCGAAGTCGTGAAGATGATAAACAACATCCTGACAGGGCAGGAATTCGAAATCAACAAATCTCTCGATATTATCGAACGCGGTATTGTTGAGCGGGCTCTTGAACGTTTCGGATACAACCAATCGAAAGCGGCACAGTTTCTTGGCATGACCGAGCAGACTTTACGTTACCGGCTAAAGCGACTCGGGTTGGCACCATCACGGCAGCGGGGATAAATTTGCTTTGTTGAGATTGGTCAAAATCTTAAACCCGGCACTATGACGGTATGTATATACACAACCGTTCGTGCCGGGTTTTTTTGTGTCGATTGGTATTTACCGTTCTGGTTACTGTGCATTTCTCTATATATGAACGTTAAATCCAAAACCCCAATACTCAATCTCCTCATCAAATAACTGACCATGCACATTGAAGCCGTTATAATATGAAATGAATATATCAATCCCCCGCCCGAAGCGGTGACCGAATTTTAAACCGGCCTGAATTGCATGGTTAGCATTCCACTCTCCAATCTCAACCAATCTTAAATCATATGCAACATATGGAGTGATGAAATCAATATTTGTGGGAACAAAAAGTTCATATCCACCCTGGAAAGCGAACTGTCCGAGCCATCCCGGTGTGATGTTAAAGATATATTGTGGACCGGCATACCATCGATGAATTAATGAACCGTTGCGTTTATAAGATGCAATACATTCTATGAATTCTCTGCTATAAATAATCGGTTCACGGCCGTCACGCCATACACCTTCTTCCATATCGAAATGCCCGTCTACGAAATGGGTGCTGATATGTGTAAACCGGAATCGGCCCGACACAATAGCATCGCGAACAGGCCGGCTGTATGATACGTTTACCCCAAAAAAATAATCGGTGGTAACGACCGGAAAGTGCATATTCTCCCAGCTTTCGAGAAGCGTGAAGGTTAAAAACTCTGCTCCGACAGCCAGCGTTCCGTTCTGGAAATTACGTGATATGAAATCTATCCCACTTCCTATATCGAGCCGGATATTATTTCTGTCGCCATAAAATATAAAACCGACCCGTGGTTCGAATACACTTGCCATTGCCGGACGGAATGTCAATCCGCCCTCAAGCCATTGCCAGCCGTTTTCTCCGGCATATAATTCGTTTGTCGGTAATTTTGAATGTATCATGAAAACGCACAATAACATCAGAATTTTATTTTTCATAACTTCGGTCTTTCCAGATCACTTTTTTACTGAATACTATTTGAAAGGGAAGAAGTAAGACATACGCAATATATAATATTTCAAAAAGCAATATGTAACGATACAGGCCGATTGCTTTAAAAGTTTTCAGTGTTTTGAAGAGCAGGATACTATCTATACCGGTTTTTGCCAGCAGTGTCAGTGCCGCAGGAAAGATACCGATGATCGGGAACAGTACAATAAGCGCATGTAATATGAAGACCGGCGCGAAGAATAAAAAAGCAACCGGTTCCATATCTCCGCCGCCAGTTGCCCAGCGGTGTTTCTGTCGGTAAAGCGCTCTAACATCGGGACACGGATTACTTTCGATTAATGTGTCCGGATCCATTGGAAAACGAATTTTCCACTTGCCGGTTTTCTTTACAGCATTGACAAGAATATAATCCTCCGTGACGCTGAACGGTAATTTCTCATAGCCGCCGGTATCGTCATAGGCTTCTTTTCGTACACAGAGATTGTTGCCGACAGCGGTCAGCGGTTTATTAAATCCTGCAATGGCTGAAGCAACGGTATAGAGAAAGAGCCAGTCAAGTGCCTGCATACCGGTAAACCAGCTCCACGACCGAAGCCTGGTGAATCCGCCTACAATTCCAGTATCTTTATCAAAATATGATACCTGTTTGGTGATCCACCGGCGCGGTACACGGCAGTCTGCATCGGTGAAGAGATAAATCTCACCGGACGATTTTTTTATACCTTCTGCAAGTGCATTTGCCTTACCCCGGAGTTTGGGAGATTCCATTTCAACCGACACGTACACTATATTTGAATATTGCTGCGCATACCGGCACATAATATCGCCGGTTTTATCGGTCGAAGAATCATTAATAAGAACTATTTCAGTACAATGATCGGGATAATCATTTTTTAATAACGATGTAATACACTCTTCAATTGTCGATTCTTCATTCCTTGCGGCAACAAGGACGGAGATTTTAGGTGTATCTCGCGAGAGTGGTTGTGCCGGAGGCCGCCGGATTCCAAATAATAAAACAAGGAATTGAATGGCATAAAGTATTATAAGTGCAAGAAGAAAAGTCGTAACCATAGATATGTATGAAAAATAAATACCATTATAAGAAATTCATCACTGGTATTCAACAATTAATTGATTCATTTTGAAGAAACAAGTATCTTTAGGTGACCGATAATATTTCAATATTAAAAATAGCAATGGAAATATGAAACCTTTAATCATAGGAATCGCCGGAGGATCCGGCTCAGGCAAAACAACAGTAACGAATAAAATCATCGAGAATCTGGACCAGGAAAAGATAGCGGTTATACAGCACGATTCGTATTACCGCGATATATCACATTATGACGGTGCAGATCCCGCATCGATCAACTTTGATCACCCGGATTCACTGGAAACATCCTTACTTAATGAGCATATTCGTAATTTTAAAAAGAATGAGACTATTGAGCAGCCGATATACAATTTCACAACGCATTCCCGAATGAAGGAACGGCGGATAATACCGCCCCGGGATTTTTTAATTATTGAAGGAATCCTGATTTTTGTCGAGAAAGAACTACGTGATTTGATGGATATAAAGATCTACGTCGATACCGATGATGATGAACGCCTTATACGTCGCCTTAAACGGGATATCGTCGAGCGCGGAAGGTCGCTTGATTCTATAATTCGACAATATAGTGAAACAGTTAAGCCGATGCATCTGGAATTTGTGGAGCCGTCAAAGCGCTGGGCGGATATTATTATTCCGAAAGGCGGTGAAAACAATGTTGCAATAGATATGGTTGTATCGAAAATCCGGTCATTGTATCTTGCACATTCTTATGAATCGTAGGTATCATAATTACAATTAGTTAGACGTTTAAATACTTCCTTGCTTATTACCATCAAATATGGTATCTTGTATTCCAATCGAAATTTTTTGGAATGTAGAGATTTTGTTGCAATACGTATGACAACTCACAAAGGAGCACATCGAGCTACCACCTCGGTCGAAACACATTTCCGTAAAACTGTATTAGAGAATGGTATTCGAATTGTCAGCGAGTATATTCCGACTGTACGGTCGGTTTCTGTTGGATTATGGATCGATGTAGGTTCACGGGATGAACGTACCGGAAAACACGGTATCTCACATTTCCTTGAACATATGGTATTCAAGGGAACACAACGCCGGAATATGCGCCAGATAGCACAAAGTATTGAATCAATAGGTGGTTATATAAATGCGTTCACTACAAAAGAGCATACATGCTTCTATGCGCGTGTTCTGGATGAACACCTTGAGAGAGCTGTTGATGTGATCACCGATCTCGTTAAAGAACCGACGTTCAATCCAAAAGAAATTACCAAGGAAAAATATGTAGTACTCGAGGAGTTGAAGCAAATCGAGGATGATCCGGATGACGTTATTCATGATTATCTTGATAAAGTTATGTATCATCCGCATCCCCTGGGTGAACCGATTATTGGAAATTCAGAAAGTATACAGAATATAGAACGCGATGATCTTTTCAACCATCTCAAGCACAACTATACTCCCGACAGAATGGTACTTGCCGCTGCGGGAAATGTAGATCACGATGAACTGGTAGCGTATGCAGAGAAATATATCGGAACTCTGAAACGTTCTCATTTCGAAAACGGGAAGTCGCGATTACCCCGCCGTCGAAATCGTTATGTGGAAATTAAAAAACCGGTCCAGCAAGCATATGTGTGTATGGGAACGAAGACGTTCGGAATCCATAGTAATAACCGGTATCCGCTCCTAATCTTAAATGCATTACTCGGTGAAGGCATGAGCTCAAGGCTCCACCAGGTTATTCGCGAAAAACACGGACTTGCCTATACCACCTATTCATTCGTCAATTTACTCAAGGATACAGGGGTTTTCGGTATCTATGTTGGAACCGATTCAGGTAAGGTAACGAAAGCAATGAAACTGGTTTATAATGAATTTGAAAAACTGCAAAACAAACCGATCCCTCGTGCAGAAATGAAAAGAACCGTATCGCAGATTAAAGGTAATTTAATGCTCGGCCTGGAAAATATGTCAAGCCGGATGATGCGTATCGGTGCCGGCGAATTGTATTTTAAACGTTATACATCGCTCGATTCGATGTTACAAAAAATTGATGAAGTTACAACCGACGATATTCAGCGGGTAGCGCAGGAAATACTCGATACAGATAAATTTTCTACTGTTGTCTTTAAACCTACCACATAAACAAAAACAAACGTCCCGTTTCCGGTACAGCGGCGGGACAGGAGATAGATTCTTATGATCATTGGAGTTCCTAAAGAAATCAAAAGCCAGGAAAACCGGGTCGCATTGGTCCCGGCAGGCGCACAACAATTTGTCGACCACGGGCATAAAGTGCTCGTCGAAACACAAGCGGGCGTAGGAAGCGGATTTGATGATCAACAATACATTGAAGCAGGTGCAGAGATTGTGGATACACCGGAGGAAGTGTATACGCACGCAGACATGATTATGAAGGTTAAAGAACCGATTGGACCGGAATACAAACTTGTTCGTGAAGGTCAGATAGTTTTCACATTTTTCCACTTTGCTGCAAGTCGTGAACTTACCGAGGCAATGCTGAATTCACGCTGTGTAGGGATTGCATATGAGACCGTACAGAAACCCGACCGCTCATTACCGTTATTAATACCGATGAGTGAAGTTGCCGGTCGTATGGCTCCCCAGGAAGGGGCAAAGTATCTTGAACGTACGCATGGTGGACGAGGTGTATTACTCGGTGGTGTGCCGGGTACCGATCCTGCCGATGTGATAGTAATTGGCGGGGGTGTTGTTGGAACAAATGCGGCAAAAATTGCGGCCGGATTTGGCGCACGTGTTACTATACTCGATGTTGATCTGTTCCGCCTCCGGTATCTCGATGATGTTATGCCGAGAAATACAACTACCATGATGTCAAATCCATACACGATAAAAAAAGCGACATTAAAAGCCGACCTTATCGTTGGTGCAGTATTAATCCCCGGAGCAAAGGCGCCGAATCTCATTACGCGGGAGATGTTGAAAGATATGAAGGATGGAGCTGTGGTTGTTGATATCAGCGTCGATCAAGGTGGTTGTATTGAAACGTGCAAGCCTACTACACACGATAATCCTACGTACGTCATCGATGGTGTTGTTCATTATTGTGTGGCAAATATGCCGGGTGCGGTTCCGGTGACCTCGACCGTAGCATTAACAAATGCGACACTTCCATATGCACTCGAAATTGCTAATCGGGGATATGAGGATGCAATTCGATATAACGATGAAATTAAGTGGGGACTTAATGTGCTTGACGGTAAGGTGACGTACAAAGGCGTTGCGGAAGCATTCGATATGGATTATTATCCCCCCGATGACTTGCTGGGGAAACCCAAAGTAACTGCCAACTAACTTATTAATTATTCAGCATAAAAGTATATTTATTTATTCATGGCAACAATAACATTCAACGGTAAAGAATATCAAGTCGACGAAAATACGACAATACTTCAAGCAGCAATTGAGCTGGGCATCGAGATACCGTACTTCTGCTGGCATCCGAAATTATCGATTTCCGGTAACTGCAGAATGTGTCTGGTTGAAGTTGAAAGGATGCCCAAGCTTGTTATAGCGTGCATGACTAAAGTCGCCGATGGAATGGTTATCAATACAATGAATGAGCGGGTAATTACTGCACGCGAAGCGGTTATGGAATTTCTGCTCATAAATCACCCGCTTGATTGTCCGATTTGTGACGAAGCGGGTGAATGCAAACTGCAGGATTATGCATATAATTACAGCCGAGGAGTAAGCAGGTTTGATGAAACGAAAGTCCATAAACCGAAACGAGTACCGCTCGGCCCGAAAGTGATGTTCGATGCCGAACGGTGTATTCTTTGTTCGAGATGTATCCGTTTTTGTGAAGAGGTCGTGAGAAAACCGCAGTTGCATTTCGTTCAGCGGGGTGATCATACCACGATAGAGACATTTCCTGATGAGGAACTTGATAATCCGTACTCAATGAATGTTATCGACATTTGTCCGGTAGGGGCACTCACAAGCCGGGATTTCAGGTTTAGATCTCGTGTGTGGGAAATGGCCTCCACTGAAAGTGTGTGTATCGGATGTGCACGTGGTTGCAATACTTATTTGTGGACACGAAACAATCAGGTGATGCGTTTAACACCGCGTATCAATGAGTCGGTTAACTCTCACTGGATGTGCGATTACGGTCGCCTTTCTACCTATAAATTTGTCAATGATGATCTGCGTATTCAAGAACCTATGATCAAACAGGATGACAAGCAGATTGAGGTGGCCTGGGAAACAGCACTCAAAACAGCCGCACAAAGGTTAAAGGAATTCAAACCGAATGAAATAGAGGTTATCGCATCGCCGTTCACAACCAACGAAGATAATTATATACTCGCTAAGTTTACACGCAAAATTACAAAAGCTAAAATGATAGAGTATATTGATCACATTAACGAAGGTGATGAGGATGATATTCTCATTCGTGCAGATAAAACCCCGAACAATACCGGAGTAAGATTGCTGGGTTTACGTGAGAATGATACCGGTACTACATTGCATGAGATCAAAGAAGCAATCAGACAGAAGAAGGTAAAATGTTTGATCGTTATGAATGAGGATCTGCTGGAGCGTGAAGAATTCCGGAACATTCTCTCAAGTCTGGAATTATTGATAGTTCATTCGTGGAGGCATAACAAAACTACAGCGATAGCCGATATCGTCTTCAGCGCTGCAACGTATGCCGAGGTCGAAGGCACCATAACGAATTTTGAGGGGAGAGTACAGCGTCTGAAGCCTGCGATAATCACAAAGGGAGAAAACAGGGCGCTGGAAGGTTTAAGCATGAGCAGATGGGATACGTTCGGCACAGCATATGATAAGTGGGGAAGAGGACCCCGACGAAATGCACGTTCGGGATGGGAAGTTTTTAGCCAGATCGCCAATCTGATGGGCGAAAAATTTACCTACCAGTCGGCAGAGGAAGTGTTTAATGAAATCTCCGAAAAAATACCTGCCTTCAAAGGATTATCCTATCAATCCATAGGCAGACTTGGGGCGATGGCAAAGACACACGAAAAAGTCGGTGTGTAACAATTTTTCACAGAATCACATACCGTAGCATACACAATGATAGAAACATTATTAATAGCGTTTATAAAAATAGTAATAGTTCTACTGGTATTATTAACTGCCGTAGCATATTCTGTCTACGCGGAGCGGCGCATCAGTGCGTTTATTCAGGATCGTCTCGGCCCTAACCGGGTAGGACCATTTGGATTGTTACAACCGATAGCAGATGTAGTAAAGCTTGTTTTTAAAGAAGCGATCGTCCCGCGAAATGCTAATAAACCGCTGCACGATCTCGCGCCGGTTATATCGCTTACCGTGGCACTGGCTACATTTGCCGTAATACCGTTCGGTAACACGATCACATTATTCGGTGAAGAGGTAAAGCTTATTATCGCGGATGTGAATATCGGGGTGCTGTATATACTTGCATTCTCTTCCATAAGCGTATACGGAATTGCACTTGCCGGATGGTCGTCCAACAATAAATATTCATTGATGGGTAGTTTGCGTTCATCTGCACAGATGGTCAGCTATGAACTGTCACTCGGCCTTGCAGTGGTCGGTGTGATAATGGTTACCGGGTCATTGCGGCTTGATCAGGTCGTAATGAATCAAACGAATTACTTATTCGGCGTATTGCCGGCCTGGAATTGTTTTGTGCAGCCGATTGGTTTTATAACCTTTGTTGTTGCGGCATTTGCAGAAACGAATCGTCAGCCGTTCGACCTGCCTGAAGCGGAGCCGGAACTTGTGGGTGGTTTTCACACGGAGTATACCGGTTTAAAGTTCGGATTATTCTTCCTTGCCGAGTATGCCCATATGATCGTTGCGAGTGCAATCATTACCACGTTATATCTGGGTGGATGGCATCTTCCATATATCGATATGATCGATGTATCGCCGATGCTGATGAGCATTATTGGTATTCTAACATTTGTAATAAAAGTAACGCTTGTGTTGTTATTTATGATAGTGATACGGTGGACTATTCCCCGGTTCCGGTATGATCAACTGATGGGACTGGGTTGGAAGGTGATGTTCCCCATGGCACTATTGAACATTTTTATAACCGGATTAATTCTGCTTCTCTTGCAATAAACGAAGTAAAAAGTTTATTAATGTATCTAAGCATAGGATCTATTGATGAAGGATAACGGATCAGCAAAGCGGGTAATACGAAAAGATGATCTTACTTTTCTGCAAAAAACATATATTACCGAGATAGCCAAAGGGCTGCGTCTCACCGTCAGTAAAATATTTAAACCCAAATTCACCCATAACTACCCGGATGAGCCGTGGCCTTTTCAGCCCTCGTTTCGGGGAAGACCGGTGCTGGTCGAAGAGGATGGTATCGAGCGGTGTGTTGCATGCGGGCTATGCTCACGTGTCTGTCCATCACTTGCCATTGAAGTCCAGGCCTCCGAAACTGAGCTCGAAAAGGAACGCTATCCTATTCGTTTTGAAATAAATATGATCCGGTGTATTTTCTGCGGTTTTTGTGAGGAGGTTTGTCCCGAAGAAGCAATTGTTATGAGCGATGAGTACCTTGTTGCATTCTATCAACCGAAAGATGCAATTTACGGAAAAGATAAGCTTTTGATGTCGACTGAACGGCTTGCCAAGCGGCTTGCGTTTTTAAAAGAGAATCGGTAAACTGATCTTATTGTATGAAAATTTATTAAATTTTGTTATCACAATATAAATTAAAAGATGCAGCTTCCTTTATTCAAATCAGATAAAAAGCATGAAAAACCGGGTTTTTCGGGGACGAAGAAGAATATACTTAATGATATTTTAAAAACAGATTTAAATTTTACCGTTTATAATGAGGTGAACCGGAGACATTACTGGCATGCATTTCCCGCAAAATTTCCACCACAATTACCTGCCTTATTTATCGAATATTTAACCGATCCCGATGAGATAGTACTCGATCCGATGATGGGATCGGCTACGACACTGATTGAGGCAAATCGCCTTGGAAGAAGAAGTTACGGGCTTGATATTGATCCCTTAGCCATTATTAATACAAACGCTAAGTTAAAATGTATAGATAGGAGAAGAATCGAAAATCATTTAAATAGTATTGTGTATAATGCTGAAAATAAATATAAATCGAATAAGAAATTCCTTGCTGAAAAAATAGATAAACGTTTTGATGAAGCAACAATGGATTTTTTAAATTATTGGTTTCAGAAGAGTACCCAATTGGAATTAATGGCTTTGCTTACTGAAATTGAAAAGATTGAGGATGATGATATAATAAGTATACTGTATTCTGTTTTTTCGAGCACAATCATTACTAAATCGGGTGGTGTATCAATGGCCCGGGATTTAGCGCATACGAGACCACACCGAGTCCAAGGAAAAAAAGTTAAGTCAGCAATTCAGGAATTCGCTATAAAAGTGAGAAAGATATTAAATGAAAATGTTAATGGTGTTTACAGTAATCAGGCGGCTGTTATAAAAGGGAATGCAAGAAATATACCTTTGCGGGATGAAACGGTAAATTTAATAGTAACTTCTCCGCCGTATGCTAATAATGCAATTGATTATATGAGGGCGCATAAATTTTCATTGGTATGGTTAGGATATTCGATTAATGAGTTGAAAGAACTGCGTAAACAATATATAGGTGCAGAATCAAAAATAAATATTAACGAAGAACCGTTTTCTAAAAGAATACTAAAAAAAATAGAAAGTATTGCGGAAATAAAATCCAGCAAAAGCCAAGCTTTTCGTCGTTATTGTTATGAAATGCTAAAATCTATTAATGAGATGTACCGGGTGTTGGAAAAAGAATCTCCCTGTATAATTGTTGTCGCATCATCCAAAATTTGTGGTATTGATGTTGAAACGCATAAATGCCTGGCAGATTTAGGGAGGGAAGTTGGTTTTGAGGTGATAGGAATTGGTAAGAGGTTGATTGATCGTAATAGAAGAATGATGCCATTCAGTGCGGTTAAAGGTAATTCTAAGATTGAGGAAAGAATGCACCAGGAATATGTAATCGGATTCTGGAAAAATTAAAATGTCAATTGAAAAGCTCCGATTAGAATATCATAAGAATATATTCAACAACGCCTTAACCACTGATGAGAATTCTATTCCGAACAATGCGGATAAACATAGTAAAATTAGTGTTGAACTTGCTAAAAGCATTGTCTCGAAGATTGCCTTAAAGACCAGAAGCGTAAAAACCGCTGGACAGACGTATGGAAAATCTTTCGAAACGATTACTGCTGCGTATCTAGAAAGTGCCTTTAAATTTTTAAAGCATATTCGGCCCGGTAAGTATGAGTTCTTTATCGGAAAATCTATCGATGAATTTGAACAGTATGAACATCTTTCATTAATCACTAAAGCATTGAAAGATAGTAGAGAGCTCCGAGCAACATTAGGCGATTATATAATAAGTCCCGATATTATAATCGGAAAAAAACCATTTAAAGATTATGAAATAAATAAAAAGCGGAAATTTATAACGGATGTATCGATCGCTCAATATACGCCACTGAGGCAAGTAAATTCTAAATTGCCAATTCTTCATGCAAGTATATCCTGTAAATGGACTATTCGCAGCGACCGGTCCCAGAATGCAAGAACAGAGGGGTTGAACTTGATTCGGAGTAGAAAGGGACATACTCCTCATATCGCAATTATTACAGCGGAACCCTATCCACAACGGATTTCGTCTTTGGCTCTTGGAACCGGAGATATCGATTGCGTATATCATTTCGCATTGAAAGAATTGAATGATGCAGTTGAGGAGTTAGGTAATGATTCAGTTTCCGATATGCTTGATACCTTAGTTCAAGGTAAACGTTTACGAGATATAAGTGATTTACCATTTGATCTTGTTATCTGAAATATAACAGTATCTGCTTGATAGACGCCCGGGTAGCGAATATATAAATATTTAAAAAATAGAAGTATTAGGATCCCGAGGCATAGCGAATGTTACATTGATTCCAGTATTATTTTTTATAAAAATAATTAAGGAGCCATACTATGCTATCCCGGACGATCACCTGTGCAACCTACGGCATCGATGCCAACCTTGTCGAAGTTGAAACCAGCGTTGAATCGGGTTCATTTCATTATAGTATGGTCGGCTTACCAGACAATGCCGTACGCGAAAGTAAAGAACGTGTTATTGCGGCTATAAAAAATTCCGGCTATGCCTTTCCGTACCGCAGGTTAACGATAAATCTCGCACCGGCTGATATTAAAAAAGAGGGATCTTCATACGATTTACCCATCGCCATTGGTATTCTCACCGCAAGCGGCCAGCTTGAAACCGATATCACCGATACGTACGTCATTGTGGGTGAATTAATGCTCGATGGAACCATCAGGCCAGTGCATGGTGTCCTTCCGATTGCTGCTGAGGTTAAGCGCAAGGGATTGCAGGGTATCATTCTTCCAAAAGAAAATGCCAAAGAAGCTGCGATGGTTGAGGGTATCAATGTGTATCCTGTTGCAACACTGAACGAGGCATTTGATATAATCGGTGGTGAATATCAGATGTTAGAGCCGTTCAGAGTGGACCTTGATGAAGTGTTTAGAGTGGAACAGAAGTATGCAGTCGATTTTCGTGATGTAAAAGGACAGGAAAATGTAAAACGGGCTCTTGAGGTAGCTGCTGCCGGAGGTCATAACATAATCATGATCGGACCGCCGGGTTCCGGTAAAACAATGCTGGCAAAACGCATTCCAACAATTCTTCCGCCGTTGACATTCGATGAAGGAATTGAAACCACC
Organism: Ignavibacteriales bacterium; assembly: GCA_003568415.1. Lineage (GTDB taxonomy): Bacteria > Bacteroidota > Ignavibacteria > T3Sed10-11 > T3Sed10-11 > T3Sed10-11. The sequence continues at coordinate 13,289 of PWXV01000145.1, forward strand.
AAAATTCATTCGGTTGCAGGGTATTTGCCGCCCGACACAGCTCTCGTTGCAACACGGCCGTATCGATCGCCACATCATACAATTTCGGATGCAGCTCTTGTAGGGGGAGGAACATATCCCCGGCCGGGAGAAGTCTCGCTTGCGCATAACGGGGTACTCTTTTTGGATGAACTTCCCGAGTTCAAGAAAAATGTTCTTGAGGTGATGCGGCAGCCGCTTGAGGACGGCAAAGTAACTATCAGCCGGTCAAAACTTTCTATCGACTACCCGGCAAATTTTATGCTTGCTTCCGCGATGAATCCATGTCCATGTGGTTATTATACCGATCCGAATAACGAATGTACCTGTACGACTATACAAATCCAGCGGTATATGGCGAAGATTTCAGGACCATTACTCGACCGGATCGATATTCACATAGAAGTTCCTGCTGTGAAATATAAAGAACTTGCAAGCAAAGAATTAGGAGAATCCTCGGCAAATATACGTGGACGTGTTGAAGCAGCTCGCCAACGTCAGACTGAACGTTTTAAGAACAAAAAGCAGATTTACTGTAATGCGGATATGGGATCGAAAGAAATCCGTGAATACTGCAGCATCGATACTGCAGGAGAGGAATTGCTCAAAATGGCTATTACGAAACTTGGCCTTTCAGCACGAGCCTACGATCGCATCCTGAAAGTAGCGCGCACTATAGCCGATCTCGGGGCTTCTGAATCCATTCGGCCGGAACATATCAGTGAGGCTATACAATACCGGAGTCTGGACAGGAATTTATGGACGTAATTATAGATTATTAAGGTTTGCTGATAATTGCAAATACCTTTTCACGCAATGTTGATCCCCCGAACCCATTAGTCATTATGATTAAACCGTAGCCGGTAGACGGGTTAAACTCCGTCAGGCAGCGAAAGCCGGTGCTGTTCGATCCGCCATGGTAAAATCGTGTTCCGGTGCTCGTCTCTTGTGCACGCCAGCTTAAGCCCCAGTATACTTCATCTGCATACCTTTCACCCGCCCGCGGCAAACCCGTCCGGTTGGGATCGAGTACCGTTGGAGTCAGCATTTCAATTCTGCTCTCTTCGCTCAGCAAGCTGCCCTGCGATGGTGACATACCCATTACATCTATAAGAAAAAGAGCGTACTCCGATGGCGTTGTATATAAAGTGTAGGCAGCATTGCCCGGTTCATTATAAATAGTCCGGTCAGTAATGACGTTTCCGTCAGAATCATGCCCCGCCGCTGAGATTTCATCGAAATGATCGTTCCAGACAAAACTGCTTTGCTGCATACCCAGCGGTTTGAATAATTCTCTTGTCATAAATTCCTGCAGACTTAAACCGGTAATGTCTTCAATTACTCTCTGGCAAAATTCAAATCCTTCACCGGAATAACCGACGTCTGTACCGGGAACAAAAGATGGTATTAACGGATCACCCCAGCTCCAGTTTGGAAACCCCGTTTGATGTTGGAATACCATGCGGGCGGTGATTTTTTTATGGAGGGTATCCTCAGGTGTATTGCGCACAACTTTTTCATACGGTTCGCCGGAAATTTCCACCAGTGGCATATCGAGATCAAATTTTTCCCGGTCAACAAGACGAAGTGTTGCATAAGCGAAGGGTGCTTTTGACATTGAAGCGGCTTCGAACAATGTGGAATCCGTTACCGGTTTGTCCGAGCCGGCAGTCTTAACACCATAGGTTCGGGTCCAGGCAAGTCTTCCTTTCTCGATACCTGCCATTGATACACCGGGAACATTGTTGGCAATCATCAGCCTTGGAATCAGTTCGTACAGTACTTCGGGTACACGGTCGGGAGCATCAATAAGTAGGGTAGATATATTTTGGTCGAGAGGAAGATATACTGTTTCCTGGTACTGGTTTAGTTGTAAGGCCTTTACATTGCCGTTTGTATTTTCGCGAATGATTTCAATGAGCATATCGAGGTCCGGGACAAACCACAGATCTGTGTGTTGTTTTTCCATTTCGATCGGTTCACGCTCTCCCATCCTGAAAAGTTTGCCGTCGGCAGTATGCTCAATAGTAATTGAAACTGATTCGGTTAGTGAAAATTTTAGCGGTTTTATAGTCTGTGTGAATGAACTCAAAAATGTCATCGACAGAAATGTTAGCCATATAAATAGTGTAAAATACTTTTTCATTTTGTTCCTCTTATGATCCGTATACCTTCGGGTGGTAATAACAGGGATCCGGTACAGAAAAAAAATCTCCGGCACTTGACATTACCGGTTTTTTTTTGTATTAGTGTAATAATTATTTCATATTATTTCAAGCCTGTAATAATTGTTACAGATGAAATCACTCATTCCATATCTCCTCATATTAGTCCTACCATGGTCAATTGCATCGGCACAAGGATATGTTGCAGCCCTCGGAGGCGGATCTGTGCCCGATCACGTTTATGAATGGATAGTTGAAAAGTCGGGTTGGGGGAAAATTATTGTGTTAACGTATGCAGACGGGGGAACCGGTCTTCCGGATTTATTTGTCGATCTTGGGGCATCAGAATCATACCAACTAGCGATCGATTCGCGTGCAAAGGCTGATATGCAATCAACATACGATGAAATAATATCAGCAGATGCGGTATATTTACGCGGTGGCAATCAGTGGATTTATGTGCGGGAATGGAAAGGTACAAAAACCGAAGAGGCAATCCGGCAGGTTTATAATAATGGTGGTGTTGTAAGCGGTACAAGTGCCGGAGCAATGGTTTTAAGCGAATTCGTTTTTACTGCCCAACACGGTACCGTATATTCGCCTCATGCACTTCGTAATCCTACCGGAGGACAGCTTGCGATCGATGACGGTTTTATTAATGTTGTCGGGGGTACTTTAATTGACACACACTTCATTGAGCGGGGCAGGTTCGGAAGGTTATTACCGTTTTTATTTAAAATATATGTACAGCGGGGACAGAACATATTAGGTATTGGCATCGACGATCAAACTGCATTCTGTATCGGACCGGATGGTATCGGTACCGTCAAAGGAACGGGTGCCGTAGCTTTCTATAATATCACCGATGAAAGTTTTATAGCCAGCTCCCCGCAGGGATATACCATTGAAAATATTGTTGTCGATCAGCTTGTTGAAGACTGGCAATACGATGTTACCCTTCGTCAGGTTGTATCAATGCCTGCCTCCGCAAGAGAAGTCGATACCGATCGTGCCTGGGATATGCCCGGAACCACGGTATGGTTATCAGGTCAGGATGATGTGGTATTTAATACCGACCATCTCATGCCGCTGGTAATCGATCAACACAAACCGGAAAGTATGGCGATTATCTATCCTCAGCAATATGAGAACACATTAACTCCCCTGACCGATTATCTCGATGCCGAACAGATTGCGTATTCACTCATTCATACCACCTCGGATGATCCTGCAGCAATTACCGATGCTGATATACTCCTTTTTGCATGTAATAATTTGGAGGATTTTTCCAATACAATATCCGATACGCCTGTCGGTGAAGCCGTTCAACATGCAAGAGATAAGGAAATTCCTTTTGTACTTTTCGGAAGGACAGGCAAGTTAAGTAGTTCGTATTTTGTCGATAATATCGACGAGGATGAATGGGCAGCATACCGCGGGAAAATGGATATTCAGGAGGGGGTATCACTGTTCGGAGATATGCATTTCCAGAATGCTGTATTTGATGATTATGATTTTTATGAGAACCGGTCCGCGTCGGTTTTGTGGGGATTAATGAAAAACCGGTCACGTCTCGGAATGTATTTACAAACTGACGATATAATAAAAATTAATTACAAAGATGGTGTGCTTCAACGATTCAGTGATACACCGTATATACTGGTTGATGCGCAACACACGGAGTGGGTTGATTCATCCCGGTATCGGGTATCGGGCGGGGAGAATCCGAGGCAGGTGGTTGCTATGACCGATCTCCGGTATCATGTTTCTTCAATCGAGGAGCAATATTCCATTGAGGCAGGTGCATTTGGAATCGTAAGCAACACACAAGATTTAATTACCGATATTCCTCAGGAAATTTACCTCAGACAGAATTACCCGAATCCGTTTAACGATCAGACGGTCATTACATTTTCGTTGCCCAGGGAACAAGAGGTATCATTGCGCATCTATGATATACTCGGCACTAAAATCACAACCTTATTGGACACAAGACTATCGGCCGGCCGGCACGCAATTAAATTTTCTGCTGAAAAACAGCAGCGATCATTGGCGTCCGGAACATATTTTTACAGATTGAGTACTGGAACCGGTTCGATCACAAAGAAAATGCTCTATGTACAATGATAATTTTTCTACAGAACGATTAACAAACATTTTTCTTGATCTTGCACAAATTGACGGATTATGTGGCCAGGAAAAAAGTGTTGCAGATTATATTACACGGTTTTTAAAACGGTTGAATTTATCTCCATACGAAGATGATGTTAAAAAATATTCGGGAGGAAATTCAGGTAATATTATCTGTCATATTGGCTCCGGCGGAGATCGGGTGTTTCTTTCACATATGGATACAGCAAGGTCGACACGGAATTTGAAGCCTGTCATTCACAATGGGACTATCCGGTCGGACGGCAGGACGGTACTCGGTGTGGATAACAGAGCCGGTATTGCAACCTTGTTGTATGCCGTTGAGTATCTTCTTGAAAATAAACTACCGGTGAGGGATTTCACGCTTGCATTTACCGTGTGTGAAGAGTCGACAATGGATGGAGCCCGGTACCTTTCATTAAATAACGGCATTAAGATGGGATTTGTTTTTGATTCGGCATTTGAACCCGGTCATTTTATCCACGGGACATGCGGTGCTGTAAGCTTTACCGTAAGTGTATATGGTAAGGCATCCCATTCAGGACTTGCTCCCGAAAAAGGTATCAGTGCAATACAAATAGCTGCACAGGCACTGTCAAAAGTTAAAGTAGGAAAAATAAACGAACACACCATTATTAATATCGGTACAATCCACGGCGGCAGTGCTATCAATGTCGTTCCCGAGAAGGTGAAGGTCAGAGGTGAGATCAGGTCTATGGATGTGAATACCATTGAAAATACCATCGATACCATCCGGCATGAATTTAATAATGTGGTAGAACGTACCGGGGGAAGTTTTGATCTGGATTATATATGGGATTTTAAACCGTATTACGTAGAAAAAAACCAACCAACATACTATGAAGCGATAGGGGCACTTGAACGGGTTAATCTGAAGCCATTTCCAGTTGTAGCCTGGAGCGGAAGTGATGCGAATTATCTGAATGAAAATGAGATTCCCACAATAAATTTCGGAATCGGTGCCCGGAATCCGCATTCAAACGATGAATATATTGAAATCGATGATTTAAAAAAGTCAACACAAATAGCATTACAATTAATGATGAGTGACTAATATGAAGCGTGTTACACTTATACTATCTCTCATTGTACTCGTTATTTTGCCGAATGAATTGTTTCCTCAGGGAAATCTGGTAATAATCGGAGGTGGTTCCCGTCCCGATTACGTTATGGATACATTTATAGAACTTGCCGGTGGAAAAGATTCCCGCATAATAATTTTCCCCACTGCCAGTTATGATCCGCTCGATGCGGGGGAGTTTTATGTCCGGGAATTTACCGAACGCGGCGTCGAAAATGTAGATTTTATAATTTGTACCCGTGAAACTGCCGATACTGAAGAAAATTTTGAATTATTAAAGGGAGCTACCGGAGTATTTTTCTCCGGTGGTGATCAAAATAGGCATACAGCAGCGCTACTCGGAACCCAATTGCTCGACAAAGTAAAACAGATTTACAACGATGGTGGTGTTATTGGCGGAACAAGTGCTGGTGCTGCTGTAATGAGTAAAGTAATGATTACCGGTGACGAATATCTTGCCGGCGAGGATGATGAGCCTTTTAGTATAATAAAAAAGGGAAATATAGTTACCGCTGAAGGTTTTGGTTTCCTTGATAAGGTGATCATCGATCAGCATTTCGTTGAACGAAAAAGGCACAATCGTTTAATGAGCCTGGTTCTTGAAAATCCAGAATTGGTGGGATTAGGTATAAGCGAATCAACTTCACTTCTCGTAGATCCTGAAAAAAAATTTCAGGTGCTCGGAGAGGGAACAGTAGTTGTTTACGATGCGCGTGAAAGTGACAAGATAGAAGTAGATGAAAATCGGAATTTATCTGCACAAAACATAATACTGCACATCATGCAGTCAGGCGATATTTTTACTCTAAATCAATAGGGCTGTTAACTCACATTCAACTATTAATAAATATAAGGAGGAAGCGTCATGATACAAAATATTGTTACGACATCTTTAATTCTTACCCTCATTGGGCTTATTTCAATTGGTGACGTTCAAGCACAGGCGGAATTTGAAACCGGGGAAATCGGTGTTCGATTAGGTGATTATGGACGTATCCGTATTTTAACACCCGATCTTTCTCCAGATGCTTTGCACCAATTAGACAGAGTATCGGTAATTGTAGGTGTCAGTCCAACCGCTGTATATACTTTTTCAGTAGATGCAGATAACGAAACTGATCCGGTAAGTATAACCCCGGCGGCGGTTGGTGACTTTGAGTTGTTTGGAGCTTTTAATAATGATTTTTCTAATGAGCCTCCAGACGTTGTTGTGGATAATTACATATATGGTTGGGAGAATGAGTCTTTTCTACTCATTAAGTACGTAGTAAATAATGAAGAAACTGATGCGATTGATGCCGCGATAGGTATAGAGATTATACCCGAAATCAACGATGCATACGGTGACGAAACTGTTGAATATTTAAGTGATGAGAATATTGTTCATCTGTACAAAGAATCAGCACATCTCGGATTTAAAATATTGTCTGATGAACTTCATACATTAAATGCTATCGAGTGGTTTTCGGGTTATTCGAGTGATAAAGCAGAAATGTATGGCTACATAACAGAGGGGAGTATACTTGATTCTTACGTAGATGATGGCGGGGGATCGGTTGTCTTTATTGTACAGGATAAAGTTAATATTCCGGCGGGAGAATCAGCTGAAATTTATTTTGCATTCGGCTTTGCTGACAATGATGCCGATTTAATAGATGCCATAGCTGCAGCCAAAGCAGAATACGATGAAATTACTTCCATTGTCGAGACGCCAGGTGAATTGCCACAACAATATGTTCTCGAACAAAACTTTCCAAATCCGTTTAACCCTGCAACGACAATTAATTTTGGAATACCTCAATCAGACCATGTGACCTTAACTGTCTATAATATCATTGGTCAGAAAGTTGCAACACTTGTTGACGAGGAATTGTCTGCAGGAGAATATTCTGTTGTATTCGATGCTGCCGGATTGCCAAGCGGGGCTTATTTTTACACTATATCGTCAGGATCGTTCAATGCAACTAAACAAATGATGTTCATCAAGTAAATGCAAACACTCAAAGAGATACAGGTAAAAATACATAAGCATTACGAAAAATTACCGGCGAACCAGAAGCATATCGCCGAGTATTTTCTCGAGAACTTTGAGCGTATTCCGTTTTTAAGTGTACACGAAGTCGCGGAAGCCACCTCACGCAGCGTGGCTTCCGTAGTTCGTTTTGCACAGAGGATCGGCTATTCAGGGTTCAGTGAACTTCGCGATGCAATGGCGGGTTCACTTCAAAATCGAATCGGAAAACGTGATGTATTCCCATTGGTGAAGAAAAAAGCGAGCACCGATGATCCGCTTACCGACGTTGCGAATCTTGATATTCAGAATATAAACGATACGCTTAATATGATTGAGCGGGATGATTTCCGAAAAGCGATAAATCTCATCCAGCGGTCGCAACGGGTGTTTACTATGGGACTCGGGATTTCATCTTTGCTCTCACAAATTCTTTCATACCAGTTAAACCAGGTAGGAATTGATTCACGGCCGTTTGATCATAGCTATTCTTCATTTGTTGAACAGGTTTTATTTTTAAACGAAAACGATCTTCTTCTCGGTCTATCGTTTCCGCCATACTCAAAAGAAACGATTGATGCAGCTCATTTTGCACGAAAGAACAATGTAAAAGTGATTTCAATTACCAATAAAAAATCCGCACCCATTTCTTTTGAATCGAATATAAGTTTACTGGTAAAAAGCGAAAATATGCTGTTTACAAATTCTTTCGCTGCTATTTCAGTTTTAATTAATGCCATCGCAACCGGTTGTGCAATTAAGAATAAAGCAAAAGCGCAGAAGATGGTTGATGATATAAACAAACTTATGATTGACTACAATCATATTGTAATGTAACCACGTTGAATGTGGAGGTGATTTATATGAACCCCCTTAATATGTATATATTAAATGGTATATTGCTGCTATTTATTACACTCTTGGTATTTCCGGTTGCAGCTCAGGATGCGGTTATCGAAGGAAGTGTAACGGAAGCAGAAACCGGTGATCCTTTGCCCGGTGCTAATATTATGGTTGAGGGTACAAATTACGGTGCCGCAACAAATGCTGAGGGGCACTATCGAATTCAAATTCCTTCAACATATGTTGAGGAGCAGACAATAACCGTTACCGCGCGATTTGTCGGTTATCGTGCAACGCGTCAACAGATTACTCTCACAGCCGAGACCCATATTCTGGATTTTATATTGCGTCAAGATGTCTTGGGACTTGAGGAAGTTGTTGTCACGGGTGTTGTTGGTGCAACGTTCAAAGAACGTTTACCGTTCACTGTTGATCTTATCTCACGACGGGATGTCGAGCAGGTCCCGTATGTGTCAGTTGAGCAATCGATTCGCGGGAAAGTGCCGGGTGCACGGATCGTGAAAGGAACCGGTCAACCGGGGACTGCCGCCTCGGTGATGCTGCGCGGTGCTACAAGAATTGCCCACGGTAATGCACCATTGTATATTGTCGATGGTGTAATTCTTGATGCTTCCACAGTTGATATTGACGGCCTTGATATTGAAACAATAGAAGTGGTTAAAGGTGCTGCTGCCGCATCGTTATATGGATCGCGTGCCGCAAACGGTGTTATTCAAATTACCACCAGGCGAGGTTCCGATCTTGCAGTTGATCAGACACGGGTTATTCTCAGAAATGAGGTGGGATTTAATCAACTTCCCGAGCGGGAATTACGAAGCAGCAGCCATCATTATATGGTAAATGAAGATAAACAGTATATCGATCCGGATGGTAACCTGATCGAAGATCCGTTTACTACAGGAGAGCGATATGTTGATTACTCTTATTCACCGCCGGATCCGGAGAGGGACAAAATAGGGACGGCATTTGTAGTTAATCCTTATCCGCGCACATTCGATCATCTCGACTTATTCTTCGATCCCGGTTATTTTTATATGAATTCTATATCGGTTAGTCAGCGGACGGCCAATACAAACTTTTTTGCATCGGTGAATAATCTCCGTGAGTCGGGTGTTGTATGGCATCATGATGGTTTTACCCGGCAAACGGTCCGGCTCAATCTTGATCATCAGATAAACCAGAATTTGAAATTTTCTATGAGTGGTTCCTACGCCAGATCGAATCGCGACGATCTTGAATATTACACATTCCGTGCGTTGCAATTTATGTCTCCTGAGGCCGATCTGACTGAACCCAATCCCGATGGTGAGCCATACCTCATTGAGCCGGATCCGCTCTCAGGTGTAGATAACCCGTTGTATTCTCTGTTCCATTATGAGGGTGATCTAAGCAGATCCCGCGTGATGGGTAGTTTCAATCTGGCCTTCACACCCTTCAGATGGTGGGAACTGGAAGCCAATTTCAGTTATGACCGCTCGAATCGTGAAGACAGAGATTTTTATCCCAAAGGGTTTAAAACTTCCTCGCCGAGTGATTTAAATCTCGGGCGACTAACGTTAGGTCTTGGAAGAAATGAAGCTATTAATACAAGCATCACTTCTTCTGTGAATCACGAGTTTGGAAGACTTGCAATGCGATCACAGATGAGATATCTTGTCGAGCTATCTGAATACTTTACGTTCTCGTCTTCGGGAGCGAACCCGGTTGTACGCGGTGTTCCCCGTTTGGATCTCTACAGGGATGGCGAGCGGATTAGTTCACGGGAAGAGGATGTTCGTGCAGTAGGGTTTTATTTTATTACCGGATTTGATTTTGATGGTCGCTATATTCTCGATATGCTCGTCCGCCGTGACGGCAGTTCATTATTTGGTGCAGATGAACGATGGCATACTTACTACAGGGTAAGCGGTGCCTACAGGATGGCACAGGAGAATTGGTGGCCGTTAGAGAATATAAACGAATTCAAAATACGGTACTCACTCGGTACTGCCGGTGGTAGACCATCATTCAGTGCTCAATATGAGACGTTCAGTGTAACTGAAGGACGTTTGACAAAATCCAGGTTGGGAAACAGGTTTCTGAAACCTGAGTTTTCCATTGAACAGGAAGCCGGTATCGAGATAGGATTTTTAGACCGCTTCCTGCTGGATATTACCTATGCTCACACTGAAACACGTGACCAGATATTGGATGTTCCGGTGCCTCCAGCTACCGGTTATAACAGCCAATGGCAAAACGCCGGTACACTCGAATCTCGTACATGGGAGGCAAGTCTTCAGGCATTTCTCATTCAACAAAGAGAGATCAGCTGGTCTGGCACTCTGCTTTTCGACCGCACACGCTCAAAGATTACCGAATTTGACATGGCACCCTACCGATGGGGACCATACAATAGCTTTTACAATCGTGAGGGAGAATCTTTCGGAGCAATGTACGGATGGAAATGGATGACCAGTTTCAATCAATTACCTGCTGAACTTGAACCATATAGAAATTATTTCGATATAAATGACGATGGTTATCTGGTTCCTGTTGGTCAGGATTATACCTGGCAGGATGGAATTGCTCAGCAAATGTGGGGTACCGATGTTACTATAACCGATGAAAATGGAAATGTTATAAGATCGTTGCCCTGGGGACTCCCGATGTTGTTTGAAGATGAAGATGGCAATGATTTTCACAGGATCGGCAGTGTTATTCCGGATTTCAATCTCTCGTTCTCAAGCAATTTCAGATATAAGAGATTTACTCTTTATGCATTGTTCGATGCTCAAATCGGAGGTAATATTTATAATATGACCCGGCAATGGGCAATGCGTGATTTCAGAACAAAGGAAGTCGAGCAAACCGGTAAACCGGAAGACCGTTGGAAACCTATCACTTATTATGAAACTCTGTATCAGGTGCGGTCTCCGAATAGTCACTTTGTCGAGGACGGAACATATCTGAAGCTTCGTGAATTATCGGTGCGGTATTCGTTTGAAAGATCGCAATTACGACCGATATTTGGTGGATGGTTAAATCGACTTACGATCGGCGTTATAGGTCGTAATCTGTTAACATTTACCGGTTACCAGGGTCTTGATCCTGAAGTAGGTGAACAGGATGCAACAATTGTTCGGATGGACAGCTTTACCTATCCAAATTATCGGACGTTTACAGGATTAATTGAAATTGAATTTTAATGAAGAGAGGTAAGGATATGTATACTTCCAGGAAATATATTCAACATTTTATATTTGTGTTCATCATCGGATTTTTACTCACAGGATGTGTCGACCTTGCTGTTGAAAATCCCAATGAACCAGATACAGAGCGAGCGCTAACGGAAGTGGAAGGGGTTGAAGCCATGTTTGCCGGATCATTTATTGAATATTGGTGGACGCAAAAAAATTATCCATTTATGGCACTCAGCGTTGTTGGTGGTGAATTGACTTCCACCTTTGCCGATTTTGGTATGTATGACCTCGGCAGAATCCCCAGAGAGCCGTACAATAACAATCCAACCTATGAATTCCGGGGAGTAAACTGGTGGCCCTGGAGCGACAACTATACCGTACTATCACTTATTCGTGACGGAATGGAAGCAATCGAATTTGGTGTTATGGACGATCCCGAGGATATGGAGGCTAAATACCGGGCACAGGCATTCGGTAGATTTATGCAGGGAGTTTCGCATGGTTATCTGGCATTGTTCTTTGATCAGGCTTATCTGCTTGATGAAAATACGGATCTCGAAGTGGGCCTGCAGCTGAGACCATACCATGAGGTAAAACAATTTGCAGTTGAGAAGTTGCAGGAGGCAATAGAACTTTGCGAAGAGCATTCGTTTACAATTCCGGGTGATTGGATTCATGGCTTAGAGTTAACAAACCACGATCTGAAACGGTTGGCTCATTCATTTACCGCCCGTTACCTTGCTTCGACTGCACGAACACCGGAGGAGCGGGCAAATGTCAGTTGGGATCAAGTTCTTTATCACGCCGAAAGGGGTATGGATGAAGATTTCGCACCTGAAGGTGATGGTGGAGCATGGTGGTGGACCGGAGGTTGGCGCGGACAGCGGCCGACATTTGCAAGAGCATCGTACTTTACAATCGGCCGAGCAGATACATCAAGTAATTATGAAGCATGGGAAAATACACCGTACCGTGACAGAACACCGTTCCTTATACATACAGCAGACCGCAGAATTACCGGTGAAGATGGTCCGGAGTCACCGGGAATTGATTTTGAATATAGCGGACCGGCTCCGTTTCCTCCGGAACGCGGTACCTACTTTTTCTCACATTATGTCCATACTCGTTATCGGTATCATATTGATTCCGGTGCCTATGGTGCGATGCCTCATCTTACAGTGGCTGAATTGGACATGTTAAAAGCCGAGGGATTGTATCATCTCAATCCAACGGGGGAAAACAGGCAAAGGATTGTTGACCTTATCAATTTAACAAGGGTTGAACGAGGAGAATTACCTCCTGCAACGGTGGATCATAGTGATAGTGACTTACTTGAAATGATAAAGTATGAAAAAATTATTGAGACGTTTAATACTTTTTCAGGATTGCAATTCTTTGATAGACGTGGCTGGGGAGACCTTGTGCCGGGCACCCTGTTACACTTTCCGGTGCCGGGTGAAGAATTAGAAATGATTCTTGAACCTATTTATACCCATGGTGGGGGTGAGGGTGATAGCTCAGCAAAACGATTCTATCGAGATCGGCGATAATATTTATTACTGGTTTTCCGTGGCTCTTCAGCAACCACTCGAGAGAGGGGAGAAATAGCTCCCCTCTCCCAACTGTTTATTTTCTATACATTTTTCCCCCATTTAAATTTCTTCAAACCAATAAATCCGGGTTACATTCACTATTAAAAATAAGAAAATTGGCAAATAATGTGCTTATTATGCACTATTTTCGGCAAATTTTATTGGAATGAATATTGTATATATATAAAGTGTCGAAAAAATATGCACTTTTAACCCTATAGATTGCTGTGAATGGAACAGGATATGGAACAAACAGCGAAGAAGAAAGCTGAAGCCCCAAAAGATAAGCGTCAGAAACTGGTCGATGCTACCATGCGTCGACACGGGCATTCTTCATATGCATTAATAGAAACACTCCACAGTGTGCAGGAAGCATACGGATATCTGGATGATGACAACTTACGGTATGTCGCACAGGCATTGCGCGTACCGCTCAGTAAAGTATATGGTGTTGCTACATTTTATCATTTTTTCACACTGAAACCACAGGGTGATCACACCTGTGTCGTGTGTACCGGAACCGCATGTTATATCAAAGGTGTTCCGGCAATATTTTCTGCAATAAAGAAAAAGTTTTCAATCGATCCGGGCGAGACTACCGAGAACGAAAAATTATCAGTCCTGACAGCCCGGTGTATCGGTTCATGCGGCCTTGCACCTGCTGTTGTTCTCGATGGTGAAATTGCCGGAAAGGTAACGCCGGATGACGTCGTAGAAAGAATTGGGAGATTAATACAAAATGACACCTGAAGAATTCTATAAAATTGGTGAAACACACCGGGAAAAGCGAGATCAATATAAGAATAATATCAACGTATGTATTGCTGCGGCCTGTGTATCCTTACAGAGTGAAAAGGTTAGGGAATCACTCGAAGAGGAAGTGAAGAAACAGGGTAAGGAAGAATCCTGCAGGGTCAGCGGTACCGGCTGTCTTGGATTATGTGCTTACGGTCCGCTGGTTTCCATAAATAATGAGCAAGCATTATATGCTGGAGTGACCGCTGATGATGCGTCTGAAATCGTTAAAAAAATCGATAAAGAACCAATAAAAAGATTGGCCGTATCACCTGAGTTACCTTTCTTCGCACGACAGAATAAAATTGCATTGGAGCATTGTGGTAAGACCGATCCCGACAGTCTTGAAGATTATCTTGCACTGGATGGATATGAGGCGTTATATGACTGTTTGACCACAAAAAGCCCAATTGAGGTTATTGAAGAAATCGTAAAAAGCGGTCTTCGGGGGCGTGGCGGAGGCGGTTATCCGACCGGCTTAAAGTGGAGCACTGTAGAAAAGGCTGTCGGAGAGAAGAAATTTGTTATATGCAATGCTGATGAAGGCGATCCGGGTGCATTTATGGATCGTAGTATGCTGGAAAGCGATCCACACGGTATTCTTGAAGGGATGGCTATTGCAGGATATGCGGTCGGTGCGTCTCAGGGATATGTGTATATACGAGGTGAGTATCCGTTGGCAATTAAACGATTGCGTGCGGCAATCAAGCAAGCCGAACGGCAGAATCTACTCGGAAAAAATATCTGCGGCACTCCGTTCAGTTTCGATATTGATATCAGACTCGGTGCCGGTGCATTTGTTTGTGGTGAAGAAACCGCTTTGATAGCTTCTATTGAGGGGCAGCGGGGAACACCGCGCCCGCGTCCGCCGTATCCGGCAGAATTAGGACTCTGGGGATATCCGACACTCATCAATAACGTCGAAACGTTTGCAAATGTAAGTCCCATCTTTCGTAAGGGTGCAGAATATTTTTCAAATATCGGGACTGAAAAAAGCAAAGGAACAAAAGTATTCGCTCTTGCCGGAAGCATTAAAAATACAGGATTAATTGAGGTACCTATGGGTATCTCATTACGCGATATAGTATTTGATATCGGGGGAGGCATTGTCGACGGCAAAAAGTTTAAAGCGGTACAAACCGGTGGACCCTCAGGTGGATGTATACCTGAAGAATATCTCGATATGCCGGTAGATTATGAATCACTTTCAAAAGTAGGCTCAATGATGGGATCCGGCGGTATGATCGTGATGGACGAAACATCCTGCATGATCGATGTCGCAAAATATTTTATGGAGTTTTGTAAAACCGAGTCGTGCGGGAAATGTGTACCTTGCCGGGTCGGTACAGCTCAAATGTATATGTTATTAACGAGAATAACCGATGGTGAAGCAACAATGCATGATTTAGAGTTGCTTGAAGAGTTATGTGAAGTTGTAAAACACACAAGTCTTTGCGGACTCGGTCAAACATCGGCAAACCCGGTGTTGAGTACCATCCGCTTTTTCAGGGATGAATATATTGCGCATATCAAAGATA
>PWXV01000050.1 GCA_003568415.1 Ignavibacteriales bacterium
AATGGATTTTGCCGATGGTTTAAGATCGGGAAAATCCATCTGCTCCGCATCATCGAGATCGATGTAGTCGGTCGCATCGTGCTTGCTCCAGAATTCCCGCTCTTCATCTTCGTTTTTGAACTTTGGGATCTTTTTTAATTCTTTCTTCATAGCGCCCCGGTTCTTTCTTTGACATATCCCGTGCAGAGATAATCCGGATTAAATTTTTTCGTACGGTAAAAACAACTAACAGCCGCCGCCCCCCATTCGTTCTGCCGAAGATATAAAAACGTTTTTCATTCCCCGATAATTCACTTCTCCCGGGATATACATACCGCGGATAATTAAAAAAAACTTCTTCAGCTTCGGCATTCGTAATTCCGTGTTTATGCCAGTTTTTTTCGTTATTTCCGTAATCCCAGTTAAATCCTTCGATTTTAACCATCGTTTATTTGTATATGATAAATATATACATTATATTGATTTGTGTCAAGTCCGAACATCAAAATTCTACACGCATCCCCATCACACCCATCATTCGCCCGCTTTTCTTACCATCACGGCGGTATGAATGATACCGGCCGGAGTTACAAATAGTGCACTCATTTTTATGTTCGATATTCCTATTTCTCACTCCTGCCGTAATGAGTTGTGCCCTATTCACTCCCGGTATGTCGAGAAGATACTTTCCGTTGTGATGATACCTGACAAAATCTGCTTGAAAAAGATTCGCTACTTCTTCACCAACTTCATAGCAGCAATTCCCCGCGGATGGCCCGAGATAAGCGATAATATCGGAAGGGTTGGTATTCCATCGATCCGTCATGAAGCGCACCATTTCCCCGGTTATATGTTGACTACTCCCTTTCCAGCCGGCATGTACTCCTGCAATGACGTTGTGTTTCGGGTCAAACAAAAAAACAGGGAGACAGTCCGCAACTGTGATAACAATGAAAAGCTCTTTTACATCCGTTGTTAAACCGTCGGTACGCAAGTATCTTCCGGGTTTTTCAACGTACTGAACATTTGAAGAATGTACCTGTAAGGGAAAGGCAATTCTGGAGAGATCTATGTTAAGCTCACCGAAAAAACGATCTCGATTTTTCCGGACGTTATCCGGGTCGTCGCCGACACTAATCGAGAGATTTAAATCATACGGGGGAGCACTTACTCCCCCGTTTCTGGTACTCATTCCGAAAACTATCTGTTGATACTGCGAAAACAGTTTCGAACGAAGAACTTCCATCAGACAGCAACTTGAATTGTTTCAAATGCTGCTTCTAAGTCGCTAATGATATCCTCCGGTTTTTCCAACCCGACCGAAAGGCGTATTCCACCGGGATCCATTCCTTCCTTTACCTGCTCTTCAGCCGGTATCGCCGAGTGAGTCATCGAACCGGGATGTTCGATCAATGTACGTATATTCCCGAGACTTACTGCGAGGGTGATGGTATACGCATTTGTTGCAAGATGATTAATAAATCGTTCACCCCGTTCCCGTCGCTCTTCAGGAGTATCTCCTCGAATACCGAAGTAAATCATAGACCCTGGTGCCGGATTGTTGTCGTAATCGTACATCTGTTTCTCAGCTATTTCAGTTTGCGTGAAACATTTCGCACCGGGATAATTCACATAGTTGACATCTTCATGTTGACATAAAAACTCGGCAATTACTTTTGCAGTTTCCTGCTGACGGCGCATCCGTAATGAGAGTGTCGGCAAACCATAGACCAATATATTCCATGCACTTTTCGGTCCGAGAGCTGCTCCGAAATCCTTCCGGTATAACAACAGCCAGTCACGGCTCCACGAAGGACCTACAACAACACCTCCCATATCGGTGCCATAGCCGCCGATATTTTTGGTTAACGAATGTATAACAAAATCCGCCCCGAGTTCTAACGGTCGCTGGCAAAACGGTGTTGCGAATGTATTGTCGATTACAACACGAATTTTCTCATCTTCGGCACGATCTTTATTAGCCTCTCTGACGATTTCCACTATCGCTTTAATATCGATCAACTCCAATGTGGGATTTATCGGCGTCTCAAAATAAACAACCTTTGTACGGGTTGTAATAGCTTTTCGTACTTCTTCTGGGTCGATCATATTTACAAAATTTACATTGATATTATAGCGGGGATACCAATTTTTCAGCAATGAATATGTGCATCCGTATAAAATAGTATGAGCAACAATTTCATCGCCCGTCAGTGTTAAAATACCGAAGATTGCCGATATTGCCCCCATCCCCGTTGCAAAGGTGACGGCAGTTTCACCGCGTTCGGCAAATGACAGATTTTCTTCAAGCATATCTTTATTCGGTTCACCCAACCGGTCATAAATATAAATTGGTTCTTTGGAATCGAGATCGACTACCTGATTTGACTGTGCGAACTCCAAAAAGCCCTGTGCACCGCGCTGAACGTTATCAAGGCGGAATGTCGCGGATGATGAAATTGGTGGAATAAGATGATGTTCAAAATCCCACTTGGGTGTATACGATCTACCATATATGAGGTTAGATTCCATCGAATATCGTTTTTCTCGAATTTCTCGTTCTTTCTTACTCATGATGACTCCTTTCCGGAATTTCCATCGTGCTTTGATTTTACAGGTAATGTAATCGATACGGTGGTGCCTACGTGCTCTTCTGATGAAATGTTAACCGTACCGTTTAATTCATCGATTGTCTTTTTTACGAGAGCAAGTCCGAGCCCCATCCCATCGGTTTTCGTTGAAAAATTTGGTTCAAACAAGCGGGCACGTGCTTCAGGTAAAAAGCCGGTGCCGGAATCGGAAATTGTAATTATGATTGTATTTTTCCTCTGCTCGGTTGTTATTTCAATTTCTCCCCCATCCGGCATCGCTTGAATACCGTTACGTATAATATTGATAAAAGCCCGCTGTAATTCCTCCGGATCTGCAATGATATCTGGAATAGTATCGTCAAAATTTGTTTTAAAATCAATGCCGTTTTTATCGGGAAAAATTGCCAGAACACGTCGCAAAACACTATTTACATTAACCGTTTGGTAGTTCGGTGCAGGCATTCGGGCAAAGTGTGAAAATTCCGATGCGATTTTGTCGAGTGTTTCAATCTGATCAAGCATCATGCGAGTTATAATATCGAATGATCTATCAAAATCTTTTGATTGATCTTTTCGAGCCTGCCGGAGCTGCTGGATCGATAATTTCATCGGTGTCAGCGGGTTTTTAATTTCGTGGGCAACCTGTCGTGCCATCTCACGCCACGCGAGTTCACGTTCAACCCGTGCAAGTTCATTACGGCTCTCCGCAAGTCGTTGCGCCATCACATTAAAAGATCGCATCAAATTGCTGATTTCTGAATCACCTTTTGCATCAAGATGTATATCGAGACGGCCGTCTGCGACTTCATGGGTTGCCTCGGTTAGTTTCTCGATTGGTCTGGAGAATCTATTCGCGACAATAAGACCGGTTACAATTACACCGAGCATAACAATCGCATAGATGCCGAATAAAAACGCATCGCGCCGGGCGATCTCCTCGTCAATTTCTGCCTGACGGTAAATAGCCGGGACTGCAAGCACACCAAAGAGCCGGTTATTATCATCAAAGAGCGGTCTATACCCCACGAGATATGACGATTGTCCGATAGCTTCCTCGCGGGTGATAAAATTCTTACCTTGCAATACTATGTTGGAGTATGCATAACCACTGAGCCGTTTGTCCATCAACTCGGCTTCAAACATTTCCATGCGGCTTGTCGAACTCATATACGCATCGATGTAAATTACAAAATCAATACCAAGCTCCGCAGCAATACGCTCGGCCATTATCTGAGAGATTTCCAATGTACCTTGAATATCATCGGTCTCAGGCAATCGTTCAACTTGCAATGCAACACGCTTGGCATCGTCTAATAATTGTCGAGAAGTATCTTCTGTCATCCGTTCAATAGTAAAGTCGCGGTTTAGATACGCGATAATAATGATCGGAATCAGCGACAATGAGAGCAGGCCGATAAGTATTTTCTCACGAAATGTTGGCTGGTATCTTTTCCCCTGAATATAAAAGACCACGCCTGCGACTAACAAGATTATTCCGCTAACAGTAAGTGCAAAGAAAATTAATTTCAGTGCATAGAAAATGTGCCAGCGGAAATCGAGATATGGTATACTGATGGCTACATAGGAATGAGGGCCGCCCTCGGGATCACGGAAATAAGCTGTTTCGTACAAATCACCTTCAATATACTCTCTATGCCATATAAACGAGGCATCGTCCTGCTCCAGTGATTCTGCTATCTTATCAGGGAGCGTATGGGTCGAGGGGATATTCGTTGCCGTCGTAGAGACAAGCTGTGCCCCTTCAAATTCAGACACGATTAATTGCCCGTAGCGTGCAGCAATATCCGGTGATACATGGGTGTGCAATATATCAGGACCATACCCGCGAAACAATGTACCGGGACCGGTGATGAGATTAACAACAACGGTGCCGATCCGTTCGCCGGTTTCAGCGTATATCCCCGATTGTGCCGCATATAATGTTGCATTGCCGTATATAGTTTCTATATCGTGTATGATTGTGTACTCAATTTCATCTTCCTGATACATATTCTTAATAATAACCTCATCAGACGTTTGAAATCCAATACTGAACCGACTGACCACATTATCATCACGATCCAAGATCAGAAGGGTGGTATTATACCCCTCCCGCCCGATCATACTATTTGCCCATAGATGAAATGCTTTTTTCTCCAGAGCATCATAATCCTTTTCATCTAATAGATATATAAGATCCTGATCGTTACTGAATTCCCGCAATGACTGATGAAGCACGAAATCTTTCCACGCATCGGTTGGTCGAATAATATTATCTGCAATAAATTGTATCTGTTCCCGATCGAATTCATGTATCTTGCGGTCCAATACCGGAGTTGCAAACAGCACAGAAATACCCGTTAAAAATAAAATTGAACGAATTTTGTACAATCGAAATGATTGTAAAAATCCGCGTTGCACAAGAAGCGTAATACCGATTAGAACAATCGGCACACCGGCATAATACCACAACGGAACAAGCGGTGTATCCTGTGGGAGGTAAAATCCTGTTGCAGTTGCAAAAATTATTATCAATAATACAATGCTTGAAATAAGCAGCGAGCGGTGCAGACCGGCCTGAATCAACCGGAGCGCGACATAGCCCAGCACTGTTCCCAGTAAAACAAACGCCGCAGTAAGCGTTAATAGATTTAACTGCATTAACGCAAGCATTGGTGATGGCAAGAGGGATCCGGGATCAGTAAACCGTATTGAAGAATCAAAAACCAAACTTCGTACAGAAGCCGCATAGGAGCGCGTCAGTCCCATAAATAGCACCATAACAACAAGTGCTCCGAGCGACGGCAATAGCCAGCGATTTTCTTTAACACGTTGCGGGATTTGCAGACCATTATTGACAACAATTGAATGGAATAGAAGGAGCCCTGTAAATATAAGAAACAAAGCGGTTATAAGTAAATCTCCGGCCGATGCAACGATTCCGCCACCGTGTGGTGATGCGTAGTATGCCGGATCGAAAGCATTCCCCCCTATTAAAGCCCGGGGTATGTCAAGTAACATCCAAAGGTATCGAATACCCCACACTACAACAAGCGAGAGAATAAGGGCATAGAGCGGAAATTTCAATCTTCGCAACCACCGGATTATTCCAACGATGATAAAAATCGAAAGGATAATAATCAGAAAACCCCGCACCTGCTGAAAGGTATTTTCAACATTTGCAATATATCCTTCAAGCGTTGGTGGTGCAATAATAGCAAACCCGAGGAGTGCATCATCCAAACCGCGAAGGGGAACCTGTAATTCTCCCTCTAAAAGCACATCACGATCGAAAACTAATTGAACGGGTTTTCCCAATTTTTCCCGAAGATCGCGGTGCAGCCCCTGCATCCTTATAAAACGCGGACTCAGTACATACTGAACATCAAATGCCTCGTGAACTGCAATATACCCAATTGTGCTTCCATCGTAATCAAGAATGGGTTGTACAATTGTTAATGTTGTAAATACAGTTCCTTGCGTTATAATAGAACGTACACCATCTTGTGCAGTGAACGGCCCCTCCAGTATGACTTCATCAGGAACGCGTCCCCACCAGGCGATGACATTGCGATCAGGGGTAAAAATTTCCACTCCCTGTAATTCGTCCAGGTCCATCGTTTGCAACACAGTAAAACAGATCTTTGCTTTTGCCTTCCCGCTGATGCCAGTAAGTTGCTGCGAGATGGTTTCAGAAATCGTGAATACCCTTTCTTGGATTTGATCAAATTCAGACTGAATGATATGGGCTTCACGATGTGCCTGTTCTTCTTGAATTGTTTCCCATCGATTTTCAATACCCGGCAATAGAAAGAGGCGCGTAATCTCTATTACAAGGAGTGCTGCAATAACAAAAAAGACGATATAATAATATCGTCTTTTTTGAATCCAATTGTAAATTGCTATGCTTATCCGTGAGAGGTTCATAAATGACGAAGGATAACCGTTTCCCCGTTCAAAATATTAATATACATTAAACTGAGCTATAACCCATCTATCTCTTTGCTTTACAAGCGACACGTATACCTGAATATATTCCCGGTTACCTTTCACATTAATACTTCCTCGTCCGGTAGCATATGGTGCCCCTCCAGATTCACCATATGTTGTAAAAGAAAATGATATGGGTTTATGGACGTTAAAAAAGTTTTGTACCACAAACTGTGCCTGATTCGCACTATAGTATCCGCTTTCAATACTTCGCATATTTAAATAGATATGCTTACCGAAATGGCGGGTCAGTTCATCAAAATCCCCTTTTACAATACTTTGCTGCACAGTACGGAAAACATCCTCGCCTTCGGTAAGCTGTGCAATCAGGCGGTTTCGCTGTAATCCGGGTAACGCATAATCGGGTGAAACTACAGTAGAGTTGTGCCGATGCTCGTATTGACCCGTACGAGGATTCGTCTGTGAGATCAATACTCCCTGAATACTAAATATTCCTATCACCACTATCAATATAGATCTCATCATATCAGTAAAATACTTTCTATTCCCAATAAAATCAATATTACCAAAAATAGTATTGCAGACCAACCATCCAGGTTGTCCTGAAATCTTCGAATTCTCTGGTTTCAAATGCATCACGGGGATCGATTGCTATATGTTCAATGTCCTTGTTGAGAAAACGAACCTCTGCAGCAAGAAATAGATTGTCGTATAACTCTATCATTTCCCCCAGTACACCTCCCCAGAGAAATATTTTCTCTTCCTCAAGTATCCGGTTACCGTTAATCTCGAGTCTGTCATTTATTCGATCAACTTTATATCCGGCAATGGCTCCGATATAGGTACGACCTATCCCGACGACCGTAAAAGGGGATACATATGCGAGCATTAATTTCCCTCCATTAATTGCGTGACCATGACTCTGGAACATTCCGAAATCAATTTGCGGTCGGATGAGAATAGGTACTGATCGGGGATATGCTTGGAGTGAAATTCCTATATCGGGATACGAAACACCCGCTCCCAACCATGGACGTGGGGGATCGTCAGGGAATGCACTGAAGTTTTGTGCCTGGCATAAGTTAAAAAACAACAGCACAATGCCGGGAAGTATAAGTAAATATTTCATATTTTTATCACTTTTCTAAAAATGAAAGTGTGAATGGGGTGTCAGCTAAACACGTTCCCGGCCCTACACGCGCTTGTGACACCCCGGTTCACACATATCAAATGATCCAACTCTCCATCTTCCCACCTATTCAGCAACACATCTCCAGCACCATTTGATTTACAGACCGGCAAACCGGCGACACCAATCTCTACCATCACACAGAAGGAGGTACATCTTCACGTGGCTTCTTCTGCAACCATTTCCACATCACTCAACAACTCCCCGTCTTCAACACATCCTGTCGCCTCTGGCACCCCTGCATCATCCCTTCATTCGCTTCTGCCACCAACCACACTCCCACCAACCGCCGGCTTGCCGTTCTACTATTTGTAACCCCTTATTGGTAAAAAAAGTTTCTACTCATATCCGATATCATACTTTTTGCTCCGCAAAACCCGCTCTCCATCTGCTGGTACATCTCGTTTTAACATCGGTTCGCCTTTAAGCGTTTGATATGCCCAATCGATTATCACATAGCCGGGCCCCAGTTCATACACTCTAAACTTGGCAAAATGATTATCAAACGTCCACACAACATACGTATGACCCTCTTTCAATATAACATCTTTTGTCGGTGACCAACCCGATGACGGTGCGTACCGTACATCCTTTATTGACTGAGTACGCCCCATATCCTGGATATCAGTATCATCCCAAACATTCATATAATGATATCCATTTGAGAAATCATAAAATATATCTGTATACTGATCATCATATGGACCGAGCGTTGCCGATGCAAACTCAAACCCGGATCTATCAGGCCTTTCCCTGAAATCCCTCATTAAAACATCGTAACCCTCAGGCCGCGGTATCGTGTAAGCAGATTCAGTCGATAAATCGGTTTCATTGCCACGGGAATCGTATCCTGATACTGCATAATAATATCTATTACCGTTATTTGCCGTATGATCTATAAAATAATCACGTCCCGTTGAACCGATATAGGTATATCGCCCGTCAAAACTTCTGCTTCGATAAACTCTATATCCGATAATTTTTCTGCTCCAGTGATGATTCCAATAAATTTCTATCTCATTATCTCCCGGTACAACTTTTACATTTCGGGGTGGATCTATTACAATTCTATCATCAGGAGCAACATTCACCTGGCACCCAGCCAACCAGACACCCGCCAACAGCACTCCCGCCAGAGAGAGTATCGAGAATAATCCGGGCGTTTTCATTGCTTTATTCCTTATATTCGTCTGTCTGATTAATATATTATCAATTCCTGTGCCAAAAAACTAACCACTCTAAGTTCTTTGTTTTAAACAAGTTAATAGTAGACCATTTCATTGACAGTAGTATAATCTGTATAGAAAAATAGACACTTTCAGTACATTAAATAGAGTTCTTCTCAGGTTCTATATGTAATACGTTTCAGAAATAAGTTATGTTACAGGGTTGGGTAGTTGAAATGGATATTAGCGCACGTAAATCATACTTCGTTGTTTTGTAAAAGTATCTTCGGCACTATTCCCCTCACCGACAGTTATAGTGCAGAAATAAATGCCGGAACTGACCGCCGGGGATGGATACCAGGTAACCTCATATTCCCCCGGTTGATGATGTTCATTGACCATCGTTTCGATTTTCCGGCCTGTAATCGTATAAATTGTTATGGTTACCTCAGACTCCCTGGGTATACTATATGCTATAGTTGTCGATGGATTGAATGGGTTCGGGTAATTCTGATGTAACTGAAAGTGTTCCGGAATTTTTTCCGAGGAATCACCGGAGACCGTGGTAGGAATTAATGTAACCCGGTTACTTTTTGTACCGGGACCGAGGTGTTTAAAATAGGTATCAATTTTTCCGGATTCATGAATATATACGACCCTGTATCCGTAATGGATGATTGGATTCATAAAATTTCCATTCCAGAAATAATGTAAACCGTCTACCGTTTTCAAACTATCTTCATGGGTGTGTCCGAAAAAGACTCCTATCACATTAGAATAATCATCAATAAAATCATAAAAAGTTGTATTCATCACATCACTATCGCCTGCATGCATAAAAATAAATACACCCTGTTTATGATTATACTGAATAAGTACCTCTTCAAGCCACGCATAATCTACTGGGAGAAATATTCGCCGATCATCATGCCGTGTTAGAAGAATGAATGCATAGTCACCATATGCAAAGTGATGTTTTGCCGGATAGCCCCACACCTCTTCCCAGTACTCCCATGTTGCCCGATCGTGATTACCCTGCACAACATAGTATGGCATATTCAATTGATTATAAACTTCTTTAACATCATACAGCCAGGGGATATTAAAACTTGAATCCCGGTCGCTGAGCTGATTTTCAGGATTTTGTTCATTATACCATTCACGATAAGCTCCACGGTCAACAAGATCGCCGTTAAAAATTACAAAGTCGACATCTCCCCGTTCATTTATTGCCTGCATCATCATCCGGTTTAGCCAATCAAACGATGAATCGATCTCAACAGGTCGCCAGTGACCGTCGTTTGCGGTAATAAAGGTAAGAATAATCTCATCATCGCCGGTCTGCACCTGTGCCGTGAGAAACGGTGTGTAAATTGACGAAATGAAAAATACATAAATATATGTTTTGTGTAACCAATTCATCTATGTGTTTTCATCCGGATACAATGATTACATTTATCGATTTAAAATCCTAAGTAATACCAAAATTCAAATAACAAAATGTTAAAAACGACGAAAAAATGAGAATTTTGCAGAATATCAATTTAATATTTGTTCAACTAAAAGGTTGTTTTATGTAACGTCAGTAAGTTATATGAATATATAGACTCTATATAATAATTACATTGATAACAACGAAATATATAAAAAGTTTCCCAGAGTATGGGGCAATTATATCAATTCATCATTACCTCGTTATTGTTGACTACCCCGACCGGCTTGCCGGTAAGCTTTCGTCCGTGAAACGGCGAATTCTTAGATTTTGATTTGAATTTTTGAATATCAACCGTCCACTCTTCTTCGGGTTTAAAAATAGTGAAACACGCCTTCTCACCTTCTTTAATAATCACCTGAGGCAGATCCATCACACGTCTCGGATTCACGGTGAATTTTTCAATCATTTGAGATATGGTCAATATGCCGGGCTTTACCAGTTCGGTAACAGAGAGACCGATGGCCGTTTCGAGGCCGACAATACCAAAGGGGGCATAGAGATATTCTACTTCCTTTTCATCATATGAGTGGGGTGCGTGGTCGGTTGCAATCACGTCAATGGTACCGTCGCGCAGACCTTCTTTCATCGCGTCAACATCTTCCTGTGAGCGGAGCGGCGGATGCATTTTGGTATTTGTATCGAACGATCTTACTTCCTCGTCGGTCAGGGTAAAATGATGCGGTGTAACTTCACACGTTACCGGTAATCCGCTTTCCTTGGCTTCACGAATCAGATGAAGTCCGGCTTGCGTGCTGAGATGGGCTACGTGATATTTGCCGCCGCTATACACGGTAAGCATAATATCCCGCTGGATCATCACCGCTTCAGCAATCGTAGGAATTCCGGGCAATCCAAGTGTGGTTGAGACAAATCCTTCATTCATCACTCCTCCGTGTGACAGGGCTTTGTCCTCCGCATGCTGGATGATAGGTTTGTTGAACATTTTTGCATATTCAAGTGCGATACGCATAATCTGTGTATTTTCAACCGGATTTCCGTCATCCGAAAAGCCAACAACTCCGGCATCGGACAGTTCTGCCATTTCGGTAATCTGTCTGCCCTCGCGGTTTTTGGTAACGGCTGCAATAGGATAGACATCAATCATACCGTTCATTGCTTTTGCCGCCTGTTCTTTTATGTATCGTACAATTGAACCATCGTCAATAGCGGGATTTGTATTCGGCATACAGGCAACACCGACAAATCCCCCTGCGGCCGCAGCTGTAAGCTCACTGGCAATTGTCGCTTTATGTTCATAACCCGGTTCACGTAAATGCACATGCATATCTATAAAACCCGGTGCTACCACTGCACCCTGTAAATCATATACCTGGGTATTATTCGGCGCTTCTATATCCTTTCCGATCTTTTTTATAATACCCTTATCAATAAGAATATCCGCACTGGTATCGAGCTTTTGAGACGGGTCGATTATGCGGGCATTCCGGAATAAAGTTGATTTCATATTTAATCCTTCGAAATTACTTGCTCTAAATTATCAAGATTTAATTTGATTGCGACAATAAATACAGGATCGCCATCCGCACTGCAACACCGTTAAGCACCTGTTGCAATATGACCGAATGTTCACTATCAGCTACATCCGCTGAAAGCTCCACATCCCGGTTGATAGGACCGGGGTGGAGTATGGTGATCGGCTTTTCGGCTTTCTCCAATCGTTCACGCGTCACCCCGAAATAGTTGTGATACTCCCGTATTGATGGGAAATGCCCGCCTTCCTGCCGTTCGAGCTGAATACGTAAGACATTCAATGCGTCGACATTCGGAATTACATCTTCAATACGATGGTACACCTGAACACCCAGTTTATCGATTTCCCGTGGGATCATAGTTGCCGGCCCGCATAGGGACACTTCGGCTCCCATTGTTTTCAACCCATAGATATTCGACAAAGCAACCCGACTGTGAAGAATATCTCCAACAATACAGACGCGTAACCCTTTAAGGGTTCCAAATTTCTCACGGAGTGTGTACATATCGAGTAATGCCTGCGTCGGGTGTTCGTGCCTGCCGTCTCCTGCATTGATAACATTTGCATCGACGATTCTACTTAAGAATTGCGGTGCGCCAGCACTTTGATGGCGCACCACAACCATATCGATTTTCATCGCTTCGATGTTCCGGGCTGTATCTTTGAAAGTCTCTCCTTTCGACAACGAGCTGGTACTTGCCGCGAAATTTACTATATCTGCCGACAACCTTCGTTGTGCAAGTTCGAATGATATACGCGTGCGTGTCGAACTTTCAAAAAAAAGGTTAACAATAGTTTTTCCCTGCAGTGTCGGTACTTTTTTGATCGGCCTGTCGAGTACTTCTTTAAACGATGAAGCCGAATCTAAGATCTTACCTATGTCCTCCTTCGGTACATTATAGAGACCTAATAAATGACGTGATGTTAATGACATGTATTTTTCCCTGATTAGTTATCCACTACTTCAATTGTTAGTTTTCAAATCTATATGGTTTTCGCTCCCGCTCGAATGGATAAAGTTCGTTTAAATCCTCATCCCAGACCTGCCCGTTTTTAATTATCTTGTAAATTTTCTCACTGTTTTTAATATCATCAAGCGGGTTGTCTGTCAGTACAATAAAATCAGCAAGCTTGCCCGGCTCAATGGAACCCAGGTCATGCTCGAATCCGATATAACGAGCGCCATCCAGCGTAGCTGCCCGCAATGCCTCTATCTCGCTCATACCACCCTGCACAAACATCCAGAGCTCCCAGTGTGCTGCAAGACCCTGAAGTTGACCGTGCGCACCAAGCTGCACCTGACCGCCTGCATCTACGATCTGCTTGGCACCTTCGGCTATTCTGAAATGATGGAACTCATCTTCCGGTACAAGCATCCGTCTGCGTGCCCGGGCATCGAGCCACCCGCCGGGTACGAACTGACGCAATCGTTCATTCTTGTACACATCGTGCACTTGATACCAGTAATTCTCACCCCAAACGCCGCCATAGCCGACTACAAGTGTCGGTGTGTATCCGACATTGGATCGACCGAAAAGAGTAACAACGTCGGTGTACAATGGCGCGATCGGTAACGCGTGTTCTATTCCGGTGTGACCATCGACTATTTGATTTAAATTTTGCTGTATCATCGATCCACCTTCCGGGAAAACAAGCATTTCTTCTTCGCGGGCTGCCTGTAAAACCCACTGTCTGACATCCCGCCGCATGTAATTATAACTCTTGACCGAGAGACCGCCCTGTGCTTTATGCCGCCGGAGATGGGCCCGGGCATCGTCGAGATTTTCAACCACAGCTTTATTTGGATTTTCGGCTCCGTATAAAATATATCCTGTAGAATAAATTCTCGGCCCGATCATCCTGCCCGCTTCAACCTGTTCAGAAAGCGCATATACCATCTGGGTACTTGCCGACGGATCATGCGTTGTTGTTACTCCGTACGCAAGCTGTGCTTCGTATTCCCATAATCTATCAGGAGTTATATCAAGTGCGGTGTAACCGACGTGTGCATGCACATCAACAAGGCCGGGTATGATAGTTTTTCCTTCAACATCAAAAACTTGTGCATCGTCCGGAATTGTTACCTCATCCGATGTCCCGACATCACGTATCCTGTTCCGCTCAACAACGATCGTACCGTTATCTATCACCTCATCGTCACGCATAGGTATAATACGAGCGTTGGTAAACGCAATAATTCCATCCGGTCGATATTTGGGGATTTGCAGATCGATTTTTGTTATGTCAGGATCATATAAAGCATTTGCTATATGCCACTCTTGTCTCTCTGCTTCATCTTCCCCGTTTGTATTTTTATAAACATCCTCGACACTTTGATTATAGAATGCATTGCCGAGATTGAATGTGAGATACTCCGAATCCTGTGTCCACCACAACCAATCACCGCCATACTTTGTCAACTGTTTCACCGGCACTCCTGCCCCGACCCGTTCGATGGATAACGGTTCACGTCCCGATTTTGGAAATGGTGCCACATAGACATTATGCAAATCTTTAAATGAAACCCATTTTCCATCAGGTGACAACACAATTTCTTCGGCACGATCATTTTTCATATGACGCTTTTTGTCGGTGCCGTTTAACCGGACGCTTGTCAGCACGGTATTTCCCTCATAATTTTCGTGGAAGTATACCCGTGAGCCGTCTGCTTTCCAGGTAATTCTCGGCATTCTCCGGTTCGGTCCGCGGTTTGCTGTTTCAGTAATATGATAAACGTCACCACCATCGGCGCTGATGTAACGAATATTCAGGTAAAATTCGCCGCTTAAATTCTTTCCGCGATGAACGATACCGCTTCCCTGGAGAAACGCTATGTAATTTCCATCGGGCGACCAGGAAGGATTCGAATACTGATCGAGTCTCCGGGTGAGTTGAACGGGATTGCCACTGCCGTCAAGTCGCTTCTTAAATAGATGACCGCCGCCTTCGTTGTCGTTCCACGTTACGTATGCAACCCACCGACCGTCCGGTGAAACTGCGGGCGCGAATTCGAGCCGTTCATCCTGCGATGTAATTCGTTCCGGTGTTCCATCGGGCATACGCATACGATAGATATGGCCTGCAGATTGAAATACGAGTGTTTCACCATCCGGAGTTAGAGCCGGCCAGCGAATCATTCTCGATTGAAATGAGTCATCCTCTATTTGATAATCGAAATGAACTGCATCGGCAATTTTTTGTTCGACATTTGCCGTGAACGGTATCAACTCTGGATCACCAGTTTCGATATCTATTTTGTGGATTTTCCCGTCAAAATGAATGACAATATTTTCATTGTCGGGTGTCCAGGCAAACGCCGGATAAACACCGTGAACAGCCCACGTCTCCTTTTGATCGGGGTCCAAACCGTCAAATACTTTGCGTTCAGCTCCAGATTCAAGATCACGAATAAAGAGACACGTCTTCGTGCCAACACGCCTTACAAATGCGAGCTTTTCGCCATCAGGTGAAGGAGTCGGTCGAACCGCACCACCGGCTGCACGTGTTACGGGTTCGGTTCTGCCTGTTTCCCGATCGAACCGGTTGATTTGATAAATACCTTCGTGGGGGTCTCTGTTATATTCGAATACTTGATCCGGATAGAAACTATAATATACCCACCGGCCGTCCGGAGAGACAGCAGGTTCGTTCTGATCGGATTGCCAGGCAATCCGGTCCACAAGCCGGACTCCCTGTCCTCCATCTATATGATGCAGCCATATCTCACCGCCGCCGAGCGAGCGAACGTACCGAATATGTTTTTTCATCACAATATACTGACCGTCAGGCGTCCAGTAGGGCGAGGTTGGATACGGATCATCGTCAAATGTGATTTGCCGTGGATCGCTGCCGTCGGCATTCATAACCCAGATATTATCAACACCGCTCCGGTCGCTTGTGAATGCAATCAAGTCACCATCCGGACTGTATCGCGGTTGATGTCCAAATGCAACACCTCCGGCAAGTAATTCCGCTTCTCCACCTTCAAACGGAATACGATAGATATTTCCGAGCAAATCGAAAACTATCCATCGTCCGTCCGGACTGACATCGAGGTTTATCCATGTTCCTTCATCAGTCTCAAAAGAAATCATTTCAGTCGGCCAGTGATCCCATTGCTCACCGTCAACCTCCCACTCATCACCGCTCGGGTAATAATCCTGGGCAGCTACCGAGAACGAAAAGAGTAGAATCAAAGACAGTAAAAAACTAAACCTTTTCATGATTACCTCCATAATTGTAAATAAAAAGTCCAATAATGATCTATCAATTTTTTACCCGACATCTAC
The DNA here is from genome assembly GCA_003568415.1 of Ignavibacteriales bacterium. Lineage (GTDB taxonomy): Bacteria > Bacteroidota > Ignavibacteria > T3Sed10-11 > T3Sed10-11 > T3Sed10-11. The sequence goes on from PWXV01000050.1 coordinate 16,153, forward strand.
AAGCAATACTTCATCCTTTCCATCAATTTCTTTCAGGAGTACCTTTATCTGTTCTCCCACCGACGTCGGGACATTCTTTCCCACATAGTCCGCACGTATAGGTAATTCCCGGTGACCTCTATCGATTAATACAGCAAGTTGAATTGATGCGGGACGTCCGAGATCGACAAGTTCGTCAAGCGCTGCACGGGTTGTTCGTCCGGTATAGAGCACATCGTCGACGAGTATTACATGTTTGTCGGTAATGTCAAACTGTATCTCGGTTCCTTTTAATTCAGGATGTTCCAGACTTCGGGTTTGCAAATCATCGCGATAAAGGGTAATGTCGATAAAACCGCAGGGAATATTGGCTTCCTCGAGATTTTTAATTTGTGTAGCAATTCGACGCGCAAGATATTCACCCCGTGTTTTCACACCGATGATTACAAGATTCACGATCCCCTTGTTTCGTTCAATTATTTCGTGCGAAAGCCGCACAATCGAACGATCAATTCCCTTCTCATCCATTACAACGGATTTAACGGTCATAGTGATTGCCTCTTAAATAATATGATGTACTGAAAAAATTGTAATTTTGGGGAAGTACTTCCCGGGGATGAAAATCGGTTGGTGTTATAGCTTTCATATTATCCCTTTCCATCTCACCGGATTGGATTAAAGGGTTTATGATTACGGTGAATTTTTAACTGGAACAAATATACAATTTCTTGCTGAATATTTCAATTGATTTTTTCTTTTATTTGAAATTTATAGGTTGTTTAAAGATCGCCTTTACCGCTTACGTACTTCCCGAATAACGGCTCAGCCACCAAAAACGGTGAGATTTTTTCTTACGAACGGCAAGATATTCATCAATGGCTTCACAAATTAACATTTTTGAATATTTTCCGCGGAATAGGGTATAGTAAATACCCGGCAACCTAAGTATTGCTAAATTTCATAATTATTCGTAAATTTAAAGTTTCTGAATTCAAATACTTGTAAGTATACAATAATTGGTGTAAAGGTAATTTTATGGCACAAGTTTGCGAAATATGTGGAAAAAAACCGGTAAGCGGCAACAATATCAGCCACGCCAATAACAAAACCCGGCGGCGGTGGATGCCAAACCTGCAGCGTGTACGCGCGATCATAAATGGCAGTGTGAAACGTATTAAAGTTTGTACCACTTGCCTCAAATCAGGTAAGGTAAAGAAAGCCGCATAAGCGGAATTTATGGCATTACTATCCCGTTTTTCAGCTTTTGAGCAACTCGGCCTACTCTTCCTTCGTGTCGGTAGTGGCCTATTTCTTGCTTTCCTCCATGGAAAAGGAAAAATGATTGCTTTGTGGAATCACCTCTTCCGCGCAGAAGAATGGGGCTTTCCCGACACTGTAGCTTCCCTTGGTTTTCCGTTACCATTATTTTTTGCAGGGGTGGTCGCAGTAGTCGAATTTGTGGGCGGGCTGATGTTCGCAGCCGGATTATATACCAGATATGTTGCAGCACTGATAACTATAAATATGAGTGTCGCAGTGTACCGGCATTTAATTACGGATATGCGATATGAACTCGCATCACTGTTTTTATTAATAGCATTATACATACTATTCCGGGGCGCCGGACGTTACTCGTGTGATCGTTTCTTTAAAACAGATACCGTATAACGGACATCAATGCTTGCACATCTTGTTTTTTCCTTGTACTTTAACCTTGATTTATTTTTTATTATCAGTCACTGTCCGCATCCATACAAATACAGCTGATTATGACAATACCGAATCAATTAACTTCACTACGAATTATATTAACACCGGTTTTTCTTTATCTCCTCTTTCAAGATTCAGCAACCTTTAAACAGATCGCACTCGCTGTATTTTTAGTTGCTGCACTCACCGATTGGTATGATGGAGTCGTGGCACGGAAGTACGGATATCACAGTGAACTGGGTCGCTTCCTGGATCCGCTCGCCGATAAGATATTAACGTCGGCTGCATTTATCGGTTTTGTGGTCATCGGTCTTGCACAACTCTGGATGGTAATACTTATCGTGATTCGTGATATTGTGATCACTCTTCTGCGAGGCTTTTCTGAAATTAAAGGAAAAGCTTTTTATCCTTCAAAAGGTGCCAAAATTAAAACTACCGTGCAGATGATTGTATTGTATTATCTCCTGGTAGTTTACGTAATACAAAACTCACCAGCAATATACAGTGTATTGCCGGGAACCATCGACGTAATGCTTAACCCGATTCTTGTCTATATTCTCATGCTTGCGGTTACGTTCCTTACGGTATGGACCGGTGTCATCTATCTCATTGATAATCGTAAAATGATTGCCGATCTTTATGCAGGAAGCCAAAACACAACAAGGGAAAGTTAAATCACAGAACGAGCTTTCATTTTTAACAAAATGCATTGCCACGGTTTTTTACTCCGGTTACTCACCGGTGGCACCGGGGACTGCAGGTTCACTGGTAGCCCTTATCCCGCTGATCATTTTTCCGGATATTACGACAGTAGTTCTATTTGTTATGGTTGTTGTCGGTCTCTTGATCGGAGTGTGGGTATCAAGAAAATTTGAGACCGTCTATGGTGATGATCCACAAGTCGTTGTGATTGATGAAGCTGTCGGGATGTGGGTTACTATGCTGTTTCTTCCGATAACGTGGTTTCACCTTGGAGCGGGTTTTCTTTTATTCAGAATATTTGATATCATAAAGCCACCGCCTGCACGGCAGCTTGAGTCGCTATCGGGTGGATGGGGAATTATGCTCGACGACATAGCAGCCGGTGTATATGCAGGCTTAACGGTATATTTTATAACATTATTTATATAGACCCTATGCCTTCTTCCGATCGCGACATAATTATCTCAAATCTATCGTCAAGTGCTGAAGTAAAACAGAAGATGATAGAGACCTGCACGAATGATCTCATTAAATCTGCCGAAATAATAACTTCATGTTTTCAACAGGGGAATAAAATACTCCTGTGCGGAAACGGCGGCAGTGCAGCGGATGCCCAACATATTGCTACCGAGTTTGTTATCCGGTTAAGTCCGAAAAAGACACGTCCGGCACTTCCCGCAATAGCCCTGACAACCGACACATCGTATCTCACAGCCGGCTCGAATGATTTTGGATATGAGAATATATTTTCACGGGCTATCGAGGCACTCGGGAAGGAAAACGATATACTTATTGCCATAAGCACAAGCGGGAAGTCGGCCAACATCATAAACGCCGTTCAGTGTGCAAATGAGAGGAAATTAATAACAATCGGTATGCTCGGAGGAAACGGTGGGGATTTGCTTTCACTCTGCAATCACTCAATAATCATCCCATCAAACGATACCCAACGCATTCAGGAAGGTCATATTACCGCAGCACACATACTTTGCCACCTGGTAGAAGAAAGAATGTTTGGATGAGGTGTAGGCCGAAAAGGATATTCCGGCCTCCACGACAATCATTGCAATGTGAAATGGAAAGTAATATAGCAATCCTGTTCTACCTGCGGTTGCCCTCTACTTAATGGTTCGAAACGCCAGTAGCGAACAGCAGACTGCGCAACCTCTTCGAGACGGGGATTACCGCGTTGAACCGGTTGAACTGACTTGACCGTACCATCGGGAAATACCGTTGCCCGCAACCGGATTACTGCTTCGACATTCACCCCGGGAGGATATTCAGGAAGTGTACCGCTCACCTTCCGGCGGGTAACATCCCCTTCCCATTCAAGTGCATACGAAATATCCTGATCGGTTTCACGTTGTTCGGGTGATGATCCCGTAGCAACGGGCGATTCTCCTGCCGCGTCATCGGGAACCGGCAATTGGAACCGCTCACGTTCACCGAGTATCGCACCTGCATCCCGTTCACGTCGGTCACGTACTTCATCCTGCGGCTGCTGTCGTTCCTGCGTCATTTGCTGAGCGATATCTACGCGATCGCGTTCTGGTAAACGAATGATATCATCATCCTGGTGTAACTCCCTGCGCTCGGGAAGCTCAACCGGCCGTTCGGTTGCAACAACTTCCTCACGTTCGGCAACAACCGGCTCGCGCTCAGCCCGGGTAACCTGTGGCGGTTCTGTTGGTTGTGCAGGCTCTTGCTGTACTGCTGCACCCCACGCTACTTCGACAAATTCCGGCAGTTCGGGATCAAGCGATACCCGCATGATGGCAAACAGAATTATCAATATACCGTGAATGACAATTGTTCCAATCCAACCTTTTAATTTTTCATTCTCCACAGAATTCCTCCTATCGTCTCAGTGGTTCGGTTGCAATGTTAAATCGTGTTGCACCGACCGCTTTGGCAATATCGATTACTTCGATGGTGTTTTGGAGACTTACCGTGCGATCTGCCTGAATGATAACAACATTTTCAGGATCACGCTCTATGACCGGAAGCAACCGTGCCCCAAGGTCGGCCAGTGCGATCTGCTCATTATTATAAAATATTTCTCCGCCTTCAGTGACGGTGATCGTTACCTGGCGTTCGGTTTGTGGTTCACCGGTCTCGGCATGAGGTAACTGTACTTTAATTCCCGGTTGTATCACAAACGACGACGATAACAGGAAAAATATAAGCAGCAAAAAAACGATATCGGTCAGCGATGCATAGCTGAACATAGAAAGTAATTTGTTGTCGGTCTTAAACTTCATTACGATCCCTCTTTCTCTTTAAAATAATCTTCTTCATAGACCGGTTTAGCAGCACGGCGTTGTTGTGATGCTCTTTGTGTTTGTCCTGCCTGACCTTTTGGACCGACTTTCAGTATTTCGAGAAACTCGGTTGATGTCATTTCCAGTTCATGGACAAACCGGCCGACACGGGTAACAAAGTAGTTATAAAAACCATATGAAATTATACCTACCGAAAGTCCGAATGCCGTCGTCAGCAACGCCTGCCATATACCGCCTGCAAGATCGGAGGGATTAACATTCCCGCCAAGACTTTCAATATTCATAAATGCCAGAATCATACCGGTAACGGTACCCAGGAAACCGATGAGTGGTGCGATACCCGCAATGGTACCGAGCACATTTAATCGTCTCTCAAGATTAAAAATTTCTTTCTTTCCCTGGTTTTCTATAGCTTCACGCACCTTATCCCATCCCTGGTCATATTTTGAAATTCCTTTTTTCAATATATGAGCAAGCGGCGATTCTTTTTGTGAACAGAAGTTCCTCACACCTTCGACATCACCCCGATGCAGTATGCTTTTAATTTTGAGCATAAACTGGCCGACATCCATACGGGCTCGTCGTAAAACAAGAAATCGTTCGACGATGATAAAAACTGCAATCAATGAGCAAATAAAAATCGGCAGCATCAACCAACCGCCGCGTGCAACAATCGAAAGATAATCCATAATAGCTCCTTCTAAAAAAATCCCTGCTTTAATTAGTAAAATCAGTTATTAATACGAGTTACCCACCAACCGGTTTCAAGAAGCAGCTGGAATCTGCTCGCCTCTTCTTCAGCCTGCTGACGTGTCTGGTACCGGCCGATTCGTACCTGATACCAGGTAGTCCCGTTTATTGTTGTCTCGTTTAAAAATGCATCCTTACCTGCATTACGAATCCGTTGAACCTGCGTTTCTGCTTTTTGCCGGTCACGCCACGCCGAGACCTGGACCGTATACTGGCCGGTTCCGGCAGGTCGCACTTCTCTCGGCTCTTCACGAACTGGTTGGCGGGGTTCAGGTTCCGGAGTTACCTCTGGTTCTTCAGGTTCTTCAGGTTCATCCGGTGCAGGCGTTAACTCGGGCTCACGTGGTTCCGGAATGGGATCTGCTACTTCTTCGTCTAACGGCGGTAGATCTACCGTGACCCGTGATTCGGTCGTTCCCCAAAGATTAATCACACCGAACTGGTTTAACATGACAACTCCGAGTGCTATGAGCACCAGTATCGCTACAAGTAATATTTTGTTTGAGTTATCGCCCCCTCCGCTTCTATGAAATTTAGATTTACGCGGCTTCTCCGGATTTTTCCCCCCACGCTCATCGGAGAATTCCTCTTCATCTTTTAAATTGAGATCGGGCATAAATATATCCTCCTGTTAGAGAAAGTTTAAAAAGATATTTGGATTCCCCCTTCAATGTAAAACGGCCGTGCCGGATAGGTAAAATACCGTTCATACGATTGATTCAACAGATTATCGAACTTCATATATACACCCATAATATTATGAAATTGATAATGAACGTCAAGATTAAGATTAATTAAATGATCCAGTCCATCGTCACCGCCGACCCGATATGAGGCGCGTCTTGGTGACAGGAATTCTATACCGGCGGATGCCCGCAATCCAAACGGGAATTCACGCGTATACACTCCTGCTATTGCCACTGGTGCAATCTGGGGTATCGACGAATCGAAGTAATCATTTTTCGTATACCGTAGAGAAATTTTACTTGTCAATATATCACGATCGCTTAATACATAGCGTACATCGGAGTTGACAGAAAAAATCTTTGAAGTACCGAGATGTGTCAACTGTACCGTTCCGTAAGAATCAACTCCGTATAAACCCGGATAGCCATCTATTTCCCGGTACTGAGTATAGGCATTTACGTTTAGCTTCCGGTGAGGATTGAATTCAACACCTGCAGCAACGTTAATTTTTTCATCAGACGGCATAATAGCTACGACACCCGGCGGAATAGCCCACCAGCCGAGATATGGATAGTAATGCTGTAATGAATGAAGTGACCGGTGGTTTACTTCAGGTGCATAACGAGCATATATTGTAAAGGATCGCTGCGGCATAACTCGAACTTCGGCAAACGGTTTCAAAGAAGTTTCACGATCTGCGTGGGTTCCCCGGGTTGAGTAAATGCTTCCGCCAACCTCGAATGACATAAAATCATCCGCTATCGGAAATAAGGCGGTAACCGAACCTCGCAGATACTGCGGATCATTGATTTCATCGTCGACTTCAATATCAAGATTGTTAACAATATACTCAAAACCCGTTCGGAAACGAACCGCTTCAATATACCCCAGCGTACTTAATCTGACATACAATTCATCATCGTTTAAACGGGTTACGGGACCGGCATCATTATCAAGTGTCGACCCTCTCCAACCGAATAATAGATCATAGTCGAACGGAGCACCGGCACCCGATTCAAAACCAATTTCGGAGTAGCTACTTCTCCATGTTCTATCCATCGTATGCGGATCCTCGATGATTATGGGTAAACCAATATCATCATCATCAACTGAGGTTTGGCTGAATAACCCGTACTTCAAACCTTCAAACCCAATGGTTAAAGATGATCTTCCTCCGCGAAGCAGTGCCGGTAGATCTTGCGATAACCGGTAACCGAATTGAAACCGTCCGTCGAGATCATATCCTTCGGCAAAGTCCTCGTACCCTTCGGTATTTAAATACGATAACCGCCCGGATACATCCCAGTCACCGCTCCGGAAATTAGCCCAGCCGGAAATCACCGGTGTATTAAACCTGCCGTACCCAAGCCGCACCTGTCCGTGTTGTACAGACGGAAGTTGCCTGAATTCACCGAATGTTTTTGTGGGAATATCGATGGGGGATGTTTCCAATTCCCGATCAACTCCGGTCATTCTTTCCGTTATCTCGGCAACGTAGATATTTTGTTCGGTTATCTTTGGTTTATGCACATACGGCAACCGGAAGGTGGCACGACCGGTAATAACGTACTCAGGCAACTCAAACTCAGGTAAACGTTCGCGGTCGGGTTCCTCACGTTCAATGCGATCCGGGATATCAGTTTCGCGCGGCGGCGGTGTCGGTCGCTCCTGTTCCTGGGTATGTACTAAACTACTTCCTAAAAAGACAATAAAAATACCGATTACAAATGACTTTCTCATGAACGTCCAAGCCTCCGCAATTTCGTTTCCGCCTCACGGGCAAATTCTGTTTCACCATGTTGTTCTATTAATCTCTCATATGCTTCACGGGCACGCGAAGATTGATTGGTCGCCTCATACGCCTCACCCAATCCAAGATATGACCGGGCAACCCATTCGGTTGCATTCGGGAATACATACCGTACACGGAGTAACTGTGTGATTGCATCATCATAATTACCGCGTTGTAATTCAATCGAACCGATAAGATATTGTGCCTCTGCACCAACATCATCCGACCGCTCACTCACAACAGTTCGAAGAAGTTGTATGGCGTCGGTTACTGCATTTTGTTCCACGAGAATGCGGGCAACTCCCACTTTGCTCAGCGAAGCAAAACGTGTGTCGGTATAATTATTCTGAACCATCTCAAACTGCTCCCGGGCCTCATCACTTCTTCCTAATCGTTTCAGTGCAACACCTTTCTTATAGGCACCCTCTATTGCTTCGTCAGAATTTCCGTAATTTTGTTGCAATCGCTCATAGACAGAGATGGCTTCATTATATGCCTCTCTGTTCATATGCACAGTACCGATCTCGAACAACGCTTTCGGGGCTACCGAACTGTTACTGTGTTGATTAACCACCGTATTGAATGCCTGCAAGGCTTCGTTATTGTTTGCAAGCATGAGGTTCGCCCGGCCTATCCAGTAGTATGCATCGGGAACAAGACCGCTTCCCGAATACCGGTTAATAAAATTCCGCCACTCGGTTATAGCTTCCCGGAAGTTTTGTTGACTGAAATGCAGGTCGCCTTTTTTGAACTGTAATCTGTCTGCCATCTCACTATCCGGATTTTGCCGGAGGAAATCATCGATCACCGTAACAGCTCCCTGCAAATTATTTTGCATCGTGTATGCGTATTGAATACCGGTTATAGCATCCGGTACATATTGACTGCGCGGGTGACGCCCAAGAACCTGACGGTACGCCCGCACCGCTTCATCGTACTGCCCTTTATTATAATAAGCATCTCCTATACTGTAGTGAGCCCGGGGTACAATTACCTTACCGGGAAACAGATCTATCGTCCTTCTGAATTCTTCTATTGCTCGGTCATAATCCTGTGTCTGGAAGAAGGTCCATCCCACCGCATATTGTGCTTCCGGTGCCAGCTCGGAATCCGGTTTGGTTTCCACAAGACGCCGGAATTCATTCCGTGCCTCCTGGCGATTCCCTGCACGGAATAAAGACTGCGCAAGCTGGAACTGAGCGTAATCTATTTCATCGGTATCCGGATGGTTTTGTACAACGTTCCGGTATGAATTCATTGCTTCAACGTATCTGCCCAGTGCCATATAACTATCGGCAAGCCGCAGGCGTGCATCAACGATATATTCGGAACGGGGATATCGCTGTACAAAATCATTGAATGCTCTGGCTGCTTCTTCAAAACGCTGTGCCCGCAGATTTGCCCAACCGAGACCGTAAAGGCCTTCACGATGACGCGGATGTCCCGTTCCGGCATTAACAACACGCTGGTATTTTGTTGCGGCATCACGGTAGTTTTCGAGCTGATAATGGGCTTCACCGGCCCAGAAGTTTGCATCAACCGCTTTCTCGTGATCCGAAAATATATTCAGGAACTCATCAAATTTATCAACAGCCTGCCGGTATTGATTCATCCGGTACAAGGTCCATGCTTCCTGATACATTGCCTGACTCCTCAATGCACCCGGTATATCCGTCTTAACAGCGACCGAGGCAAAGGCAGTTCGTGCGGATTCATAATCACCGAGTGCAATATGGCTTTCACCTAACATGCGGGTTGCCTGTTGTGCTACATTACTTGTTCCGTATCTTGTTGAAACGGTTTCAAACATTTCTTTTGCATCCCGATACTGTTCATCTTCGTAGTAAAGCATACCGAGTTCGTACATTGCCTCTGCCGCATAGCGTGTTTCGGGAAACCGTGTCGCGGTTTGCTGTAATATTTCAGCGGCACGTTCGCGCTCGTTTGCATACTTCAATGACATTCCGTATCGCAATGAAGCGGCTTTTGCAATATCATCGTCTCCACGAATAAGCGGTTCAAATGCGGAGGCAGCACCGGAGTAGTCTTCCAATTCTATATAGGTCCATCCGAGTGCATACCGAACCTCTCGGGCAAGCCAGTGACCTGTGTGGTTATCAAGAAAAGTTTCGTAATTTGTACGGGCTTCTTCGTACTGATTAAGTTCATAATGCGACTCACCGATAAGATATATCGCTTCGGCCTTCTTCTCATTATCGGTTATCTTATCGAGTGAATTTTCCAGCCAGGTAATAGCCTGGTCATAATTTCTGTTATTGAAATGGTTCTCTCCAATACGAATAAAAGCCGCTGAATATAACGGGCTATCGGGGAATTCATCGAGCAACCGTTGATATGATTCAATTGCAAGTGAATGTCTGTTCCGCCGTTCATTTACCCAGCCCATAGAATACAGTGCGTAATCACGTAAACGGCTCTCGGGGAAATGTTCATATGCCATTGAGTAAAAGCGTATCGCATTATTATAATCCTCACTTTGCATATAGGATTCACCGATCCAGTACGCAGCTTCACCGGCAAGGTCATCCGATGGTTCTTTTTCAAGAACCTCACGGAATGCACTTATCGCTTTTCGATAACTATCGTTGCGATATGCAATTTCACCTAATCTAAAATAAGCGTCTGCAAGATACGGACTGTTTGGATAGTCGCGTATAAATTGTTCATATTGCCGCTCGGCTTGATCATATTTCTCAAGAAAGAACAACGATTCAACCGAAAGAAACCGCGCATTCATTACTTTTGCACTGTTGGGGTATTTCCGGACAAAACTATGGAATTCCTCGTGCGCCATTTGATACATTCGATCCCTGAATAAACCCACCGCAAATGCGTAATCCTGCTCTTCCTCAATCTGTCGCCTATCGGTTTGAGATATTACTGGTATGATTATTAACAGACACAGAAGAAGGGAAAGGACAGCCCTCCATTGCATAAATTCTCTCCTTGGTCAGTACTTAAAGTTTTTTCTTAAACAGATATTATAACCTGTTTAATTTAATACGAGATTTATTATAAATCAAGTGATAACGGGGATTTTCCACAAAAAAATGCAAAAAAATTTATCACCGGATAACATTAATAGTGACGCAATAGTGATTGAAATTGTTCCAGAAAATTTATGAATTCTACAAATTCTTTACATAAAATTTTTTTGTTCCTATAGATAATTCCAAAATATCTGTTAATTTATAAAAATTTATTAATTCCCTGTAACTATAATTGTATAAATAAGTTATAGGGGTTTGTTTATTTTTTTTATAAGCAAACATCTATACCCATATACGAGTTAATAAAATGTGGAAAACTTTTTTGAAAAAGTATTGACTCCAATTAAAAAATTATATATAATCAAAGTCCTATTACGAACCTCAATTTAGGTGAAACATATAAGAAAAATTGCCCATTATGGTCCAGAAATCAAAAAATTTAAATCTTATCAATATTCCAAATCCCACAGTAAAAATATATAAGCGGAGGATGCAATTTTATGGGGCATACGACTAATACCAGCAATAGCGTTACGGAAAACGCAGAACAAACAACAACCCAGGACGCCCAAAAAGGAACCCTCGCATCACACAAGGGCTTGACCTTTGAACGCTATTTCACCAAAAAGGGGAAACACCCGTTTGACGAAATAGAATGGGATTACCGGACCGCATCAATTACTAACGAGCATGGTGAAGTTATTTTCGAGCAGAAGGATGTCGAAGTTCCCAAATCCTGGTCGATGACCGCAACAAACGTGGTTGTTTCAAAATATTTCCACGGACAGCTCGGTTCACCCGACCGCGAGACCAGCGTGCGTCAGCTCGTCGATCGTGTTGCCCGCACCATTACCGAATGGGGCAGGCAGGGCGATTATTTCACCAATGAAGAGGATGCCGAGACGTTTTATCACGAGCTTAGTTACTTGCTCGTTCATCAACATTTCTCATTTAACAGCCCCGTATGGTTTAACTGTGGTGTAGAAGAAAAGCCCCAATGTTCCGCGTGTTTTATTAACGCTGTCGAAGATACAATGGAATCGATCCTCGAACTGGCCCGCACCGAGGGAAGATTGTTTAAGTGGGGGTCGGGTACAGGTTCTAACCTATCGACACTTCGTTCATCGAAAGAACAGCTCTCAGGCGGCGGTACTGCATCCGGTCCCGTTTCCTTTATGAAAGGATACGATGCGTTTGCCGGTGTTATTAAGTCCGGAGGAAAAACACGGCGTGCCGCTAAGATGGTTATATTGAACACCGATCACCCCGATATCCGCGACTTCATCAACTGCAAAGCAGATGAAGAAAAAAAAGCCTGGGCATTGATCGAAGCGGGCTACGATCCGGGATTCAACGTACCGGGTGGTGCATATGATTCGATTGCATATCAAAATGCAAACCATTCAGTGCGTGTAACCGATGACTTTATGCGTGCAGTTCTTGAAGATAAAGAGTGGACAACAAAATCGGTTCGCGGCAATAATCCTGTTGATACCTATCGTGCACGCGATCTTATGAACGAGATCTCGGAGTCTGCATGGATCTGCGGCGATCCCGGAATGCAGTTCCATACTACTATTAATAACTGGCACACGTGTCGGAA
>PWXV01000168.1 GCA_003568415.1 Ignavibacteriales bacterium
ATGTCAACTCAAAACCACCTTTAAATTTTCGTGTTTCAGCAGGATGCCGGGTAAGATCAAACTGAACGGTAAATTCGTTCACACTATGATCACGCCACGTAAACGGATGACCGGTATTATAAAACCCATCACCCGGTATTACGCCTATAGTATCGCTGTCGGTGTTGTAATACTCAACCGGCAACTGCACAATATCCTGCGGCTCTTCGTACTCATTCCAGTGCAGCCCGTTTGCATCGGCACGGAGATGGGTGAAGAAATTGCTGACACGCACTTCATAAAACGTACGTGGACTTAGTGTGTGTGTCCATTTTAATATATTACCCTGATTGTTATGGGTAAAGGTATTAGCATTATCGAGCAGATACTGGAAGCGGTATTGATATCCGGGACTCGGTTCGACGTGTTCCAGTCGGGTTTGAATACTTTGAGAATTTTGATTAATGTTAACCGATTGCGTATATGTATACTCGAGCCGTTTTGTCGAGCTGAAATGCAGATTGGCTTTCCCCATCCACGACCAGGTATTATTCTGGCGCGGGGCAAATGTCGTACCGTGAAATGTTGATGAATACAATTGTTCGGCACGATTTCCGGTGCGGCCAAATTCAAGTCCGTCGGTGATACCCATATAAAAATTCGAAAAGAACGTCAGCCGCCATGGGAAATCAATTCCAAGCGATGGAAGAAATTTTTGTGTGATCGGCTCAGGGCCGCTCAATGTCGCTTCAACGATATCGGTGTTTAAATTACTCGGATGATCTTCCGGAAAACCGATACGATCAGATTTATAAGATAGTGAGGTTTGATACTCGTCGCCACCGTCACGTGTTCTGACATTTATGATCCCCGACATTGCCTGTCCGTATTCGGCATTGAATCCGCCGGTAATCATTTCAACTTCTTCAATAGCTGCAGAGCTTAATTCAAGCCCGAAACCAGTACCGGCGACGGGATCCTGTACGGATACACCATCGATCATATAAGCAGTTTCGTATGTTCGACCACCGCGGATGTGAATACCGTCATCCTGCTGAACAACACCCGCCTGCTGCACGACGATGTCACGAACATTTTCCACCACCGCTACCTCAATGTCACGCTGCGATATTATACGCCGGCTTGCTGTTTCTTCAATATCAACAAGCGGACGTTCTCCGACAACGGTAACTTCCTGATCGAGCGTTAACACGGTTTCCTGAAGTTGAACATTTAGTTCAACAGTTTCACCTGCTTCGACCCGTATACCGGTATGCTGCTGCCTCTGGAAACCAATCATCGAGACTTCTATGGTATAAGTACCGGGGCGAACACCGGTAATCAAAAAATTCCCATCAAAATCTGTTGCAGCTCCGTAGTAGGTGCCGGGTATAGCAACGTTCACTGCTGGAAGCGGCTCGCCGGTGTCCTTATCGGTAACCTTACCGCGTATCTCTCCGCGTTCAGCTTGTGCTAGCACAATCTGAGTTAGTAGTAAAAATACAATAAACAACACCAAATAATAATATGGCTTCGTTACCATAACATCACCATTCTGAAATTAAAGACCAAAATCATCGATTAAAACTTGTCTGAAAAATTGACCGAGTTTCTGGGTTTCGGGATTATCGGAACTACCGTTGGCTCTGTGCATCGGGAATCCCATAAAGACAATTGTGTTACCCGCATTCTTAACACCAATGAGCGGATTGTAATCATCATCCATATCCAGATGATATAATGATGTAGACCCACTTTCAGGAATTAATTCCCGGGCGCCTATTATTAGCACTCCCCGGTCATCGCGGTACAATTGCGGATAGCCGGCATCCCGGGCAGCAGGTGTTGTATTAATCAGGGTATTTGAAGATATATGACCTATTGCGCCTCCCACACTATCAACAGGTGCGAATTCAAGGAGCCCCATTTCACGCGCATCAAATAACCTCGAAGGAAATGTGCCGCTATATAATACTTTTCCTCCTGAATCCATATAACCCGGTAGTGAAGATTGAGCGATACCTGCACTTGGACTATCATCAGTAAACCAAACGACAACATCGAATAATCTGAATGTCTCAATCAATGTAGGATTAATTAATGCAGGTACAAGTTCGCCGCGTTGTTGACCGGTTCTGCCACGACGAATATTCAATTGCGAGTTTTCTAAAAATCTCCCGCCTTCAAGCGTGTCAAGAACTGAACGGTAAAGAGATAAAGCAAGATTTCCTTCCGTCCCCCCATAATCATTTATAAATAAAATATCCCCAACGGCTTCCCGAACGTACCAGAATGCTTCGCTGTCACCCGCTCTTTCAGGGTTATCCGGTGCAGGATTTCCCGGCATAATTGCAGTCGAACTGTAAGCGCCTGCATTATCAATAGCTTTTAGGTAAAAAACATTGGTCTCATTGATACGCAGACCGTCTTCTTCATATAATGTGATAGAAGACGAGCCGCCGGATATTTCATTCCATTCTGAGATATCATTTAATGCCCAATAATAATGCTCAATTGTATCATCACCATCGGGATCGGTGCCTGACCAGACAAAAGTTGCAACCGGGAAGGTTGTATCGGGAACATCGGACCCCTCGATGAACTCTACGCTCGGAGGTGAATTCTTTACCGGTATCCGCAGGTGTGCAGGGTCGGGATCACGTTCACCAATATTATCTACAGCTCGGACGTAAAAGTTGTAGACGGTATCCGGTTGTTGCATACTAAATGTAAAAACACTGTCATTCCGCTCGGTCCACGTCCAGTTTGCGGCATCAAACGACCATTCATACCCGACAACAAAACCGTCGGGATCGTCACCCCACCAATGAATATGCTGCCGGCTGGTAGTCGTTCGCAGTGTATCGTCGGGCATTAACCAGAGATACGTCGTGGGAGGTATATTCTCCATTCGTTCGGAGGTGGGTTGGTCAATACAACTCACCAATACAAACGGTAGGAGAAATAGAACTAATAAATTACGATACATAGTTTTTTATTTTTTAAGACAGACCTGACAGGTCTAAAAACCTGTCAGGTCTTATATTTTTTCTTACGTTTACTTAGTATCCTTTGATACTATTTCAGCAACATCATACGTTTTGTTTCAACAAAATCACCCGCTTCAATCCGGTAGAAGTACACCCCGCTCGGGAGCATACCGGCATCGAATGTAGCCGTATATGTACCGGCAGTGTGATGTTCGTCAACGAGAATCTTCACCCGTTGACCGAGAACATTAAATACCTTTAATGTTACATGTGCTTCCTCAGGAAGTGAAAACTGAATCTGGGTAGCAGGATTAAACGGATTCGGATAGTTCTGGGTCAGTTTAAAGGTCCCGGGTGTTTCACCTTCGATCATATCGGTTACACTGGTAACACCCATGAAGTCATCTGCCTGACGGGGAATTATTTTATAATTATTAAAACTATAAAATAGTATTCCAATAAGTCCGTCAATCGTTGATCCTTCAAGCAATAAGTTCTCCGGTTCGTCATTAGGATTGACGCTGTACGTACTCGTCCAGGCAGGCCCGTGGGTATCGGCAATATACAACTGCTCTCCTGAACCGTCTTCAACGAGGAAATCACCAAACCCGAGGTTTTCAGTGATCGTCAGGTTTTCAAACCGGAGCAGCATACCCATATAGGGTTCCGAATCTGGATGATCTGCACCGCGGCCTGCCGGGAAATCCGCTGCGGTAAACACCAATGGTTCCGGTACATCAAGACCTTGGTCGAGAACCTCAAAATTATCTTCCGAGGGTACAAAAATTCTGGGTACTCTGGAGAAGACATTATCGATTTCAACATCACCGGTTACCTGCACTTCATCGCCTCTTTCAAATGTGGAATTCGCTACACCGGGTCCGTATATCCAGATACCCGACCACTCATCGTTACCATCTTGTATATGAACATAACCGGATATATCATCTGTAGTGGCAGTTACAACACCTGATACCGTTACTGTTTCACCATCTAAGGCAGGATAAACTGCCGGGAAGTAAGGTGAAAATTTCACATCGAAAATAGTTGTTCCCCCGTCACGAACGTGATAGAAGAATGGTTGTAATTCACCCACAGCCGGAACTGTAGAGGCATCTCCACCACCTTCAGCTTCAAGATAATATAACACTAAATCACCTTCGGATTGAGCAGGGATGGTACCTTGATACTGTTCGCCTCCTATATCGGTCATTTCAACTGTTTGGTATTCACCACCATTCACACTGTAATGGATATACACATTTTCTACATCTTCTTGCGGATCAGGATGCTCGACGAGTGCTGTTATTTCCATCCCTTCAGTTGTCGGTGGTGTAATATGACTTCTTGTTATACCGGATATCAACGGTGGAACACCTAAGACTTCAATATCATCATGAACAATTGGGATTAATGCATAACCGGGGAAAGCTCCCATCACACCCTGAATATTAAGAAGCGCATTCGGAAGCGGTGGCTCCCAATCAGGATCATCGGCTTCTTCACCGCCTCGATTATATTTTGATGCATCCATGATATGCATTTCATTGCCCATATCATCTATAACAGACCAGTTCCATCTTCCATCGTCTCTCGCTTCACGGCGATTCACCCGAACACCTTCAAACCGTACTTTTGCACCGAGATATGGCTCACCGGTCGGGAATTTCATAGCTGCGTTTCGTGCCGTTGAACCTCCGCCAGAACCTTTCATAAAATCACCGATGGTCATATGGTCTACATACGGCAGAGGATCGCCTGTATCATCAATAACCTCAATAAAGGTACCGTCGAGTATCGACAATTGAGTTTCACTGGAGAGTGAAGCAGTCTCGCCGGGGTCCGGATATATATCAACAACTACCGTTGCCTCTATGAGCCAACCTTCCTGCACAAGATGTAAACCTGTCTGGTCTCCGCCATCCATTTCATCCTCACTGTCACCGCGGGAGTCATCTCTTATCTGTACACCACCCCACTCGGGATCATCCGGATCTTGAATATACACAGCGGTCGATGGGCGCCCCCGATTCAGTATCCAAGGAGTTTCTTCATCATCGTCCCAGGCATCAACTGTTATGACACCCCTGACCCGAACGGTATCGCCGAGCATGGGTGCGTGCCGCATATGTTGCACGGCACTTACACTGGCCCCCTCCTCTACCATTTCCTCTAATTCGATCAAAACACTTTCCGGAATTTCCTGCAAATCATGGAGTGATACAAGAGGGTATTCATTCTGTGCATGTAACAATCCTGAAGAGAGTAGTAATGCAATTATTATAATCAGTGGTATAGATACTCTCATAAATATATCTCCTTAATTATTGATTATGAATTTGTCACTTAACAATTAAAAACCTACCGCGTTTTACATTTCCTGTTTCCAAGTCTTCCACTACAAACAAATACATACCCGTTGCAATTGCCTGATCGAAATCTGTTATCAGGTCCCAGGAGTATTCCCCGCCTGAGAACACAACATCATCACTGCTGAACCGGTTAAACCATTCACCCTCACCTGCAAAGGCATCGGATTCATGGTGCATTGTTTTCACAAGATCACCGGCAAGTGTATAGACGCGTATTGTTGCTCTGGCCGGTAAATTGAAAAACGTTATCTTTCGTTCTCGCTCCCTAATATCCCCGGTATCCGGACTTCTTCCGTCCCATGCGGCACTACCATAATATGGATTGGGATATACACCGATTTCGGTATTCACTTCACTTGTTGGCGGTGTGCCGGGAATAACCCTGACTGCATTAAACAGACGACTGCTTTCGAGACTTTCCAAACCTATTTCCGGATCACCTTCATCAAAAGCAGTAACGGAGAATGCATATTGCCAGCCGTTCAACAAATTCGGTACGTGAAATCTATAGTGGTATTCAACCGGATCGTCCGGGAAGGTAACCGGCTCATCTAATCGCACAGCACTGAAACCGGTATTGTAACCAATGTGACTTTCCTTATCGAACTCTGCCATCTTTACAAATTCCTGTAAGAGACTTCCACTCGATTCTATATCCGCTCCTGCACTGGTTCGATATAAACGGTACCCCTCCCAATCTTCCCGCCCGGTAATTGGATCAACAGAATCTTCAGCGTCGCGATCCCAATAAATTGTAACTTCACGATCTCCGGGTTCAACACGTACGCGTGGCGAGTTAGGGGGAGATGGAAGTATATAACGCTGCGGCCGGGGATTTTCTGGAGTGCCGTCTGTCCATTCTTCATCCGGGCTCATCTCACCGGTACCGTCACGGTCTTCACCGTTAAATGCACGCTGAGCCCACTCGGCATTAAGCATGAGTTGTTCACGCTGTTCTTCGGTATCAAGTCGTGCCGGTTCGGGACCTACTTTTTTAGCCGCTACAACAGCAATGACAAAATTAACAGCCTCTACTTTCCAGTACATTTCACCTGTCGCAGGGTCTTCGAACAATTCCCTGCCTTCGATTCGATCCACCGGACCGCTTGAGACCAGTGTCATCATATTATTACCCGATAAGCGCAATGGATCTATGTATTGTTGCTGTAATGGAATAGCCATTTTATCATATCGTTCGCTATCGGTTTGTGGAGAAAAATACACCGAATGCGTCTGATCTCTGAATTGCCAGGCATTAAAATTATGATCAAGATCGTTTGTCAGGAATCGATGGTTTTCTTCACGAACTCGCTCGCCAAGCAGACCGTCTTCACCCACTGTATAGATAAGATCAACATGTTCAACACCAAGCACTTTTACTGCCACATAACTGTCGGTAAATCCGGGGTCTCCGTCATAGTCGAATGCGTATGCAAGCCGTTCCTCCGGCACCCAACCCTGTGCTACGTGCTGATAAAATGCAGAGCCGGCAGGACGCCCGGTTATATTGGTATTTCTCACCACCATATCGCTCCAGTGCCCGACATACATATCGTTAATACCGTGGGTTCCGGTATTACGAACCATAAAATTGATTATGACAAAAGCATCGGCGAAGGGATAATTCCATGCATAACTTTCCTGACGAACGCTGATGTGTAGAGGATGATTATGACCGGGAATTGATGTAGGAGTACCGGGTATAGTGGTGTTTGAATCTGTATACTCAGCGTAGAAATCTTGATGACTAATTGCAGTCGGATGATAATATGGTGAATCGGCAAGCGATGAGCGCTCAATAACGAGATCGCCGGGAGCATTGGTAAACTCGAATCCTTCGGCAACATCCTGAACAGAAGGAATATCAAGGGCGGCCGTTGTAACATCGGGTGCATCTCTGCCATCACGGTAACCACCAACCCACAAGCCGCCTAAAAACATATGCTCGATACCGGACCCCAGTGGATATTCAACGGAGGGTTGACGCGGCCAGTAACGCCACCCATGGCCTATCGTCCCGAAGTTACTGATTGTAATGCCGATATTTCCGACATTTGTATAGTTCGACTCATCGTCGTCGAATGCTTTGCGTATGTCTTGAATGTTCTGATCTCCTGCTTGAAGGCCAACAATTCCACCAAACAGAAGGAACAGTACAAAAACAGAGAGTAAAGACAGCTTCATGAAGCTCCTCGATCAAACAAGTTCCAATGGAAGGATTGCTTATATGACAAGCAAAACAACGGCATGTGCTGGATGTTGCTTGTATTTATATACAATATTATACAATTTTTCGTTGGTAAAATCAATACAATTATTTTAACAATATGTTACCAGTAATAAAAAAAGGCGGGACTGAGTCCCGCCTTTAAGCAAGTCATTCATTATCAGAATGTATATCGAATCCCAAGCTGCATCTGCCAGCGTGAACCAAGATCGCTGATGGTAAATGTTTCATCGGGATCGGTACCGTGATCGAAACTCATCATCGGATAACCATCTTCATCATAACCTTCAAAAGTAAACAGCTGGAACTCCTGGAAACTATGGAACCGCATCTGACCCCAGTCGCTGTTCAACATATTGAGAGCATTTATTACATCGA
>PWXV01000233.1 GCA_003568415.1 Ignavibacteriales bacterium
ACATCGATATCCATCGTCCCGAAATGGAACCCTACACCTCCGCTTATCGCTTCAAACGTTTCACCCCGTTCAAAATTCAGATAATTTCCCTGCCGTATTGTGAGAAAATCGCTGATCTGATATGCCTGCCCGAACTGCGCATGATTTCGTGTATCATAATCGGCTACAACAAGGTAGTTATCGAAAGGATTATATAAGAGACCAGCACGCAGATATTTCCGGTCGTTTATTGAAAAATCAGAAAACTCTTCGGGAAAACTTTGTTCTCTGACAGATACCAGATTTTTTGCCGTCAGTCCCAAAGTCAAATCCGGCCGCATCAAATACAGTATCCCTGCATCAAACGACCAGATCGGTTCATCATACATTTCCTGTGTAAGCAAAACCGTATCGTCATTAACCTGTACGGTAGGATCTGTAATGCGTTGTTGAATATATCTGCCCGCAATTCCAGCAGCGAGCGTTGACGAAAATTGATGTGCATAGCCAGCGGAATAAACCTGTGAATACTCAAGCTGCTGTCTGAGTAAATCAGTGGTGCCGTCAAGTCCCCTTTCGGGAGAAATTACATCGGTTGATATTCGAAAATCTCGTGTCAGCCCCGGTGCATACCGCAAAGCAAATGCGTGTGTATCGGAAAATCGTTTTCCGATCACACCATTACCGAAGAAAGGCCCCTGTCGTCCGCCATCCCGAAATTCCAAATAACTATTGAAACGCAATTCCCAATCACGTATGAAAATCAATCCCGCTGGATTCCAATCAATAGCAGAGACATCCCGGGCCAATGCAGTATATGCACCAAGTCCGATCGCTTCGGGACTTGAGAGATGCTGTGCATCGCTACTGAAATTTACAGCAAGAATCAGAGCTAATATTGTGATTATTCGTTTCATAATAATAATTTACGGGACTCTAAGCTCAGTTTCAAACCCTGTATACGAATGCTCATGCATCTTGTGAATAACTGTTACAAACTATTTCTCAGGAGCCGAATTCACCAGAATCGCGTTATATGATTAGATTTATAAACATAAGTAACCCCCTCTCCTCCAACTTTTATAATGGAGAGGGGGTATAATGGGAAGTAACCGTTTTCTCACGCCCCACTATTCTATTATAAACGGCACTCCCCAGTATTTAGTTTGCACCGGCGCTTCGGTATCGTACAAAGTTTCATACGAAACTGCTTCAACCACGGTACTGAAACGCCCTCTCCTGATGGTCTCACCACGTTGCGCTGCATTTGCGTGTGTTTGATGCATCACTTGATTCCAATCAATCACGTATGTCCGTGTAAATACTCCATCACTTTCGCTAAACTCTCCTTCATCTGGTGAGGGTGATAGCATCACACGACGCATATAGCCCGCCATATCTCCCGGGCCGGCGGCTTTGCCTCCATGGCGCAGAAATAGTATCTCCGGTTCTTCGTTAGTGCTTTGAACAGTTATCTCAATTTGAAATCCCTGGCTACGAAACTGTGAAAGCATAACAACCGGTACCTCGCGCGGACCAAGACCGATACGCATGAATGTATCCAATGGATTATCAAATTCATATGAACGATCTTCACCAAACTTGATGTTAACTTGCGTTATATCAAAATCGCGCTCTGATGTTCCGCCCTCAAGCAACGAAATCTCAACTAACTTCCAATCGTCTTCTGCCGTTCCGGTATTAGCAACTTTAACAAACTTTGCCTTGCGAGTAGCTGTTTCGGTAAAATCTTTATAAAATGTTATAATTTCAGGCACACCCGGGTCTTGAGGTTGGATAAGACCCTCAACCCACACTCTGACTTCCAAAGTTCTTGTCATAGTAACGATTGCGACAGTGTCATCAACAAACTCGTGTGCAAATGATCTTTCGATATCGAGAATCCTGCGTGCAACCCGGCGAACGTCGACAATCTCTTCTCCTTCACTGTTCTCTGCCACAATCCTGGATACAAAATCATTGTCCGGATCGCTTAAGATCTCCTCCTCACTGGTGAAGAAATCATCGTTTTTCATCACGAATTCAAAATACCCCAGGTTATCCTCGTCAAAAACGCTCAGGGTCACCTCCGATGGAGATTCACAGGCACTGAATAACAGCAGCATACTGAGTGCACCCGCTATTGTCAGATACAAATAGTTAGAATTATGTTGCATCACGTTTCACCTCCATGTCGTATTGCGGTT
The DNA here is from genome assembly GCA_003568415.1 of Ignavibacteriales bacterium. GTDB lineage: Bacteria > Bacteroidota > Ignavibacteria > T3Sed10-11 > T3Sed10-11 > T3Sed10-11. The sequence goes on from PWXV01000233.1 coordinate 2,187, forward strand.
ATTCACTTTCAACCAATTCCACAGTTCCCACATCGGCTGTGTGACCTGCTGTGACCTCAATATCTTCAACAAGCACATCTTGATATCCTTCTGCCTCAACAGAAACATTATAACTTCCCGGTGGAAGTGCAATCATTTTAAAATAACCGGTTTCATCAGGATATGCACTGGTTACGACAGTATCCGGTCCGGCATCAATAGCTGAAACAACGGCATCGGCATCGGCCGGTGAGACATAACCCTCAATTGCTCCTGTTAATGCTAACGGTTCAACGCGGGTTGTCGGTTTAAGTATATACTGACCATCAGCCAAATGTACTGAACGATGGACATCGAAATCGATTAATAATTCATAGGTATAATCCGGTTCGATATTGAATTGGCGCACTAATTTATAACCCGTCTGATATCCGCTTGGCACAAACAGCGAGTGTGCTTCACCGTTTACGACAACATTATTGTTTTGCCCCAGCATCAATCGTATCTGCGTGTACTTCCCTGCTTCAAGTTCTGCTTCACCCAGCAACGCCATTGCCCCGTTCGAATATTCAATAAGATCGAAGGTGCGGGTTTCGTCATTAATCGTGATCCATCCACCGGGCCCCGGCCGGTGTACCTGCACACTGGTAATTTCCAGATTAACCTCATCAATTTCTCCTGGTGCATCGGCGATATATAGCCGAAGGGTTCCTGTTGTACCAGGCTGTGTACTGTCGGTATCGCAACCGATAAAAACACCGATAAAAAGAAATACTACCGCAATGAAATAAGGAACAATTTTGATATGAGTGGTTTTCATAAAATTTCCCCCATGTAAATTATTTATTTTGTTTTGGTTTTTGTGAATTATATCATTAGCACATATATTACCCACAAATAGTGTGCCATTAATCGAACCTCAATTTCACGATAATTTCAGGGATTTTCTTCGACAAAATGCGGGAATCACAGGCGAGAAATGCGGGAACGGATATATCCGGCACTTAATTTTTAGCGGGATAATCCCATCTCTGGCTGTAATACGCTTCAATAATGCTTGTAAGTGCTTGATGATATCTTTGTGGAAGGTTTTTATATTTTCCCCGAATCTGGGGTTCGAGAGTATCCAGAGATTTTGATCGGTCGATTGCGCCGGTTATATTATTCAGATAATCTTGAATTTTTTTCCGGGCTTTTTCAACTACCTTTGTATCGTCTGTCCCTGCTATTGTTCTGGCAGTTTTTTCAATATCAAACTGCTGGTCAACGAAGCATTGAAGCATAATCCCGCGCAGGTATTCCGCAACTGTACCGCGGTTTAAATTTCCTAATTCTTTCGCCGTCTGTGAAATTGCGCTTCTGGAAAACTCCCGTTGCCGTATTTCCTCAAGGATTTGGTCGGCAATGTCGATATTCTTTTTTGCCCGCTCGATGATGCTATGCGGAAAATCCTGTAATCGGACAATAACTCTTTTCTCGCTCAGTGCAAGTACAGCAGCCCGTTGAATAACCGCCTGTAATTCACGTACATTACCCGGCCAATCGTAATCCTGTAATGCCTGCAACGCTAACCGTGATAACCGCAGTTCAGAAGAGTGTTGTTTGAGAAATTCTCCGATCAATAGCGGAATGTCTTTTCTCCTTTTTCGTAAAGGTGGCAGGGTGATACTGAATACATTCAATCGATAATAAAGATCCCGCCGAAAAGCTTTCTCTTCCATAACACTATCGATATCTTTATTCGTCGCCGCAATTACTCGTATATCCACTTTTTTTGTCTGGGTTCCGCCGACACGTTCAAAGGTACCTTCCTGCAATACTCTTAGCAATTTTACCTGGAACGCTTCCGATGTGTCGGCAATTTCATCAAGAAAGATTGTACCGCCATCAGCAAGCTCAAAACGTCCCGGTTTTGCATTTACCGCACCGGTAAAGGCTCCCTTTTCATGCCCGAATAACTCGCTTTCCAGAAGCGTCTCTGTAAGGGCACCGCAATTTACCGCGATGAATGGCTTATCACTCCGGTCACTTCGTTTATGGATCGCCTGGGCAGCAAGTTCCTTTCCGGTTCCGCTTTCACCGAGCAACAATACCGGTGCATCCGTTGCTGAAACTTTTTCAAGCAAATCGATCACTTTTTTCATCGGTCCCTGATTATTATATATCATCGACTCGTAACATTGAATGCTTTCGATTTCCGATTCTGATGCAAGTTCAGTATCGTCGATTTGAGATTTCAACTCCCTTATCTCCTCTTCATAGCGTTTCACCTGATTCAGAAGTTGTTTTTCTTCAGCGATATTTTGTGAGTTTCGCGCCTGCAGTAATTCGTCGTGAAGTGATTGCAAACGATCTTCCCGATCCTGCAGTTGTTCAAGGATAGTTTGTTTTTCAGTCTCCAGGGTATCCAATTTACTCTTGAATGACTGCACATATAATACAAACATAACGATAGCACCGGTTAGCGATCCGACTATCGGTGATACTAACGGAAGCACGTACGTGAAATTAGTAAAAACATACATCGCAACGGCAATATAAATTACCGCAAGCGCTGCAACCGATAACATACCTTTGACACCCGGCAAAATACGGGCTATGATAACTCCCGCGATTGTTAAAAGCAGAACTAACAGCAATTCAGACAGAATACCCGGAAACTTAAGAAGTCGTTGTTTTAAAATATTATCTATAAGTGTGGCATGATGTGCCAGTGACGGTAAATTTCCGGTGAAAGGCGATGAGATAAAACTACTGCGTCCTTCTGCGATAATTCCCACCAGCACAATCTTGTCCTGTATTTTATTTCGTAGTATCTGTGCTTCGGGAGTTTCCTTTAACATCTGCGGAAAACGAATCGATGTGAATTTATTCATCGTGCCCAGATGATTAAGCCGCATTCTAAATTCACGATCGAGCGGATATACGGTATGCGTTCCGGTATCACGTTCGAGTCGAACCTTATTTTTCTTTAAAATGATACCACCCTCACGCGGAATGTTATAATAGCGGCACACAAGCTCCAGACCGAATGACGCTATAGCACTATCGTTTGTAAACAACAATGAAGGGACACTATCTCCCCATCGTCCTTCAAGATTACTATGACCGATACCACCAACGTGTTCGACAAGTCTGGCGAATGGCGCTACTATTTCATACGTTATATCAGGCCGCGGATTTGAAAGTGAATACATTAAATTCCGCGGTATCGTATCCGACAATGTATTTGATCCTGGATGTCTGCCGTAACCAACCATAACCAACGACGGTGCTCTACGGGCAACTGAGATGAATAGTTCATCATATTCAGGTGAGATTGAAGACGGTGTGTCAAGCAGTATATCAAAACCAATAACACCGGCACCCCAGGCATGGAGGCGGTCTATCATCAATGCATAGTAATTTCGTTGGAGAGGCCAACCGCCAAGGAGTTGTATATCTTCATTGTCAAGATACACGATTACGACATTGGTATCGGCCGTAATTTCACCGCGAACATCATAACGGGTACTTAACAGTTGATCATCAATCGGGCGTAATAAAAATGTTATTACAACAACAAAGAGTACCAGCGATATTCCGCTGATTACAAATGTACGTTGGGTTGTATTCATGGTATCTGGTGAAATGCCTTATTTAGGCTGTAACCAAGACTCGGGATCCTGTTTCTCCCGGTCTTTCCATATTTCGAAGTGAACCGTTGAACCTTCTACCGACTCAGCCGACCGTGCTAACATATCCCCTGCCTGTACCCGATCGTTTTCACGCACAAGTATGTCGGATAAATTGGCATATACTGTCCGATAGCCGTCATGATGATAAACAATTACAAGGTTGCCATATGCCGGTAACCAGGTAATAAACACAACATCTCCCTCGGCAACGGCGTATACCGGACTTCCGTTCGGCACACTTATTCCAACCCCGGTGTTCTCTGTGACTGTTTTTAAAACCGGATGCACCTGTTCGCCAAACTGAGCTGCAATTTGTCCTTCGCGTACAGGCCATGGTAATCTGCCTTTTTTCGATGCAAAAGCCACATCGGGCGGAACAATTTCTGCAGGTTTACCTTCACGCACCCGGTCATCATCCTGTTCCTGGCGCCGACGTTGTGTCTCGATAATCTCGGCAATTAATCGTCTTAATTCGCGCTCCGCCTGTTGCTTCCGCGCAAGTTCTTGTTCATACAACGATCTGTCTTGTCTGATGCGGTTAAGGACATTGCGTCGTTCGACCGTACGGTCGGCAAGACGTTTTTCTTCCTGTTGTTTTTCCTGAATTATATTGCGTTGTTCACGCAGGGCAACTTCAAGCCGGTTTTGTTCCTCGGCTAACTGCTTTTGTTTTTCCTGGATTGCGTAAAGATCATTTCTTCGTTGATTTGTGAAACGCCGGATATATTCAGCTCTCACCAAAAACTGGTTCACCGATTGGGCACCGAATAATAATTCAACATCCTGTACCGTTCCGCGTTTATATGCAGAGCGAACATACCGCGCATATTGTTCGCGCAGTTCTTCGATTTGATTTTCAAGGTTACGGATAGATCTACGCGACTCATCAATTTCACGCACATAACGCTGCTCTGCACTACGCAGATCGCGTATATAGGTGCGAACCAGCGTTGTCTGGCGATCGAGGTTTTCAAGCAATGTTATCGATTCCTCTTCAGATTTCCTTGATTCCTGAATCTTTTGCTCGAATTTATCGATCTCTTTCCGAATGGATTCAAGTTCACGTTGACGTCTTTCGATCTCCTCTTCGGGAGTTAGGCCACCCCCGAATGCATCCCCGGCAACTCCGTCGAACATTATGACCATAAAAAACGTCAGTATTACAATAGCGAAGGTACTATACAATTTCATCAGTCTGTCCACTCTATCACCTTTGCATTGCTTGGTATTGAATATGCAAATGAGAGATCACGTGCATTAAGATCTATCCGGCTATACGAGATTGAAAAACTCGCACGCTCTTCGTGTTGAATCACCCGTATCGATTGTGCCATTACCATACCATTCGACTCGGTAAACCGGTCGTAGCGTTCTTCCATTACCGGACGGTCATCCGCATTTGAATGAACGACTCTCGATACAACTTTGTAATAGGGATCGATCCAGTACCGCCTGATAGAATCATGCGAACGAAAAACCAGGAGGTATTGATCTCCGTCTACGGTAAATTCATCGGGACGCCGGGGCTCATTAAATAAAGCCCTGCTGCTCCCGAGGAACAGATTCATTATATCATCAACGCCAACATCCATACGCAGAAACGAACGTAATATATCGCCTCTCGCCTCACCAATAACCGCTTCATTTGCCATTGAATTATAAAACACAAAATCGTCTTGCGATAAAAACACCGTACCGACATTTATACCAAATGGTCCACGTATTCGTACAAGCAATGAATCGGGGTGTTTCAAATCCATATTAAAATTTCCGGAATTTGAAAAATCTCTGCTCTCGATCGATATCGAGCCCCGTGCTTTCAACGATGTCTTTTTACCGTGATTTTCATGAACACTGCTTACCAGTTGTGCCGGGGTCACCCGATCAGTATCGGGTGTTACTCTCGGAGCCGGAGAACAACTGAACAGCACCATCGCCAGGAAAACAATGATGCTTATACATCCATACATCCATCTTCTCATATCGCCCCACGCTCAATCTTTTGTTTAATTTCCTCTTTAGAGTCATCCAACTCAATAGCTTTTTTCCAGAATTCCATCGCCTTATCGTACTCTCCCAGGTGATAGTAAATATCGCCCATATGATCGTGTACAACGGCGCTTTCACTACCTACATCGATCGCTTTTCGAACGTACTGTTTTGCTTTAGCAAGATCACCGAGTTTAAAGTAAATCCATCCTAATGTATCGAGATACGCATCATTTTCCGGTCGCTGCTCCACAGCACGCTGCGACATCTCGAGCGCCCGATCAAGATCTTTTTCCCGCTCTGCCATACTATAACTGTAGTTATTCAACACCAGATGGTTATCCGGTTCAAGCGATAAGGTAACTTCATACAAGCTATCGGAAGTAGTATATTCCTCTTTTGAATCGTACGTCAGAGCCAGCATGCTGAGTGCGTTTACATCATCCGGTCTTATTTCAACAGCCCGACCGATATATTCGCTCGCTTGTTCAAGATCATCGATTCTATTATACGATAATCCCAACAGAAAGTACAGGTCAAAATCATCCTCGTGTTTTTCAACCCCTTCCGAGAGAAGCTCAATAGCGTTAGTATATTCTCCTGCCTGGAAATACGCCTCTCCTGCATAGATCCACGCATTATTATCATCGGGATCAAGTTCAGTAACCCGCCTTAATTGTTCTATCGCTATTTCTCTTTCATCGGAGAATAATGCAACGATTCCCCTGAAAAACCGGGGTTGCGGTTCATCCGGATATTGCTGAATGATCGTATCGAAAACCGGAGCAGCCAGTTTCATTGTTTCAGGATCACGCTCGGCAAACCGTTCGACAAATTGTATAAATATCTGACCGATTTCTACTTTTAATTCCAGTGAAAGATCCTCATTTTTAACTACCTCGACAAGATATTCGGATGCCGATTCAAAATCATCAAGCTGGACATGCACATCAACCAGCGACGTGAGAACATCAAGATCGTCGGGATGGTCTTCAAATAATTTTATAAAAATAGATTTTGCTTCCTCAAATTCGCCGGTTTGTATATAGGTACTGCCAAGTGTGTGCAAAATCGATTCGTTTCCGGGATCAAGGTCCAGCATACGATTTAATGCATCGATTGCATCATCGTGTCTGCCGAGCGAATTATTTAGATCAGCGATTTGAGCAAGGATCTCGAGTTGCTCTCCGAATCTGTTGAGAATTTTTTCATATACTTCTAGTGCCCGCAACGGTTTATCGAATTGATATAACCGTGCAAGCGTGTAATAGGCCTGTGAATTATTCGGATCGAGCTCGACGATCTTCTCATATTGTTCAATTGCCTTATCTATTTCACGTGCGCGGATGTAAACACTTGCAAGGTTCTCCCGGTACGATAATTTTCCGCTGTCACGACGTACTGCTTCACGGCCGGCTTCTGCAGCTTTTGATAATTTGCCGAGTTCGAGATAGCTTTTAGAAAGTGCGTAATAGATTGCCGAACTTTCATCAAGTTCAAGTGCTTTGGTATACTCTTCAACAGCACGTTCATATTCACCCTGCATTTCAAGCAGCGATCCCTCGACAAAATGTTCTCGTGCCTGTTGCTTTTCCTCCTCTGTTGGCGGCCGTCGTTCCTGCTCACGTGTATCGACAGCTTCACCGCTGCTGCCACATCCGAGTAAAAACGCGGCAAACAATAACAGAAATCCAATTCCCAGAAGACCACCCTTCTTCATAAACACCAACCTTTTCGTCTATATTTATATTTTCCCATGTCCTAAAAATATATCAATTTTGTACCTTAATAACAATAAACAATTTGAAATTCATTGCCTTTGCACTTGATTTTACTGTTTTACTTTAATAACTTTTGGTAACTGACTATTCTACAATAATCTAAACCAATATAAGAGGGGTACCATGACGACGGGTTACTTACTTAAGCGTTTCCATTTAGTGCCAATTGTGGCTCTTATTGCCGCATTTTTCATTGCCGGCTGCGGATCCTCACAAGTAGTTGTGGAAGATGATGATTGGGCGGATCAATGGGATGAAGAACGTGTTGAAGAGCAGGAAGACAGATTAGCCCAACTTGAGCAGGAGAATGCAGAGCTCCAGGAGGAACTTGCTCGGCAGTCACAGGAAAACCGATCACTGAATGCACGCATAGCAGAACTTGAAAAGCGTCTTCTTGAAGAGCGGGAACGCCTGCGGGCACTTGAAGAGGAACCAGCACGAGAACCCGAACCGGAACGGGTAACAATCACTCGCAATGAGTTTGATAGAGAGTACACCCGCGCGGTGAATCTATTTATGGATCGAAGATATCAAGATGCTAAAAATTTGTTCTCAAGATTACTCGATTCGGGGATCGATCACCCGCTGGTACCGAATTGCCAGTATTGGATTGGTGAATCTTTATACGGTATGGGTGAATACCGGCAGGCAATTGAAGAATTCCGGAAGGTATTCGATTACAGTTCACAACTGAAACATGATGATGCCCAAATTATGATTGCCAATAGCTATCAACAGCTGGGCGATAGAGAACGGGCACGACAAGAATACCAGCGATTGATTGACCGTTTTCCGAATAGCGAGTACGTTTCCTTCGCACGCCAGCGGTTAGGTAGTCTCTGAAACTTAAAGATAAACTTCAGGGGCTTTTCAAAATGTTATGGAAGCCCCTGATCTGCATATCTTTATTCCTTCAATAATCGCTCGATCATCTCCACATCTTTTTTCGAGCCGAAATAAATCGGTGTACGCTGGTGTATATCCGTCGGCATTTTATCGAGTATTCTCATTTCTCCGTCGATAGCCTTACCACCGGCTTGTTCAGCGAGGAATGATAGCGGAATACATTCATACGTTAACCGCAATTTTCCTTCGTTATTTTTCACATCCGGTGGATAGGCGAAGAAACCGCCGTATAACAATATTCGATGAAAATCTGCAACCATTGTTCCTATATACCGTAACGAATACGGGCGATCGGTTTCGGGATCGATTTCTTTAAAATAATCAATTAGCCGCTGGACTTTTTTATCCCATTTGTTATAATTTCCTTCGTTCACACTGTATTCTTTTCCTTTCTCAGGTATTTTCATATTTTCATTGCTCAAGAGGAATTCACCGACACTCGGGTCAAGAGTAAAACCATGCACACCGTTGCCGGTGCTGTATACAAACATAGTACTCGAGCCATAGAGGATATAGCCGGCAGCAGCCAATTGATTGCCCGGTTGCAGTAAGTCTTCCATCGTACCGTCACCGGATTCACTCTTTCTCCGGAAGATGGAAAATATTGTACCGATATTTATATTCGCATCGATATTGGCCGACCCGTCGAGCGGATCAAACAGCAAAACATATTTTCCCTTGTCATAATTATCCGGGATCTTCATTAATCCACCGCTTTCTTCCGATGCCATGACACACAAATGACCACCATGATCCATAGCACGGTATATGGTTTCATTTGCATAAACATCAAGTTTTTTACGCACTTCCCCGTGTACGTTTTCATCATCGGTTGCACCCAGTATATTAACAAGTCCGGCTTTAGAAACTTCCTTCCAGACCACCTTTGCTGCGAGCGATAAATCCGACAACAAACTTGTAAAAGCACCTGTTGCTTCCGGGTGTTTACGTTCGCCCTCAATGATGTGGCGTTCAAGTGTCATTAACCTCGGTGGAGCCAGAACGTCGGTCACGTTATCGGTAGGCATACGTTTCCTCCTTTTTGTTGAGCATGGAATAGACTGTGAATATTAAAAATATAGGAATTACAAAAAATAAGAGCAACCCTGGGTTTATAAGCCGTTATCTACATATTGCCGCACTACATCAAAGACAGTATCGGGGGTAATATCTTTCATGCAGCGGAAATGCTGTTTCGGACATTTGTGTAATCCGATGTGCGTACATGGTCTGCATGAAAGATCCGGATGTTCAACAACGGTATTATTTTCACCGTACGGAAAAAAGCCGAATTCTTTCACGGTTGAGCCAAAAATTGCAACTACCTTTCTTTTTCGGGCAACAGCGATATGCATCAATCCCGTATCATTGGTAAGAACGACATCGCAATGATCAAGAATTGCCGCCGACTGCAGGAGGGAAACTTCACCGGCTACATTGAGCGTGCGCTCTTCACCGATGAGACGACGTATATCTTCACAGTAGGATTGATCTTCGGGTCCCCCGAGAATAACAATATACGCATTATAATTTCTGATCAATTTCTCCGCAAGTTCAACATAGTACTCCTTCAACCATCGTTTTGTGTAATGTTTGGCCGACGGACAGAGTGCAGCAATCGTTATTCGCTCACGTTTTAACTTACCGAACTCATCGGCTATCCGTTTTTTCATTTCCTCCGGTATGTGCAGCTCAAGCCCTTCTCCGTCATTGGTAACTCCGAACGGTTGCAGCGGTTCAAAATACCGGTCAGCAACATGGACGTTATCCCGGTAAACCTGCCATTTCAATTTAACAAGAAAGAAACGCTGAATCACACGCTTGTTTATCCGGACTTTTTTACGGGCCGGAACTCTTCTCCGAATATACCTGCTCCGTAAACTATTATGAGCATCGACTAGTAGGTCATACTCCACCGGACGTAACTCATCACACAATTTCCGCAGCCCGGCTAACCCCGTCTGTGCGTTAAATTCATATAATGCATCTATATGGGGGTTGTATCGTAGCAGTTCGGCAAATTCCTTTCTGACGATAAAATCCACTCTGGATTGGGGGAATTTTTTTTTGAACGATCGAAGCATCGGCGTCGTTAATACTATATCACCGATGGAACTCATGCGAATGAAGAGTGTTTTATCTGGTATGAAAGTGGTCATGGCATTTAGTATAGCATATATCTAAACCATTTTCAAATCATAAACATTTCGAAGATAAATAATTAATAATCCATCGGATACCGAATAACTGAAACATTGGGAGGGGTTGTGAAACAAGCAACAATTAGTACGCTTGGTGCATTACGAGAAACCGGATACACCGTCACCTCGGTCAAAGACGAGATCCGGAGTAATCTGATACGAAAAATACAAAATAAGGAAACACTTTTTCCCGGTATTATCGGTTATGAGGAATCGGTCATTCCTGCTATTGTAAACAGTGTGTTAGCAAAACACGATATTATTCTTCTTGGTTTACGGGGACAGGCAAAAACTCGAATTATACGACTCTTGCCTTCATTACTCGATGAATACATACCTATCGTAAAAGGTTGTGAAATCAACGATAATCCATTTCGACCCGTCTGCCGTCAATGTGTTGAACAAAGCCGTGAAGCGGGTGATGACCTTGAAATAGAATGGTTACACCGTGACCAGCGATACGGTGAAAAACTTGCAACACCGGACGTTACAATCGCCGATCTCATCGGTGATATCGATCCGATCAAAGCGGCATCGAAACGGCTGCATTATTCACACGAGGGAGCAATCCATTTTGGTATAATCCCCCGTACAAATCGCGGTATCTTTGCAATTAACGAGCTGCCTGATTTACAGCCTCGTATTCAGGTCGGTTTATTCAATATCATGGAGGAGAAAGATATTCAGATCCGTGGCTTTAATATCCGTATACCGCTCGATGTGATGATTGTATTTACCGCCAATCCTGAGGATTATACTAACCGTGGTAATATCATCACACCGCTGAAAGATCGAATCGACTCTCAGATTATGACACATTATCCGAAATCGGTTGAGGATGCAATTACCATTACTGAACAAGAAGCCTGGATTCAACGTGATGGTAAAAAACTCATTGTTCCACATTATTTTAAAGAAATCATTGAGCACATTGCATTCGAAGCACGTAAAAGTGAGTATGTCGATCAATCTTCCGGTGTAAGTGCACGGTTGACAATTTCAGCGATGGAAAATCTTATCAGTAACGCCGAGCGACGAGCTATACTCAGTGGAGATGATCACATTGTTCCGAGAATCTGCGACCTTCCGTATGTCGTGCCCGGCCTAACCGGAAAAATCGAGCTCGTATTTGAAGGTGAGCAGGAAGGTCCGATGAAAGTCAGCAAAGCGCTTATCGGTAAAGCTGTACGCAGTGTGTTTAAACAATATTTTCCAGATCCGCTACAGCGACAACAACGTCCGCGGCAAGCCGCTGAGTATTACGAACAACCACAACGACAACAGGGACATCGCCGAACAAATGAACCGCGTGATGAACATTACGGAAAAATCGTAACCTGGTTTGAATCCGGCAATTCTATTGATGTAGCTGACGACATGACTGTTCAACAATACTATGATGCATTGAAGAAAGTTGACGGTTTGTGTGAACTTGTTACGAAATATATGAAAATTGACAAGCAAAATATTTATGAAACTGCATCGGCAATGGAGTTCGTGCTTGATGGATTACATCAAAATTCCCGACTTGCCAAAGATGAGATCGATCACAAAACATCATATAAAGATCTTGTCGGCACGATATTTTCGGGAAGAGGTTCATACGACAGGGATGATTTCAGATAAAAGGTATTAACTATGCGTTTTCATTATTCGAAATGGCGGCTTGATTCTAAAACCGATGAACAACGACTTGAAGAGCTTATGTCGTTGTTCAGTTACTTATTGGTTAAATCAGACGGCGATGTCGATGAGGCAATTGAATGGTTAAAGCAGCTTGCCGAGGAGCATGGTATATTCGATGAGGATATGACACTTGCCGATCTTATTGAGGAATTGAAAAAACGCGGCATAATTGAAGAAATCGAAGACATGCACGCCCTCACCGATAAAGGCGTTCAACGAATGCGATTAGACGCATTACGTGAAATTTTTTCATCATTGAAGAAAGGACCCGAAGGATCGCACGAAACTCCACACACCGGCAGCGGCATCGAACGATTAAGCGAGACAAAAAAATATAGATTCGGAGATCAGCCAACAAATATTGACCTAACATCGACACTTCGTAACGCAATGAAACGCGACGGTATCGATGATTTTTCAATTAAAGAAGATGATCTTGAAGTCTACGAAACCGAACATATGTCATCGTGCGCGACCATATTGATGCTCGATATCAGTCACAGTATGGTACTGTATGGCGAAGACCGTATTACACCGGCAAAGCAGGTTGCACTTGCAATGTCTGAGTTAATACGACAACGTTTTCCGAAAGATTATCTTGCCCTTGTTGTATTTGGCGATGAGGCAAAGTTGGTTTCATTAAGTGAGCTGCCCTTTCTCTCGGTGGGGCCATACCATACGAATACGCGTGCCGGTTTACAAATGGCACGTTCACTTTTGCGAAGATGCGGTAACGTGAACAAGCAGATATTTATGGTTACCGACGGAAAGCCGTCGGCAATGTTTGAATCGTCAGGCAGGCTGTACAAAAACCCGTTCGGACTCGATCCGAAGATCGTGAACAAAACACTTGACGAGGCAGTACAGTGCCGCCGGGAAAAGATCACCATAAGCACGTTTATGATCGCACGTGACCCATACCTGGTCAACTTTGTAGAAGAAATGACCAAGGCAAACCGGGGGCGGGCGTACTATTCCTCACTGAATAAATTAGGCGAGTTTGTTTTTGTTGATTACCTTCGTAATCGAAAGAAAAAATTCACCGGCTAACCGGCAGTGATCTTCTCACTCCATCGAGAAAACTACCTTCACCGCATTGGTTTTCCCTCTTGATTGTGCCGTCGAAAGCGCCTTTTTCCAATCTTCGAGCTTAAACTGATGGGTTACAAGTTTTTTCAGTGGTATCTTCCGATTGCGTTTTATCAAATCTATTGCAAACTCGAATGTTTTTCTCTTGCGTCCCCTGAAGTTTTCAGAGGAGTAAACGTACGAGCCGAGCAGATCGACCTCGCGGAACCAGACCGGTGTCAGATCCACGCCCTTCGCATCCGCAGCCGTTCCCACCAACACAACCGATCCTCCGGCTTGTGTTAACCGGAGCGCGTCATCAATAGTTTCGGGTGATGCTATTGTGTCATACACACGCTGTACACCGCCTTCCATCACCCGTTTACCCAATGAAGGTTTCATCACCTGTGCATTAGTGGCTTTTGCCATAAAATCATAGAGATCTACTTTCGCCGGATTGATCACAACGTGCGCTCCCATTTCCTTTGCCATTTCTTCTTGAAAACGGTATCTGGCTGTTGCATAAATTTTACATCTAATCGGAAGCATCTTGAGCACGGCTATGGTGAGCAATCCGATGGTGCCTGATCCAAGCACAAGAACCTTTGCACCATTCGGTGGATAACGCCGTAAAACACCATGCAACGCAACGGCAAACGGTTCGACGAGAACTGCCTCTTCATTTGAAAAACTATCAGGTACTTTATATACCTGTGATTTATGTGCAACGAAATACTCTCCCCAGCCACCACCTGTTTCATAACTATAGCCAATGGCAATTGACGGTGAAAGATGACCATTGGTAATGTTTATACATAAATGTGATTGTCCGCGTCTGCAGTTAGGGCATGGTTTTTCAATTCCCCGTGTCGTACACGAATGTGACGGTTCAATTACTACACGATCTCCCTCACGCACATTTTTAACCGATGGTGCTTTCTCAACCACTTCACCGACAATCTCGTGGCCAAAAATAAAGGATTTTGGACTGTACGGCTCCATTGAGAAACTGGTCTTTCCGTTTAGTACAGAAAGGTCAGAACCGCAAATGCCCGATTTCAGGGTACGCACACGAATCCAATTTTCGTTGATTGTTGCAGGTATGGAAACTTCGCGTAACGATACACATGACAACGGAGAAGTGGTAATCGAGCGAAATCGTGAGCTTAATGTCTTTACTGCAAGATACTTCGGAATATTGAGTTTGAATTTGATAGCTTTCATCTACATTTTCTAGTATGTGAAAAATTTATTGTTCATAGCTTGCCATCCGCACTGCTTCGAACTCATCTCCTGCATGCCATTCGGGTATCTCACGCTGCATAGCAAGTTGCCAGCCAAGTTCAAAACAAAACCGTCCTTGATCAACCGCACCCCGTAAATCCCAATCATCGCGTATTACATCACTGGGCTGATGGTAGTGTTCAGCGATATACGTTTGTACCTGTTCTTCACCCCAGTCATCCGGTTTACCGATGAAGTCGGTGCCGGTTCTGAGTGATACTGCGGGTATTCCTGCTTTCGCAAAGCTGAAATGATCCGAACGATAGAAATAACCCTGCTCGGGGGCCGGATCGCTTCCGATATCCATTCTTCTTCGATCTCCGATTTCATGAACGATGTCTCCGATGGTTGAACGTTCCGATCCGAGAAATATTATATCCCTGGTCGGAGCCCAGATATTTGCACCGTCGGTATTAATACACGCGACGATGTTTTGATGAGGAAATGTTGGATTCCGTACATAATACTCCGATCCAAGCAAACCGAATTCCTCTGCTCCTACTGCTGCAAAAAGAATCGAACGGTGCGGTGGTATCGGCATATTCTGAAATGCATTTGCTATAGATAACATCATCGAAACACCGATTGCATTATCAAGCGCCCCGCTATAAATCGAGTCTCCGTCCACAGGTTCACCGATGCCAAAGTGATCATAATGAGCTGTATATACGAGCACTTCATCACTGTAATTCGGATCACCACCGGGAATCAAACCTAAAACATTATAGGTATCAATATCGCGTAATGTTTGCCGGATTGTTGAGCTCGCTCTCAGGTCGAGGTCAACCGGCTCAAAATCCTGACTGTGTGCCCGTTCTTTCAGATCTTCGAGGGAATAGCCTGCCATTTCTAAAATATCCCGGGAAGCATCCTCACTCGTCCATGCTTTTAACGGTAATTGCGGCACTTGATCATCAACACGCAACTCGAAATTTTCACCGCCCCATGAGCTTTGTACAACAGAGAATGGATACCCGGCGGATTCAGTGGTATGAATTATGATCGCACCTGTAGCACCAAGTTCAGCAGCAATTTCATATTTGTAGGTCCAGCGACCGTAATAGGTCCGGGCTTTACCACCAAAGAAATCCGGTGTGTCGACTGTACCGGGATCATCATTCAGCATCACAAGTATCTTACCCGACATATCCATATCCTTATAATCGTCCCACTCAAACTCGGGTGCTTGAATGCCATATCCCACAAATACCATATCACCGCTTACCGGTACGGTGGGTTCAAGCACACCACTAAACGGCATGAAATCATCGTTATATAAAAATATCTGTCGTTGATTTCCGCGGGTAACGGTCAAATGGGTGTTCCTGTCGATACGCATACCTACCAGCGGCACACTTTGAAAGTACGAACCATCGGGGCCACCGGGCTCTATTCCCATCGCTTCTAATTGTGATGCGATGTAATAACGTGCAAGGTCATCTCCTCTGGTACCGGGTCCCCGACCTTCAAGCAAATCGTGAGAAAGATATCGTGTGTGACCGAGAAGAAATTCTTCAGTTATAACTTTTTCGGCATCCTGCACCGGATCAGTACCACATCCGGTAAGTATCAGTGTCAAAATAAAGAGAGGATATAGTATGCGATACATAGTTAAGAGCTCCGTAGCAAGTTATTCAGATAGTTCCATGATAATAAAATCGGGAAACGCAGCAAGAAAATATAAACTTTCGTGATACTCGTTTGCCATTTCGATTGTATCAAACCGGGAGTTATGGGTGATATGCATTAAGTATTCTACTATATCGTCTTCTGTATGTTCATCAATGATAACAACACCATTAAACTCGTTGAAATCATCAATCTCTTCCCGGGAAATTTCCGGTGACGTTTGTCCGTAAAACCGGTTATCGATAAAATACCGGTTTAGTAATTCCTGATCTGCAAATGAGGGAAATGATTTTCTGACAAGCGGGTGCATCCCAAAAAGTTCTTCAGTATCCTCAGTCCGCGGGAAAATGGTATAATAATTAAATATCTCTGTACCTTCCGGTACTACCCATAACGAAGTTCGATGCTTCTCCTCCTCCCAATCGACGTTGGCGGGCCGCGTTAGATCGGGATAGAGAAGGAGATCAAATTCTGCTGCCACCTGTCGCAACTGATCGTTTGAAGCGTCACTGTTAAATAGTACTGAAATGACCCGGTCGCTTTGCAAAAGAAATGTGTGAATGCCCTCATCATCGTAATAATACGGTCCCTGGAAGAAGTTTTCCTCGCCGAAATCGGGCGCTGTTGGTGGCGGTTGATCATCATCATTTTCAACAGGTTGGTGTTCACCACACCCCATAAGCATAAGTACTATCCCCCCGGTTACTAAAAGGAAACTATTCCGCATACGCCGGATCATGTGCCATGGGTAATTCTTCTTCTGAAAATCCTTCCTCGGTCCAGTAATGTTCCAGTTCAACGCCAAGACCCTGGACAAGGCGTGTGACGAAATTGAAATAACCGGTGACCATAACAATTGCAAGAATAGTTTCATCGCTTACCCCCTCTGATTGTAATTCTTCTATATCATTTTGGAAATGAAATTGTGGTTCACGTGTTAGTCGTTCGGCAAACTCAAGCATCTTTAATTCAAGCGGTGCAAGGTATACACTTCTGAAATCTTCCCGGAACTGTTTCACGTGTTCTTTATTTTTGGTGAGGCGATATAATGCATCGCTATGATGATTAATACAATATTGACAATTATTGGTTTGTGCAACAACGATCGCGATCATTTCTCGTTGAATACGTGTCAGCGGTGAGCTACCGAACATTAGCGTGCGGTAAAAATCCATGTGCGCTTTCAGGTACTTTGGGTTCAATCCCTGTGCCTTAACGATATTATCGACGCCTCCCCATGGTGCACGGTAGGCGTCGTAATAAACTTTCAGTTTTGTGTCTACCTCCTCTTCACTCAGCGTTCTTATCCAAGACATAATGCCTCCTTTAACGAGTTAAGTATAGGTGAATTTACCAATCGGTCGGGCGATCGAGATCCATGTGAGTTCTTTGATTGGAATTAGCATAAACGGTACTATTCTTTTTGGGTGAGATTTGTATAGCCCAATCGCCTTTTTGATTGCGTATGACCGAGCCCCATAATTTTCTCATTTTTTGCTCGGTAAACTTTTCATAGAAAATCCATCCGAAATACGCGGTTGAATTACTAATATAAAATGCTGGAATTCGTTCACCGGGTTCTACCGCTGCTTCTGCAATTGTAACGGGAGTAAAACCGACTTGTTGCAGGATCTGTATAAAGTCTTCAGTATAATCATGTCCATCAACAATCAACGTATGACGCGTACGTTTCACACCGCGTCCTGTAGCCAGGTCTTTCAATGATGCATACATTACATCCTTGCTGCTTTCATAGGAGCTGTTCGTCATCAAACAAATCATCCTCTAATCCCGTATCGGGATTCCGGCCGGATTGCAGATATTGTGAAAGCAGTGCTGTATCTTCACTGCACGCTGCACACAACAATTGGTTATCGAATTCTTCGACGTGTGATACGGTGGTGTGAGCACCGCACATAGAACATACCCCTTTTCGCTGACGCCGTTCAGGAGCTCCGTTTCGTTTTGAAACCCTGTTGTTTGTTTTTTTCTTAACGGGCATCAGTCTGTCCCCTCTGTTCGCATAAGTACGATCTTCCCATTAAATTATTGTAACAGTGATTCCATACTTTTCCTTACTCGTACATTCGAACATAGAGCAGCGAGTTGACCCCAGTTGTTCGATTATCAACCTATTAGCAATATAAAGAGGCAGTAGATTAGATGCAACTTGATGCTTTGCAAATTGTTGCGTATACTATAGCAATTAATTACGGGAATCCTTATGATAGAGGCACTACTTCTGTTGCTCACTGCAACGGGTTTTCTAATATCACTATATTTTACAGGAGTTTACTACGGCTATTTGAAAAGTGATATTTGGTGGATACCTGCCTTTTGTCGTATGGATCAACACAGCTGTCAATCAATTTTACAAACCTCCGAGGCACGCGTTTTCGGAATACCGAATTTTGTCCTCGGTCTTTTGTTTTATTGTGCACTTTTCATAGTTATCATTGGCAACAGTAACGGTTTCTTGTTTGATATAATACTCGCAGCTGCCTTGTTTACGGTTATTCTCGCTGTGTCTTTAGTGTATGCATTACGTATACGTTTAAAAACTGATTGTGTTCTCTGTTATACTGCTCACGGAATAAATACCTTGATTGCTATAATTCTTATCATAAAAAAAATTAACATAATGTAATATTTCATGTATGTGGAGCAACTTGTGGAAGTAAAAGGAAATAAAAGTCTTGCCGAGGAAGTACTGCTATATTATGATCCATTGCATCTCGAACACCTCACATTACCTCATCACCCCGATCAACCGAAACGCTTAACGACAATAGTAGAGCATCTGCAAAAATACGGTATTTGGGATATAGTAACGCATCGTTCATGCCGGGAAATACAGTTAAGCGATAAATCTGTTTTCGAATATATAACACTTGTACACCCGGAACAACACATCGATTATATAAAAAGAAAATCGGAAGAAGCGCGACAGTCAAATGCTATAATTATGCCTTTTTCAGACGGCGGTGACACAAATGTTAGTGCAAATACATTTGAGGTTGCACAAAAAACAGTTGCCGCAGCGATCGAGATGACAGCTGCCGTTTGTCGAGGTGAGGTAAAGCGATCGTTTTGTACGATTCGTCCACCCGGACATCATTGTGAGCGAAACAGGCCGATGGGCTTTTGTGTATTCAACAATGTAGCAATTGCAACACGATATGCTCAACAGGTACATGGTGTTGACCGGATTGCTATTATTGATTGGGATGTTCATCACGGCAATGGTACACAAGCAATCTTCTATGACGATCCGTCGGTACTCTATATAAGCTTGCATCAATATCCTCACTACCCCGGAACCGGGAGTACTCAAGAACGCGGATCAGGCGATGCCGAGGGAACAACAATGAACTTTCCGTTAGCCGCCGGAACGGATGAGAAGAAATATGAACAGGTGTTTGTACAAAAGATAGTTCCGGCAATTAAAGAATTTGAACCCGGATTGATTTTTATCTCAGCGGGATTCGATGCCCATAGGGGCGATCCGCTCGGTGATATGCTGTTAACCGGTGAGTCATTCGGAATATTCACCCGGATACTCTCAGATGCAACTGCCGTTTGTGATGGCAGGATAGTTTCATTGCTTGAAGGTGGATACAACCTGCAAGGACTTGCAGAAAGCGTTGCGGCGCATATACTCGCACTCGGTGGAGTAGAACAGAACGTTCGATCTGAATTGAAAGGAAATATAAAATGAAGTATATATGGTTCTTCTTATCATTATTAATACTATTGGGATGTGAACGGGAACGAGAAGAAAGAACTATACACATTGCGGTTTCTCTTGCCGGAAGCGATGCAATATCTTCGGTCAAACATATTCAAGGAATAACCGATGCGGCAGAAAATGAGAACATTGAGCTAAGCTGGAGAACTGCCCGGTGGGATTACGAACTACAATACCGCCACATAGATACACTGCTTGCTGACGATCCGGATATTATAGTCATCGAGATTGCAAATCCGCACAAATCAAACAAAATATTTGAAAGAATAGAACAACAGAGAATTCCGGTTATCGGGTTCAACCGGTTGGCAACAGCATTCCAGTATGATCTCGTTGTCAACCCGGATTATCAAACGATCGGGGTAGAGCTGGCTGAAGCTATAATCGATACGTATGACTCTCAGGATACAAATGTCTTGTTCCTTCACGATTTACTTTTCGGGGATCACGGTAAGAGTATTGTAGAAAGTTTTTTATCGACTATAGAAAATCATAGTAACTTCAAAATAAAAACAGTAGAAGCTTCACATCAAAATGAAGGACCGGACATAGGAATAGAATTGCCCGATATTACGGAGCAATTGCAGAAAGCCGATGCGGCAATAGCTACCAATCCGCACCTCACTCGAAGTTTAGCTCAAGAAATTAAAATGATGGATGAAGCGGGTATCGAACACAAATCACCATTGATCGCTGGCATCGGTGGTGATGAGACATCCATTATGATTGACTATGACAACCTACTCCTTATCGATCGCCAGCCGTATACTGCCGGAATATACTTAATCGATGCAGCATCTGATTATATACGGGGTGAGTTCAGGCATCTTGAGGGACCGGTACTCCGAATTGGCGATTATATAATTCCCGTCGTATATACACAGCACCGGATAATCCGGTCCGAAACAAACAATTAATAAACAATTGATTTTTATTACGCGAATTTATATGTTGCAAATAACCGCTTATCATTGAGTGCTCCTCCGGGTATTTGAACGGTATGAAAGTATCGCTGCATTTCAAATTAGGTAATTGTAACCAGGTTGTCGGAGATGTCACGATGAAAAATCTCAGTCGGCTACTCATTATTATAATCGTTCCGCTACTCCTTACCGCAAATGACGAAACAATAACCATTTCCGGACAGGTTACATATTTTGACGGCCATCCGGTAGATAGTTGTTTCGTTGAACTCAAAGACAGACAATTCGGAACGGTCGCATCCACCCACACAGATTCGTCTGGATACTATCAATTACATGTACCGAAAGGGACGTATCTGGCATTGCTTGCGATCAGAAAAGATGAATATGCCGTTAATAAACTGGAATACTGGGCGTGGAATATCTATGCATATTCCGATCTCACGATAAATCCACGGTATGATAAACTCGAGATATATGCAATGAATGTATTCAGACCGCAAGGTGCATATCCATCATATTTTATATATTTCAGACCGATGGGTTTAAGCAGAGTACTCGAGATCGGTCCGGAGAATATTCCGAATCTTGAATTGCTCGATATTGCACCCGATCTGGAAATAGATGATATAACCGTTACCATTAACGACGAAATGGTCGATGTATTTACTGTACAAAGAATACTAGAATATGCAGGAAAACAGCGTATCTATGCATACCTGGTACAAACAGCATTACCGGAAAACATAACTCCCGATACGCAATATGATTTCATCAGGTTAATTGTCAGCGATAGCGAGTACGGTGACCGCGGTGAAGCAATGTATATGTACGACAGAAAGAAATACCGTTAAAGAGAATTTATTTATGCGAATAAAACGATCCACCCGATCATGGTTTCGCGAACGACGGAACACGTCAAACAATTCCTTCTTTGATTTTCTGCACGGTTACGTGTACGGCCGCTGGCCGTATGCTTATATCGGTATTGCAATCGGCGAACACCGGATAACAAAGATCCTAAGGCCTATATATCGAGCAGTCTCGTTTCCGTTCAAAGTCATCGCTTTTCTGTTCGCTCGTAATAAGAGGGATGTAAACAATGGCAAATCATCGAAACAGAAATTTGCCGATACGTATCACGGAAAAGTTGTGCCGCTTGAGGGTGCCCGCAAACTCGTTACCTTGAATCAGGATGTATCGTTGCGTAACCTCGAGCATGTGATTCCCTACGATACCGCGCGTGACATAGTTCTGAAAAATCCGGATCAGCTTGCTGTATTGCAGTGTCCCTGCCGCACCGCACGTAAAAATCCCTGCACACCGCTTGATGTGTGTCTCGTCGTGGGCGAGCCATTCACAAGCTTTATACTCGAACACCATCCCTAACGGGCACGCAAGATAACTTCCGATGAAGCGGTGGAGATCTTGCACGAGGAAGATAAACGCGGACACGTACACCATGCATTTTTCAAAGATGCGATGCTCGGCAGATTCTACGCGATATGCAATTGTTGCAAATGCTGTTGCGGTGCAATGCAGGCACACCGGAACGGCACGCCGATGCTTGCTTCATCCGGTTACGTTGCGAAGGTCGACCAGACACGATGCGTTGTGTGCGGCACGTGTGCAAAGTATTGCCAGTTTGAAGCGGTTACGTTTATCAATGGAGTAAAAGAGATTGATGCTGAGAAATGTCTGGGGTGCGGTGTATGTATTCCGAAATGTACAAAAAAAGCACTCACGCTCGAACGGGATACAAGCCGGGGAATACCGCTGGAGCTTGATGAGTTGATGGCGGAGGCGGAGGAAGGATTGTAAAAGAATAGAGATATATCATCCTGTAATCATGTTCACAATAGATTGAACAATTTCTTCTATTTTCTCCTCCGTAAGTCTTCCAACCTTATAGAGTACAATTGACCGATCTGCGGTGAACAGACGATTGGTCTTACATTACTTGGTTTCTTTAATCCACCTTGCTTAAAGTCAATTTCGCTTACTGCAATCGAATAATTGTCTCTGATAGTTTTGCTAGTAATCTGACACAGAATAATATCATTTCCATCAAGTTCTGTTACTACAAAGGCAGGTCGTCTCTTAGCATGTGTTAAATCGGAAAAAGGAAAAGGTACAACAACGATATCCCCCTTTACAAATCTTTCCATGCCTCATCTTCCTCTGGACTGAGCCAATCCTTTTTAAGAGACGATTCGCTGGTTATCAACGGTTCGGATTTTGCTTCTTCGCTTTCCTCTTTTATTTTTTTGATAAAAGCAAGTATTTTATCGAGAACACTTTCAGAGGCATCATTAAGCTCTTTAATGATCATTTCCTTTTTAGTCATTTTGTCCTTATCAACAGTTCAACTTTTTCTTTCATAGTATTTACAGGTAACCAATCTCGCCGTTCAATCACTTACTATCCACACCAACTTCCTCATACGATATACCTTTTATCGATGTGAGTTCTCTTGCATGCTCAATTGTCATACTTACTAATTTGCCATTCTTGTCAAGATCGATATAAATATTTTCATTTATCTCACGCGTTTCTGCAATTTCTCTATCTCCAAAAACAATCAACGCTGTATCGGTATCGGGGAAATATTTAATCTTCATGAATCCTTCTCCTTAAATGAACGGTCAAAAAAAGCATTATGAATAGTTTCTCCGTCCTCAAGTAATACGACTCGGAGAATTCTTCCACCATACTCCTCAATTTTACCCCATTTGCGAATGCGCCCATCAGTTTGAATCTCTTCTCTCATTGGATTTTCAACAACTTGTTTAATCCACTTTTCTTTTATTATTTTGCGATCTGATCGCTCTGATACATATAAAAAATATTGAGTATATTTCACAATAACCTTTGTATTCAGATATAATCAATAATCAAATATACAATTGCAAAACAAATTCTACAAACCATAATTATCACCTGATTCTTCCTTAATAACAAAATAGCGGAAGCAAGCCTCCGCCCAAAGAGACTCGAACCGTTCAATCATTCATTCAGCCAGCCCCCTTGACTTCCCCCCGATAATACCATATATTATTATAGGGTATATATTTATACTATAAATTAATTAGAAAATGCGAAATATAGCTCAAAAACACACATTTCCCCGGCTAACCGGACAACGGGTCAACAAACTCCAGTGTCCACCGGGAAAGATCAATCTACTCTACGGACCGAAGCCGGTTTTCCACATTTCGCATGGCGTGGCGGGAGAACAGTTGATTAAAAGCCAGCAGGTTGCGGTCGTTGACGGTGCAAACCGCTTTTCGCCACACGCAATCGCAACCATTGCGCGGCGGCAGCACGTCGACCCGGAGGAGATGCTCGGCCGCATCGTTGTATCGCGGGCATTCACGTGCTATCAGATGGAGTCAGCGGTAACCGATCGCACCCCGGCGTTTCTCAATAATCACGACTGCCCGCTGCTTATAGTCCTCGGACCGCTTGATCTGTTTTACGACGAGCAGGCCCCGATGCGCGATGTGCACCGCGGCTTACAGCATATGCTCGATACACTCGATGCGTTGAAAAAACAGGGTGTTGCAATTTTGGTAACTTCCCAGCAAATAACTGCGCCGCACGGAAGAGGACACTTGTTTACGAGTTTAAAAACAAAAGCGGATTCAGTATACCGGTTAGATGTTGGAGAAAGACATTTTGCTTTACTTATGGAAAAGACAAATCGCAAAGCAGAAATCATAAATTCTAATTCCCTAAATCCGAAACAAATTCAAAGTTCAAATTTTAAAATGATCAAAACAAAATCAACCACCGGTGTTGGTTAGTTTTGAAAATTTTAGAATTAATACATTTGATATTATTTCGAAATTAGGATTTTAAAAAGGAGGAACTATGGGCAGAACCGTACCGACCTTCACACAGGTCATCCAAAAGGAAATCGAATCCTGGTCGAAGTTCCGGCGCGGCTTGCGGAAGGAAGATCAGGAATTATTCGACGAGATGTTCCGCGCACCGCGCATCCATCTCGCCGCATCCACATACACCATGCGCGTCATCCCGTTTGAAAGTGTCGCGATGGCGATTATGCTGGAACAGGAGAAACGAATTAAGGAACTTGAGAAAAAGTTGGAACAGTACCGGGAAATAACGGAGGTGAAATCCTAAATCCTAATTCTCTAAATTCTAAACAAACCCAAATTACCAAAATCTAAATTCTCAAAACACCGGGGCCTTGCTGTTTTGAATATTGGAGCATTTGTTATTTGAATTTGTTCAGGATTTGGGAAATTAGAGATTAGAAATTTAAAATGATAACAACAACCGGTTGGCTATTCGACCTCTACGTCATCGACAACGGATTGGCACTCTGGATTATTGACCACGCCGGAAACGCGCACCGGTGTACCGTGCCGTTTCGTCCGGCGTTTTATCTTGCCGCACACAAGGTGCGGGAGGAAGACGTGTATACCGCAATGAAGCGTAAAAGCATCTCCGTCACGATATCACACACCAAAAAGCTCGAACTTTACAGCGGGAAGATGTTGCCGGTTTTACAGGTCTCGATTCATAATCCGGTACACTTTCGCCGTGCCGTGAAAATCGTTGAGAAAATCGCACCGCACGATGCACTTTACAATACCGACATCTCCGTCGAACAACTTTTTTTATACGACCGCGATCTCTTCCCGCTTGCAGAAGCAGAGTATCATATTGAGCATGGACGCCTGGCAGGATTCGATATACTCGTGCCGCAGGAATCACTCGACTACCACGTCCCTCCCCTCCGAACCATGACTATTAGAAATGCGGCAGAAGAATCGGCCCCGGGAAGCCGTACCGAACCGAAATACCATCGTTACCTGCAACTTGAGATAAGCTATGAAGACAAGAAACTTCTACTCGAAGAAGAGAACGCCGCCGATGTACTCAACACACTCGATCAGGAACTTGCCCGTTACGATCCCGACATAATTCTTACATCGTGGGGGGATGCGATGCTGATGCATTTTCTTGCAAAATTATCCGAAAAAGAAAACGTGCCCGTCCGCTTCAACCGCGATCCGGACGTACCGTACCGCACCACACGCGATACAAGCTACTTTTCATACGGAAAGATCGTGTACAAAGCGGGCGCATTCTTTCTCGCCGGACGCTGGCATCTCGACCTGTACAACTCGTTTCTCATCGACGAAGCGGATCTCGAAGGCATCTTCGAGCTTACACGGCTCACGCGTCTGCCCGTGCAGCAGCAGGGACGCGCTGCAATCGGCACAGGATTATCGTCGCTGCAAATCGCGTATGCGTGCCGCAACGGCATTCTCGTACCGGCAAAGAAGCGCGAGCCGGAGGATTTCAAATCGGCACGGACGCTGATGTTAGCCGACCGGGGCGG
>PWXV01000195.1 GCA_003568415.1 Ignavibacteriales bacterium
GGCTCCGGGAAGTTTTCTTTTTCTGCAGTTTCTTCAACGTGTGCCACACGGTCCTGCGGCAGCGGGTGTGTTGAGAGTAGCCGCTCTACCGCTCCGCTTCCCCGTTGTTGTTCCTCGAGTATTTTATCGAAGAAATACCGTATTGCTCCGGGATAGTAGTCGGTATCCTGCAGATACCGCATCGAGTAGGTATCCGCTTCCCGTTCATCGCTTCTGCTGTTTGCGAGAAACCCGAGTCCGGTAAAAAGATTAGCCGCTATCTGCTCAACAACACCGGGGTTTTGCCCGAGCACAACCGCGAGTAAAATTTGTGTTCCATAATATGCAGAAATACGTCTTGTCGCATGCCGCCGTTCGGCGTGAGCGATCTCGTGACCGATAACTCCGGCAAGTGCCGCTTCATTATCAAGAAAGTGCATTAACCCGGTATAGACATAAATATATCCGCCGGGTGCAGCAAATGCATTGATAGTTTCATCGTCGTGAATTATTTCAAATTCATATGGATATACATCCCGTTTTCTGATATGTTGTGATTGCAAAATGTCTTCAGCGATGCGCTCGACATATTCACGCACATGGGAATGTGTTTGCAGAATGGGAAACTCTTCAGGATTCTCGCGTATCTCCTGATCAAGCTGTTCACCGAGATGCACATCATCCTCGTCGGTGAATAAATTAAATCCAAGCCTGCTACCACAATGAATGGAGGTTGCGGTAAGTGTAACGCTGATGAGCAGAACAACCGCAATTTGCACGTGCAGACCAGAACGATTAAACATGGCTTTCATAACTGTCCCTTAAAGGCAAATTCAATAGTTAGCGACTGTGAATATAAAATAAAGATACGCTTTTACCGCTAAATATTCCACCAATCAATATCGCGGCAAAGATGTATCTACTATCTGCGCCCACCGGTCGATTCCCCCTACAAGGTTTTTTACTTTCCTGAAGCCGGCACTTTTAAGCAATTCAACCGCTTCCTGACTCCTGCCTCCCATTTTGCAATGAACCACGATATCCTGAGCTGAGTCCAGTTCCTTGAGTCGTGAGGGTAATTCCCGCAATGGTATAAGTTCACCGCCCAGGTTTGCTATCTCGTACTCGTGAGGTTCTCTGACATCGAGAACTACCGGTTTTTTGCCGCTGTCAAGTAATTGTTTTAATTCTTCAACCTCAATTTCATATTCCGCATCCCGCTTATATTCACTCCAGGAAGATTCGACACCGCAGAATTGTTCATAATCAATAAGTTCTTTTTGAGTGGGATTATCGCCGCACACCGGGCATTCGGGATTACGACGTAATTTAAGCTCTCGAAATGACATCTTGAGCGCGTCAAAGAGAAGAAGCCGCCCTTGTAACGGCTCACCGATCCCCGTCAGTAACTTGATGACTTCGTTTGCCTGTATGGATCCTACAATCCCTGGCAGGACACCAAACACACCACCTTCGGCACAACTCGGAACTAATCCCGGCGGCGGCGGTTCCGGATATAAACAACGGTAGCAGGGACCATCATCCAATCCAAACACGGATGCCTGGCCCTCAAAACGGAATATACTTCCGTAGACATTGGGTTTTCCGGTCAACACACTTGCATCATTAACCAGATACCGGGTAGGGAAATTATCCGTACCGTCAACGATAACTTCATAATCTTTGAAAATGTCAAGCGCATTTTCCGATGAGAGATGTTCTTCATATGCATCGAATTGAACATATGGATTGAGACCGTGTAACCGCTCTTTAGCCTTTGTTAGTTTTGATTCTCCTACCTGGTCGGTAGAATACAATACCTGGCGTTGTAAATTCGATTCATCAATAGTATCGTAATCTACGATACCGATTCTGCCAACCCCGGCAGCGGTAAGATATAATCCCAGCGGTGAGCCGAGTCCACCGGCACCTATTATCAGCACCGAACCTGCTTTTAATTTTCTCTGCCCTTCCATGCCGACTTCGGGCATAATGAGGTGACGGCTATAGCGTCTGATCTCTTCATTAGAGAGATTAATTTTTTCCAGAGTTTCTGTCGTATCGACTCCACCTGCAATGGACGGAACGATAGAAATTGAATCACCCTCCTTTACCGGTGTTTCTGTCTTTCGCGAATAGCGAATATCTTCATCATTCACATAAATATTAACAAAACTTCTTAATTGCCCCTCATCGTTGTAAAGATGCCTCCGGAGCTCCGGATGTTCACCGGTCAATTTTGCGAGAGCCTCTCCTACTGTTCCGGCCTGTACCTTTACGGTATCTTTATTGCCGGAATACTGGCGTAATGGTGTTGGTATGATAATGGTAACTGCCATAATGCTGTCACTCCTTCAACTATAAAAAATACGTAAAATTATACTTTAAAAACAGGAATAGATATTATGCGGCGGTTGCCGCACAACAAAGCAGGCAATGGTGGTGGTATTTATGATATTGTAATAGCAATTTTTTCATAACTTTTCCGGTCATCACGTAATTCCCATCCCTCGATGGCAGAAGATTTACCGTTTTCCACACTCACAATCAGATACAAATACCACGGCCAGGCATACTCCCTGTCGTGTTCCGAGGGCACAGCCGGGTGATCCGGATGTGAGTGATAGAAACCGATTATTTCAGCATCTGCATCACGGGCAACTTGTTCAGCCTTTTTAAAATCCGCAGGCGATATCATGAACCGTCGTTCCTTATTGTCGCTATGAACGTTCTGTGTTCCATATAACCGGAAAACATTTTTTTCAGTTCCGTTAGCCGTTCCTATTAAAATACCGCAGCATTCTTCAGGATACGTTTCCTCTGCTTCCCGCTTGATTTTTTCTACCAATCCTTCGGGCACTACTACCGTTGCATTACTCATCCCAGAACGACTCGCTAAAATATTTATCGGCACTATCAGGTAATACGGTTATGATCTTCAGAGACTGCAGCCGGTTAATCTTAGACATTTTCTTCAACATACTGTAAATAGCCGCAAGCACCGCTGCTGACGATACCCCCAGCAGCAATCCTTCTTCCCGCGCAGTTTTTTTTACGAATGTATACGCTTCTTCCGTTGAGACTTCAAGTAATTCATCAACAAGAGATTCATCATAAATTCCCGGCACCATCGCAGTCGGTAAATGTTTCCATCCCTCAATTGCATGCAACGGTGAATCCGGCTGCACAGCTATACAACGTATTCTATCGTTTACTTCTTTAAGACGCCGCGAAACACCCGTGAACGTACCTGTTGTACCCAGTCCGGCAATAAAATGGGTCAATCGACCGTCTGTATCCTTAAGTATTTCTTCGGCAGTTGTATAGTAATGCGATTGCCAGTTTGCTTCGTTATTATATTGATCAGGATAAAAATATTTATCAGGATATGCGTTCACCAATTCCTGAACTTTTCGTATTGCGCCATCCGTTCCTTCCATTGGATCGGTAATTATTAATTCTGCACCAAGCGCTTTCAGTATCTTTTTTCGTTCGATACTTGCATTACCGGGCATCGTGAGTGTTACGTTGTAGCCCAGGGCTGCACCGAATATTGCATAAGCAATACCTGTATTTCCGCTCGTTGCATCGATAATTCTTTTATCCGGAGTCAACATTCCGGAGCGTTCACCTTCACGAATCATATACAATGCAGGCCGATCCTTCACCGACCCACCGGGATTATACCATTCCAGCTTGGCAAATACCGAAACATCCTCAAAATCGGAGAAGAGCTTCTCCAAATGAACAAGTGGAGTGTTACCGACAAGCGAAACAACATCCGTTTGATGAGCGATTTTATTTTTTATGACTGTATTCCCGATCATTCCTGCTTCACTCCCTGAAGTATCCCGGGTAATTGTTCCACAAACTGAGATCGCGGGAGAACCGTTACTCCCGGATGCTGTTCGGCTTCGTTTATCATATCGTGTTGAATATGCGATGCAAAGCCAATGATCCTGATATCTTTTTCATTTGAATTTTTTTTCAATGAACGTATACATTCCATCGGTTGTATGTATTCAGCATTCATATCGACGATAACCAGACCGGCATAATCGACCAATTCTTCTAAATTTTCCAAATCCTGAGGGTTAATAGCGCGAGTCTCCACGCCTGCTTCTTTTGCTGCGATTGAAATTTTTGATATAAATATCAAATCATCAATCAGCAACAACACCCTTGTCCTGTCGTTTTCCGTGCTTTGCATATGTTTCTATTAAGCTATACTTGTTTATTGTATCACTTTAATAACGCTATTTATCGAACGAAAGTTCTTTGAATGAATGCTAATGGGCTTGCTAATGATGGGGAGAGGATAATCTAACGAAGGTACACTAATTTGCAGGCAGGTGCACTGCTTCGATTAGGGATTCTCCATCCGCCTCCTATATGACAGAAGGCGGTAATGGAGAAATTTGACATAAGTGCATTATTTTTTAAAATGATCAATAATTGCCCTGCAAAATGCCGGCAAGTCAGG
Organism: Ignavibacteriales bacterium; assembly: GCA_003568415.1. Taxonomy (GTDB): domain Bacteria; phylum Bacteroidota; class Ignavibacteria; order T3Sed10-11; family T3Sed10-11; genus T3Sed10-11. The sequence goes on from PWXV01000195.1 coordinate 4,463, forward strand.
TGGACGTCTCGATGTTATAATATGACCATCCACAACCACTTCTTTGTCTTGATATATCGCACCTGCATTTTCAATATCGTCCTTGATTGCCGGTACACTGGTAACGTTTTTTCCTTTTAGAATTTTTGCCGAAATTGGCACCCAACCGGCATGACAGATAAACGCTATGACTTTTTGGACATTATGAAAATCCCGTGTCAGCTGCAATACTTTCTCATAACGGCGCAATTTATCCGGCGCAAAGCCTCCGGGGATAACAAGAATATCGAAATCGTCTGCAGAGACCTTGTCGAATGTCGTATCCGGTTTCAGAGGATATCCATTCTTACCCTGATATTGTTTAACTTCCGGTGCAGCGATAGTGGCAGTTGCACCTTCCTCAATCAATCGGTAATAAGGATACCATAATTCAAGATCCTCATAGATATCTTCTGCAAAGATCAAAACTTTCTTTCCTTCAAGGTGTTTCATTGATACTCCTCTATTTTTTCTGCTTACATTATAGTTTACCGGTTACAGTTCAAGATCGTCGGCAATTTCTTTCATTGCCTCAACCACATTGCCGATATGTTCATCGAGGTCGATGCCCAGTTCCTCGGCACCCTGTCGAATTTCTTCACGATTAACCTGCCGGGCAAATCCCTTGTCTTTCATCTTCTTCTTCACCGAAGAAACCTTAACTTCTTCCAGTTTTTTACTCGGGCGCACAAGTGCAACAGCAGTTACAAGACCCGTTAATTCATCGACGGCAAACAAAGTTTTTGCCATCAGTGTATCGCGAGGCACACCTGTATACGGAGCGTGACCAAGGACCGCCCGCCTGATATCTTCGGGGTAGCCTTTCTCTTCAAGTATCTTCACACCGACATACGGATGCTCCTTCTGCGTCGGGTGTTTTTCGTAGTCAAAATCGTGGATCAGTCCGGTTATACCCCAGCGCTCTTCGTCCTCCCCGAATTTTCGGGCATAGTAGCGCATTGCAGCTTCGACGCTGTAGGCATGTTTTCGTAGACTCTTATCCTTTGTATATTCGTGAAGCAATTCAAGTGTTGCAGGTCTGTCCATGAAATAATAATTCTACCTATGCTTTTGCGGCTTCTGTGGCTTTTTGTAACATCCACCCCACTAATCCAAGGCCTCCAATAAATAACAGGAAAAAAAGTAAAATAATTCCGGTTTGAGGTTCAACCGGCAACTGATCGAGTGTAAAATAATCTGCTATATATCCGCTGCGCACAACGTCCCGGACAAGCACCATAGAAATGATGGTCACCAGCACAACGGCAAATCCTGCATACAGTAACGGCTTTGGTTCGTCACGCTGCAACGACATCAAAAAGATCATTACCGATGCAATGGCTCCGAAAATCGCGATCAAGAAAAATACAGTACCGGTAATACTTCCTCCCATCAAAAGGAGCATGACATCGCGCGGCAGGGTAATCAGGAAAATAAGGCCCACAACAAATTGTGTAAACGTCGGTATGAGAAACCACCAGGTACCGTACTTTATCGCCCACTTCGAAAACTCAGGTTCAGTCTTTTGTTTGGCGAGTCCATAAAGAATGACTACCAAACCACCTACCGCAAGTGCAGCAATGAAGAAATGCAGAAAACGCGGTACAAGTGTCAGCTCTCCAAGATTTAAAAATGCACCGCTTGCCGATCCTACATAAACTTCTTTCCAGGTGGCAGGGGTTAACATTAAGGTCATATTGTTGGTATAGAGAAATGCCACTATCGTCAGAAAGAGGGCCGAGCCGCCTATAACCCAAAAACGCGTACCCGACAACTTCTCGAACCTGAAGTTATACAAATAATAACCGTAGTAAGCCAGTATCACAAAGAAGATAACCGACAACCACGGCCAGGCCATAATAATTGATGAAGTATAAAATAAGTGTCCGTACATTACCTGCAGAAATAAAAGCGGCGGAACACCCAGATTTATCGTAAAGGCCATTCCAATAGGCAGCCCTTTACTCAATCGTCTCGACAAATCAAAATGATGTTGTATTCCAGACCGCCGGCCTCTTATTTCACTTACCGCCGCGATCACTCCGCCGCCGAGAACAAAATTCATTGCTAACAAATGCAGTACAAATGTAAACGTTAATAAAAATTTTATGAGCCAGATTGGAGCCGGTACTGCAATCGGATCTATTTGCGGAACGATTGTTTCTAACATTTGTCACCTCCCACTTCTGATTGTGGTTAAATCTTCGAAACGTTCTTCCTTAACGTGCATGAGATATTCTGCAACTGCGCGGGCTTCGTCAAACGAGCCGGCAAACGGCGGCATATAACCGCGGAATTGATCGAGCTCGAGAACAATTATTTCAAGATCATCGACGGTAAAATCCTCCGTCAACTTCATAACATCATTGTAACCGCCTATGGTGTGACAGGCCATACATTGGGCACGGAAGACATCCTTCCCTGAACGGATCATTGTTTCATCGTTAATTTCATCATACATACCCCATCCCCACGCTTTTAGAATACCCTCGGCACGGAGATTTTCCTCCTCTCCTTTCAACACCGAGTGTGTATACATATAATCGTACAACACATATGGTTTTCGAATTGCTTCACGAACCCGCTCAGCCGAGAACATCACCGTGAATCCGACAAGCAATAACAAAATTGAATACGCAACCGGTACTCGCGAAGGAAATAGCCAGGCAGCCATTAAGACCAGCAGGAACAATGTTCCACCGGCAACGACACTGATGATTGCGGTATCATAAATAAATGGCAAGCCACCGGTTAGAATTTCTTGCGCTACATCCGGTAAAGCGGCGTAATACCAATATAACGAAAGCGGTAAAAGAAAAAGTGATGGTAAACTCCACTTAGCAGCATACCGTACCATTGTACCACGTAGTTCTTTATCTTTAAAAACTGATGCAGTAAGAATGGCATAAATACCGGCAAGCGCAAAACAAACGAGCGTGCGGGAAACAAGAGCCGGCCAGTATGTGGGGTTGAAGAAACCATCCAGGAACGATCGCGTTTCAACCCACGCACCAGGAGTCAACATAAATGCCACTATGCCGTTAATAACAAACAAACTCATCCATGCGGATATAAAATATATCCACCCTATCGCGAGATGCACTTTGGGTTGTAATTTGCGCCAGGTGTAATAATAAATAATGATAGCGGCTATCTCGACAAAAAAGAACACCCATTCAATAGCCCATCCCCACACAAATATATTGATCAAACTCGAGGTAGCAGCAGGTGATACTAAACCGATGGTGAACCATATCCCGACACCGGTCATTGCACCGAGGACGAGCGTTAAAAGGAGAAAGAAACGTGAATGTCTTTGCACATAATCGAGAATTCTATCATCTTTTTCCTTGTATGCTTTTCGTTCGGTCATAACAAGAAACAAACCACCACCGATGGCAAAATGTGCTATAAACACATGAATCGTAGCAACGATTGCAATAAGCATACCTCCGCCAAGATAGGGGATTTCCCAAACCGGAAAATTAAGCATAATTAAATCTCCTTTATATTTACTACTTTATATATCTCTGGGTAGAGTGAACCTATAAGATGAGTGATACCACGTATTGCATAAACCTTCGTATGAAAGCATACCAGGTCCAACCGGTGAATCCGGTTTGCACTTGGTTGCAAACATCGGGCATTCGTTCGGGAGCTGCATGCCGAGCTGTATTTCACGACCGTGACAACCCGGCATTGCAATCATATCATCACGATCGACAACAAACTTCTCCGTTGCATCGAATCTCTTGAATTCATCCCGCAAAATATATTTACTCTGTTTTACATACTCATGTAATATCCATTGAGTACCCTCCAGCGAAAACATTTCGCTGATTACCTTACGGATGCGGGGATTTCCTTTTTTCAGACATTGACATTGCCGGGTGAAATCAATTTTTAAGTCTTTTGTCTGTTTTTGTCGAATAGTTTCAAGTATACCTGCCAGCACTTCCCGGGTCGTTGCACCGCAGCAGACACAGGCAGATTTAAACTCATCATTAATAAACTTGTATAAATCCAAACCTTCAACTGCAATATCTTGCGGTGAACTCAACACCCCGTCAATTTTTCTCTCTGTTCTTAAAAAGTATTCACGCAAGAATTCACTTTTCCGTTGTAACGATGAAAATATTGATAGATTGTTTATTCCCCGGCGCTCTGCTTCCTGAAGGGTAATTCCAACGGCTGCCGCCATACTATCAAACCCAACCGGAGCAAGAATGACCTCCTTGTCCGGATTCCAATCGACTATACGCAAAACATCGTAGGGTGAATGGACGACCCGTATATCACTTCCTAACATACGCAACGAATGTAATGTGCCTTCAGGGGTCGGCATATTCATTACATCGCTAAACGTAACCAGAATTACGTTTTTGTTTTGTGCAAGTTGAAATACATTCCGATAATACCCCATAGGTGTAATACATACAGGACAACCGGGCCCATAAACAAACAATAGATTCGGGGGTAATTTGTATTTGGTGCTTTCTGAGTGTAAACTTTCTACTTGTGCACCCGACGTTAATAAGACGGTGAAATCCTTACCACCTAACATTCTTTCGATAGTAGCCCGCAATTCTGTTTCCGATGGAAGACTTCGGGTCGGTGGTATGTTCCGATCAACTTTCTGAATAGCAAATCGCAAATGAACAAATAAGTAATCACCCACGTGTGCTGAATCGAGAAAATGTAAATGTATTGGATACCTGTCTTCACCGGTATCGATAATACCCGTCTCCCCCTGAATATCGACGAGTTTCATGGGAGGAGAAAACATGATAATTCCACCCTTATGTTAGTGATTTATTGTGCTCAGATTCTCGTAAAAGATCCTGTATAAAATTTAGAGCTCTGGGAGCAGCTTTGATTACATCGTCAGAGATAGAATCTCCGGGATTAATATTTTTGGGTTCAATACCGACTAACACCCATTCAACATCTCTGCCTGCCCTGGTCGATTTGAATAATTCAACAATATGATCTTTTGTTTTCTGAAGTGGGATAGGTAATCCGTTAAGCACGTATTCTACATCTGAGGTAATGGTAGTAAAAAGTATTTCTCCCGCAGCATCGCCGTGAGCATGTGCAGTCAGAATAACTACTCGGTCATAATCACGAATATCACCATCGAAGCACTCTGGATTGAGTCCGCAATCATAAATGTCGACATTATCCGGAAGTTCCAGTTCTGTCAGGAGATCGAGCAAATACTGCCCCGTTCCTGCATCACGCAGATTTATATCTCCTACGGCTATTATTGCGGTTTTGGATTTCATAATTCCCAGTAATTCCACATAAGTAGTTCTGATTTTATACTCTTCAAATCCTATACCATTTTTCAATACCGGTAATATGCTATTCTTTACTTGATTAAATTACTTGAATGGCAAGAGGTTACTAAAAATAAGAAACGTCTCATACATGCTTCCCACCAGTGAGAAATTGCAAGAAATGAATTTCTTTTGTATATTGAGGAAAAATTCAACACTACAGGCAATCCAATGATATCCGTAATATCCACCGAACTCGAGAAGTATCTCGAGAACCACACGATGGAGCGGCATACAATTTTTCATGAAATGGAACAACATGCGGAATCAAGCGATTTTCCAATTGTCGGTCCGCAAGTGGGGCAATTATTATATATTCTCACGAAATTATCCAAAGCCGTGAAGGTCTTCGAAGTTGGATCGGGATTCGGTTACTCGGCTCTCTGGTTTGGTCTCGGGATGGGATCGCGCGGGACAGTAATTGCCACTGAATACAACGAAGAAAATATCAATCGTGCTCAAACTTATTTGCGCCAGGTTGATACTTTGCGATCAACTATTGCGTTTCAGCAAGGTAATGGTATTGATATTTTAGCGGACACCGATGATAAGTTTGACATAATCTTCAACGATGCCAATAAAGAAGATTACCCGAATGTGTTTGAACTTTCAAAAGCGCGGTTAAAGAAGAACGGTATGCTTATTTCCGATAATACACTCTGGCACGGTCGTGTAGCTGAGGCTGACCCGGATGAAAAAACTGCAGGCGTAATTAAATATAATGAGTTAATTTTCAACTCAGATGATTTTTACAGCAGCATCATACCTCTACGAGACGGTATTGCGGTCAGTATAAAACTATAAATGTACCGTTATGTATGTAACGCTTACGATACTATTTTTAATTCTTCTACTCCTTTTTGTGTTCTACGGATGGGGTTTAATTATCCGGCGTTCGGGACAGCGTGATGATGAAAGCGGTGAAAAGTGTTCGCTGTGCAGGCAAAGATTTCCACTGGAATCACTTGTCGAGCGTGAAATAGGTGATTATAAATTACTCCATTTTTGCACCGGATGTATTGATGAACTCTCCAGAGATGCAAAAAATTTACCGACCCACAATTACCAATGAAGCTTAAAGAAATTTGCATCACGATAGTATGGCTCGGTTAAACTCTCAAGACGAGCCAATTTATCACCTGAGAATTCCGAAAATTCTCTTGCGATTTGTACATTCTCCTCAAGTTCTTCAATTGTAGATATGCCTACGATCGAAGTACTTACCGGGAATGAATAGACATAGCCCAGTGCATCTGCCATCGAAGTAATCCCGTCATCTCTGAATATTCTGCCAAGAGCAGAAACTTTCATTGCAATGATGCCCATTTCTTTTTCGACAGCAGTTCGTAGTAATTCTTTCTGAAACGGTTTGTAATGAATATCTCCTGCGTTGAGAGTCAGCAACAATGTATCAAAATTATATTCGCTGATACCGCGTAACAAAACATCCGGATCCCTATGGCCGGTGATGCCTATATAGCGTATTGCTCCCTCATCACGTAAACGTTCAATTGCACGAACAGCGCCATTCCGGCTCAGTGCACCGGTAATATCATCATTTACGCGCACATTATGTATCTGATATAAGTCGATATGGTCTGTCTGTAAACGCTTCAGACTTTGTTCGAAAAGCCGGAGCGTTCCGTCATATGAACGGTCGTGTGTTTTTGTGGCAAGAAATACTTCATCCCTGCGGTTTTTCATAACCGTGCCGATGTTAGATTCACTCCCGCCGCCGCCATAGGTCGGTGATGTGTCTATATAATTTACACCCAGGTCGATAGCACGATTAATTATCTCTGCTGCGTCCTGCTGCCTGCTACGTTGTTCAACCGTTGCTTCGCCTCCAAGACTGAACATGCCGACATTAAATCCGGTCTTACCCAGTGTTCTTTTGGGCATACTCTCTTTTAGTACTTTTGCGGTCATAGCTCGTGCGGTATGTACAAGTTGGGTCTGAGACAGTACTCCTATCCCGGCGGCGGTAGCCGCAGTTGTCTTTATAAATAACCGTCTGTCTTCATTCATAGGTACATTCTGCCCTCCGGTATCGTTACATTACCATTGCATTTTATACCAGCTTGCATCTTCGTAATAATGCTCGGTAAGCGATGCAATCTGTTTCATCTTCCCTGAATCAAATTTTTCGAAGTTTCTTGTTATCTGAACATTTTCTTCAAGTTGATCAATAGTCGTGATTCCGACAATTGCTGTACTAATCGGGAATGAATACACATAGCCCAACGCATCTTCCATATTGGTTATTCCATCCTCACGGAAAATCCTGCCGCGTGCGGGTATCTTCATTGCTATTATACCAAGCTCTTTCTTTACTGCAGTATCCAGCAATTCATACTGGAACGGAGCGTGATGAATATCAGCAGCGTTCAATGCCATAAGCAGGCAATCGTAGTCATACTCCTCGATTGCTTTTTTTAATATCTTCGGATCACGATGCCCGGAGAGACCGAGGAAGCGTACTGCACCTTCATCTCTTAATTTCTCAAATGCCTTCATCGCTCCGTCATCGGCAAACATTCTGTCAAGGTCTTCCTGTGTTCGTACGTTGTGTACCTGGTACAGATCGACATGATCGGTCTGCAAGTTTTTTAAACTTTGCTCGAACAATTTCATCGTCCCGTCATAAGAACGGTCGTGTGTTTTGGTGGCGAGAAATACTTCTCCCCGGCGCTCCTTCATTACTTCACCGATATACTTTTCACTGATCCCCCTGCCGTACGCAGCAGCGGTATCGATATAATTTACACCAAGATCAATCGCACGGTTAATGATCTCAACCGACTCATCGAGTTTATCCGGTGTTTCGATTGTTGACTGGCCGCCGAGGCTGAATAAGCTGACATCGAATCCTGTCTTACCGAGTCTGCGCTTTGGCATGGTACCACGGGTAACATTTGCAAAAAGCTTTTCAGCGTTGGTTAAGGTACCGGTCTGGGATAGCACACTTATTCCGGCTGCTGTAGCTACACCGGTCTTGATAAATCTTCTTCGATCTTGTTTTTGTTTCATGGCGAGTCTCCTTCGAGAGGTTTGGTTTGGTAGTCATCGATGGTAATAATCATATATATAAAATACAACTATTACGAAAAATATCAAATAAAACTACTCTTTTATCATACCTTTTGAAATATACTCTTCGGCGGAGGGACAAATATCGGCAAGCGTACAGGAGGTGCATCGGGGTTTTCGGGCGTGGCAGATCTGCCGCCCGTGGTGAATCAACCAATTGCCAAAGGAAATCCAGTATTTGGTGGGTACTTTCTCCATTAATTCTTTTTCGATTTTAACAGCGTCTTTTTGGTCGGTTAAACCAAGACGATGTGAAAGGCGGATAACGTGTGTATCAACAACTATGCCTGATGGTAAGTTATATGCTTCGCCGAGTACACAGTTTGCGGTTTTCCTGCCGACTCCGGGCAACTGAACCAGCTCATCCATAGTATCCGGAACCTTACCATCATGCTCTATGATTAGCTTCTTACACATAGCCCGGATATTTTTTGCTTTACTTCTGTAAAATCCGGTAGACCTGATATCATTTTCAAGTTCTTCCCGGGAAACCGATAGGTAATCTTCCGGTTTTCGATATTTCTTGAACAACGTTTCAGTGACCATATTAACACGCACATCGGTGCATTGTGCAGACAGAATCACCGCAACAAGTAACTCGAAAGGAGTCTTATAACGTAATGCTACAGCAGGATTTGGGTACTCTTTCTTTAATCGTTTTATAAGTTCATTCATTAAGAAATATTCAAATCTCCGAAAACCTGAGAAACGTTGATGTGTATCTTTTTAGGTGCAGTGTCATAATCCGATGATTTGTAGGCTATAGACTGCCCGAATCCACCTTTTTTGTACTCACGAATTGATATATCCCCAGCAAGCGTGTTACCGCTGACCTTAATTGGTATGTTTTGCGGTGTATCGATCTTCACATCCCCGAAAACTCCGCTAATACGGAGGGCATGCTCCCCGTCTGCGGCCTGAACTTGTGATAGATCAATCTTTGTGTCGCCGAAAACCGTATTGACATAGCCACCCTGAAAATTGTCCGATTTCACCGTCACTTCTATATCCCCCATTACATTGGACTCTTTCAGCAAATCGTTTTCATTGACCGAGGTATATCCGGTTTTACCCGAGGTTGAGCGCTCCCAATCCTGCCTGGATGATTCACCAACAACGTCCACCACCGGATTACGTTTGACATCCCAGAGAATTTTTAAACCGATAGCCACCAGAATAAGCGGCCAAAAGTTGCTAAGAATATACCATCCATCAACATAGCTGTAATTATCCAATAATAAAATAACCCCGGCAGCGATAAACAACAAGCCCCAAATAATATTTGAACTGCTTCGCATATCCGCATCCTTTGATTAAAAAGTGTATAATTGTGTTGTATAGTACAATACGTAAATCTTACGAAAAAGTTATGCCAATCCGAGATATTTTACTACATCATCAAGGTCCATCGTATTTATTACATCCTCCCGTTCAAGCCATCCTTTCCTCGCAATGCCAACACCATACCTGACATCACCGAGGCCATCGGTATTATGGGCATCCGGATTAATGAAGATTTTCACACCCTTTCCTTTTGCAAATTTAACCATTCTCCAGTCCAGATCGAGCCGATACGGATGTGAATTTATCTCGATTGCTTTCCCGTAGTCCGATGCTGCTTCAATTACTTTGACAAGATCTACCTGATAGCCATCCCGCGACAGCAGCAACCGCCCTGTCGGATGACCTAAAACTGTCACATACTTATTCTTAACCGCTTTAATTATTCGCTTGGTCATCTCGGCCTCAGACATCTTAAACCTGCTGTGAACAGACGCCACCACATAATCAAGGTCGGCAAGGGTTTTATCATCGTAATCGAGTGAGCCATCGACAATGATATCGGATTCCACACCGTGAAAAATACGGAATGTATCATGCTTATCATTAAGTTGGTCTATTTCTTTTCGTTGTTTTTTCAGATCAGCAACCGATAGTCCGCGTGCATATTGGGCCGATTTACTGTGATCTGCAATACCCAGGTACTGCCACTTATTTTTCATAGCCGCGTTTGCCATCTCCTTGAGCGTATTTGCTCCGTCACTGTATGTTGTGTGACAGTGAAACGTTCCCTTTACATCGGATTCCTGTATAAGATCGGGAAGTTTATTTTTAACCGCCGCTTCTATTTCACCGGTATCTTCACGTAATTCCGGCTCGATATAAATAAGGTTTAATTTTTCAAAAATATCTTTTTCATCCTTGCACGAGACCGGCTTGTTATTCGACTCATGAAAGAGACCGTATTCATTGAGCTTTAATTGATGTTCCTTCGCGATCCGTCGCATCGTAACGTTATGTTCTTTGCTGCCGGTAAAATAATGCAGCGCAAACGGAAACTCCTTATCAGTAACCACCCGAACATCGACATTAATACCTGTCTTTAAAAACACACTCGATTTTGTTTTTCCTTCCGCAATAACACGTTCCACCTCGGGTGCGGAAACAAATTTTTTCATAATACCGGAAGTATCTTTTTGTGTCGCGCTTACCAGTATATCAATATCACCAATAATTTCTTTTCTCCTTCGTAAACTCCCTGCTATCTCCGAACGTTTTATGCCTTTCGCTTTACGGATATGATCGATCATGCTTCTGGCTGCATTTTCTGCCACCGGATAATGAAATTTCTCGCTGTACTTCTTGCGTGCTTCTATTCCCTGAAGAATATTCTCCTGCGTTTTTGCTCCAAAGCCTTCGAGATCAACCAGGCGGTTCTCGTTACAAGCATATTCCAGTTCAATCAGTGAACTGATACCGAGTGTATCATATAATTTTTTAATTTTCTTCGGACCGAGACCGGGAATATTCATAAGGTCAAAAATTGTGGGAGGGAATTCTGCCTTTAATTCCTCATAATACGGCAATGAACCGGTTGTTACCAGTGTGCCGATCTTTTCTGCGAGTGCTTTCCCTATCCCTTTAATCTTACTTATCTCACCGGTTTCCACCAGTGTCTTTAAGTCATCGGTCAGGCCGGTAATTGTTCGGGCGGCATTGAAATATGCACGTGTTTTAAACGGGTTCTCTCCTTTTAATTCAAGCAGAGTTCCGATTTCTTCGAGAACTGATGCTACGTCTTTCTTGTTCAATTGTATCCACTATAATTTGTTAAAAAATGGTAACAGCAAATATACTGATGGTTTACCTAGAATTCAAATAGTTGCTTTTTAAGGAAAAATATATCTATCTTCCTGAAATCACAATACATTCACCATCAAAGGAGAGTATCTGATGAAAAGGATAATCCCACTGGTTGCAGCAATCACACTGGCAACAATGCTCTTTACCGGATGTGCTGCTTATGCAGTAACTCCGGTTTTTGGGGCACTGTACACCGATGTTAAAGCTCCTCTGACTGCAACATCAAACAGTGAATATTCAAAAGTAGGAACCGGCGAGGCGACATCAATATTAGGGCTTATAGCTACCGGGGATGCGAGTATTCAAACTGCCGCACGTAATGCCGGTATTACAAAAATTCATCATGTCGACTTTGAATCCAAGAGCGTCCTCGGCATATATGCTAAGTTCACTGTTTACGTGTATGGTGAATAAACGTATGATATAAAAAATCCTGGGGCTGAATCGTATACCCCAGGATATTTTTTATACTAAATTATTGTAAGCGATTGTATCACCTAATCCTTCAGCAAATGGCGGGCAATCACAATACGCTGTATCTCCGAAGTTCCTTCGTAGATCTCGGTAATCTTTGAATCACGCAGGAATCGTTCAACATTATATTCTTTAATGTATCCGTACCCGCCGTGTACCTGAATAGCTTCAAGTGCAGCTTCGACGGCAATCTTGGATGCATATAATTTCGCCATAGCCGCCTGTTTAGAATATGATTTACCCTGATCTTTGACATAAGCAGCATCAAGTGTCAGCAACCGTGCCGCCTGTATATTCGTCGCCATATCGGCAAGCTTAAATTGAATTGCTTGATGTTCAGAGATGAGAACTCCAAAAGCTTTTCGCTCTTTGGAATATTTTAGTGATGCATCAAGCGATGCCTGGGCAATTCCAAGGGCTTGCGCCGCAATCCCAATTCGTCCGCCGTCTAACGTTTTCATTGCAAACTTAAAACCGAATCCCTCTTCGCCTAGCAAGTTTGCTGCAGACACCTTACAATCCTCGAATGCGATCGATACGGTATCCGAGCTGCGTATACCCAGTTTATCTTCTTTTTTCCCGATTGAATAACCCGGCGTATCTTTTTCGACTATAAAAGCACTAATGCCTTTAGCACCTTTTGAACGGTCAGTTGTAGCCATAACAAGTGCGACATCGGCTGTTGCACCGTTGGTGATCCAGTTCTTTGTCCCGTTTAATACGTAATGCTCGCCGTCACGTACCGCCACGGTATTTTGATTGGTCGCATCGCTGCCCGCCTCAGGCTCGGAAAGTGCAAAACAGCCAAGCATCTCACCGGCAGCGAGTGGTTTCAAATATTTTTCCTTTTGCTCCTCTGTTCCATACTCGTTTATTCCCCAGGTTACAAGTGAGTTGTTAACCGACATAATAACACCGACCGATGCATCCGCCCGCGATATTTCTTCCATTGCAAGAACATAGCTAACGGTATCGAGTCCTGCACCGTTGTATTCCTCCGGTACCATCATTCCCATGAAACCGAGTTCGGCAAGTTTCTTAACCTCTTCTTTTGGAAATTCTTGTGTTTGATCACGTTTGGCAGCTGTTTTACGTAATTCATCATCAGCGAATTTCCGCGCCATATCCCGGATCATCTTTTGTTCTTCTGTTAAAGAAAAATTCATCGATAACCTCCTGCTTTACTGTTTACTGTAATCATAGAAACCTTTGCCGGTCTTACGACCGAGATGGCCGGCTGCTACCATTTTCTTTAAAAGCGGACACGGTCTGTATTTATCGTCGCCTAAACCGCTGTGCAAGACTTCCATTATTGACAGGCAAACATCGAGGCCGATGAAATCTGCTAATGTCAATGGTCCCATCGGATGATTCATACCGAGTTTCATCACCGTATCGATAGCTTCGGGTTCTGCAACGCCTTCCATCACGCAGTACATTGCTTCATTTAACATCGGTAACAAAACGCGATTGGATACAAACCCGGGGAAGTCATTTACTTCGACCGGAACCTTTTGTAACGATTCGGCAATTTCTTTAACGGCAGTAAATGTCTCGTCACTTGTAGCAAGACCGCGTATAACTTCAACAAGTTTCATCACCGGCACCGGATTCATAAAGTGCATGCCGATCACTTTTTCAGGCCGCTTTGTTAAGGCAGCCAATTCGGTTATGGAGATCGAGGAGGTATTGCTCGCAATTATCGCATCCGGTGGTATTTTTTCATCTGCCGTTCTAAATATCTTTTTCTTTATTTCCAAATCCTCGGTAACGGCTTCAATAACAAGCGATGCATCAGCAACTGCCGCTTCAAGGTCAGTGGTAGTTGTTATATTGCCGAGTGTATCCTCTTTCTGTGCTTCATTGATGACTTCTTTTTTAATCTGACGATCAAGATTCTTTGTAATCGTTTGCACTGCCTTATCGAGGAAATCCTGTTTAATATCACACAATGTTACTTTATTGCCAAACTGTGCGAATACGTGAGCTATGCCATTTCCCATCGTACCTGCACCGACTACGGTAATATTTTTGTTCTGTGTCATAGATTATTTCCGTTTGGTTTTATGGAACATGTTTGAGAAATGAAAAAGCCCGTTATGAATATAACGGGCTTTACTTGAATTACACTCTTTCAACAATGACTGCGCTGGCTTCGCCGCCGCCGATACAAATAGCAGCAATACCATATTGTACATCTTTGCGCTCCATAGCGTGCAGTAGTGTTACCAAAATACGAGCACCGCTCGCACCGATCGGATGACCGAGAGCAACTGCACCGCCATGAATGTTAACCTTCTCAGGATCAAGACCTGCAATTTTGTTTACTGCGAGAGATACAACTGCAAACGCCTCATTAATCTCAAATAAACCGATATCTTCTTTTTTCATCCCGGCCTTTTTCAAAACTTTCTCGATGACATCGGCAGGTGCTGTGGTAAACCATTCCGGCGCTTTTGCATGTGATGCCTGAGCGACAATTCGGGCCACGGGTTTGGTACTCAGTTCCTGTACTTTCTTACCCGACATAATGGCAAGTGCCGCCGCTCCATCGTTTATAGTTGACGCATTCGCGGCGGTAACGGTACCATCCTTTTGAAAAACCGGTTTGAGTTGAGGAATTTTTTCAAACTTTACGTTATTGGGTTCTTCATCGGTATCGACAACGGTTGTGTCTCCTTTACGACCCTTTATCTCAACGGGGATGATTTCTTTTGTAAACCAGCCTTCTTGCTGTGCGGTTTGTGCACGCTTGTAACTCATCACCGCATATTCATCCTGTAGATCACGCGGGATGCTACAATCTTTAGCGCACAATTCAGCAGCATTTCCCATATGATAATCATTATATACATCCCATAGACCGTCAATTATCATAGAGTCGATAACTTTACCATGGCCGAGACGATAACCGGTACGTGCCTTATCCAGCAGATACGGAGCATTTGACATACTCTCCATGCCACCAGCGACAACAACTGACGCATCTTCGTTCTTGATCGCTTGTGCACCGAGCATAACACTTTTTAGGCCCGAACCACACATTTTATTTATGGTAAGACATTCAACAGATTGAGGAAGACCGGCAAAAAGTGCTGCTTGCCGTGCGGGTGCCTGTCCCAAGCCTGCGGCTAATACGTTTCCCATTATCACTTCATCTATCTGGTCGGCTTGTAAACCAGCGCGTTTCATTGCTTCAGTTACTACAGTCGCACCCAAACGTGGAGTCGGGATACTGCTTATTGAACCCGTAAGTGATCCGATGGGCGTTCTGCAGCCGCTAACAATAAAGACATCATTATTATTCATGTGAGTCCTCGTTCTTGTTTTGGATGAGACTACTAAATATCAGAATTAGCTGTTCATCGCCCGGAGGAATTCTTTGTTGGATTTCGTGCCGCGCATCTTCTCAAGAAGGAATTCCATTGCTTCAACAGTTGTAAACTCGCTGAGAATCTTACGCAATATCCATACCCGGTTCAGTTCCTCTTCACCGAGCAGTAATTCCTCACGGCGTGTTCCGCTTCGATTTACATCAATTGCCGGGAAGATTCGGCGATCACTGAGTTTGCGGTCGAGAACGATTTCGCAGTTACCTGTCCCCTTGAACTCTTCGAAGATAACTTCGTCCATACGACTACCGGTTTCGACAAGTGCGGTCGCTATAACTGTTAAACTTCCTCCTTCTTCGATATTTCTTGCTGCACCAAAGAAACGCTTGGGTTTATGAAGTGCATTCGCATCAACACCACCTGACAGGATTTTGCCGCTATGGGGTATGACGGTGTTATGAGCGCGTGCAAGACGGGTTATACTGTCGAGAAGAATTACGACATCTTTGCCTGCTTCTACTGTTCGTTTCGCTTTTTCGAGCACCATATCGGCAACCTGTACGTGACGCTCCGGTGGTTCATCGAACGTCGATGAAATAACTTCACCTTCAACCGAGCGTTCCATATCGGTTACTTCTTCGGGACGCTCGTCGATAAGCAACACCATCAGAACGGCATCCGGTGAATTTCTGGTTACACTATTTGCAATTTTTTGCAGGAGAATTGTTTTACCGGCTTTCGGCGGCGAGACGATCATACCTCGCTGTCCTTTTCCAATTGGAGCGAGAAGATCAATAATCCGTGTTGCATAATCGCCCGGTGCCGCCTCAAGGGAAACCCTCTCTTCAGGATAGAGTGGTGTTAAATTATCGAAGAGCCGCCGATCTCGAATATTTTCCGGATCCATTAAATTTACCGACTCGACCCGCAACAGTGCAAAAAATCGTTCTCCCTCTTTCGGAGGACGAACCTGACCACTCACTGTATCACCGGTACGCAGACCGAATTTTTTAATTTGCGACGGTGAGACATATATATCATCCGGCGATGGTAAATAGTTGTAATCAACTGATCTCAGGAATCCGTAGCCACCGGGAAGTACTTCAAGCACCCCCTTACTGAAACGCATACCATCGGATTCCTTCTTGACCTCGAGAATTTTGAATATAAGATCCTGTTTTCTGAGATCACTATAGCCGGTAAGTTTAAGCTCCTTTGCAATTTTCTGGAGCTCAACAATTTTTTTTGATTGTAGTTCGTTTATGTCCATTATCCCAAAAACTTTACTTTTGTTTATAGATTAATTAATTAATAAAATTTCAAACGATTTCGGATGGTACTTTATTTTCTTTGAGAATTTTTCTGATGAGATAACCTTGGCGGCTCATTTACGAGGACTTGATGGGATAACCATATATTGATGGTTAACCATATTCCTGATGCCTTAACAAATATAGTTGTTTTTCACATTTTTGTCAAGGAGAATATGTTATTATTCTAAAATTTCCAATGCCTCGCCAACTACAAAATGTGAGCCGGTTATTAAAATTATATCATCTTTTCTTGATTTTGATGCAGCAGTTTGTATCCCCCCACCAACCTGTCCGCTCGATACCAATGGGAAGAAAATATCTTCACCAATTGAACGGAGTTCGTCTGCCGGTAATGCACGTTCATTACGTGGTTCAACAAAATAAATAACACGGGCAATTTTCGACAATGAACGAATCATCGCTTTGACATCTTTATCGTTGAGTGCGCCAAAAATCACCGGGATGTTATCATACCCTGCATCAGCCAGCGATCTGACAAGCTCTCTTGTCGCACCGGGGTTGTGGGCCACATCCAGCAGCCAACGCTCCTCTTTATTCTCTAACAATTGCATCCGTCCTTTTATTCCCGTAAGCGGAATTATTTGTTCCAATCCTTGTCGCAATTGTTCATCGGTAATTTCCCATACTGGTTTTACACGTTCACTTTTTCCCCGAAGCACATCAAGAGCACGTACCGCAATGAGTGCATTCTGGATCTGATAGAGCCCCGGTAAGCCGATTGTAATATTCTCGTACTGATTTGCATCACGAAAGTACATATCGACTATCGATTTTTGAAGATCTTTTTCCTGTACTATCGATGTTGCAAATGGTGTAACCTCAATAAATGGGGCATTATTATATCTTGCTATCTCTTTGAGCACCTCGATTGCACGGGCACTCTGTACGCCTGAGACAACCGGGACTTCGTTTTTAATGACACCACCTTTTTCATAGGCGATACGTGCGAGCGTTTTTCCGAGATGATGTTGATGTTCGAGTCCGACGCTTGTTATAATTGAGAGAATTGGTGTTACTACATTTGTCGCATCAAAACGGCCACCGAGGCCGGTTTCTATGACTGCAACATCAACCTTGTTATCGCTGAAGTACTTAAATGCCATCGCTGTTGTTGCTTCAAAGAAGGTAGCACGTAAAGCATCGACTTCCGGCTGCAATTGTTCTGAATAACTGACCACTTCATCCCTGGATATTTCTTTGCCGTCAATTTTAATCCGCTCGGAAAATTTTACCAGATGTGGCGATGTATAAAGGCCGGTTTTCAGCCCATATGTCTGCAACACGGCAGCAATCATTGAAGCAACAGATCCTTTACCGTTTGTTCCGGCAATATGAATTACAGGGTACTGCTCATGAGGATTATTAAGCTCCTCCATAAGCAGCGATATCTTTTCCAAACCAAGTTTTATACCGAATTGCTGTAAACTATATAGCCATTCAATAAAATCGTGATAAGATTGAGCCATAATTATCTATACTTTTCCTGTACCGGTATTAATTGTTCAGGGTAAGTTTACATCCAGCTTTTAACAACTGAAATCGTTTGATCTGTCTGTAATGTTCCAATTATTTCTGACACATTTCTAATATCATTTTCCTGACAGAATGTTGTAATCCCCTCAGCTATTTCAACTGCAACATTCGGATTGAGATAGTTTGCCGTTCCGATTTCTACCGCTTCTGCACCTGTTATCAGAAATTCCAAAGCATCGTTCGCCGAGGTAATACCGCCTATACCGATAACCGGTATCGATACCGACCTGATTGTTTCATAAACCTTCGCAAGGGCAACCGGCCGGATTGCCGGACCGGATAATCCACCGGTGGTGGTACTTATTTTCGGTCTTCGGGTTCTCACGTCTACCGACATACCGACCAACGTGTTTATCAATGAAACGGCATCAGCTCCTTCATCTTGAACAGCGCGGGCGAACTCCGACACTGAGGTAATGTTTGGTGTCAATTTTACGATAAGTGGTTTACCGGTAAGCGGTCGAAGCTCGCGCGTTATCTCAGCGGTCATGCGAACATTCGTCCCAAATGATAAGCCTCCCTCCTTTACATTCGGACACGATACATTAATCTCGTATGCATCACAACAATCTGTCGACTCAATTCGTTCAAGCACTTCACGATATTCTTCGACGGAACCGGCTGCAATATTAACGACCACAGAAGTATCAAGCGATTGAAGAAATGGTGCCTTTTCCTCAAGAAACCTATCGACTCCGATATTCGCAAGACCGATAGAATTTATCATACCGCTTGGTGTCTCGACAACTCGTGGCGGTGGATTGCCGTCACGCGGTTTCAATGACAACGATTTCGTCACAATTGCACCGATCTTATTTACATCCACAAGGTCTAGACATTCGTCACCATATCCGAATGTACCTGAAGCAACCCAAACTCGATTGCGGCAATGCATCGAGCCAAGTTTAAAATCTGTTTGTACCTTTGTCATTGTATTACCACCGAATGAATATCGAATACAGGGCCATCGTTACAAACCAGCCTGTAGCGTTTTGTGCTGTTCACCGATTCAACCGGACACCCCTGACATATCCCAATACCACACGCCATAACACATTCGAGAGAAACCTGTCCTTTGAGCGATCGTCCCTGCAATAAATTCTGAAGCCCTCTCAGCATGGGATTGGGACCACACGCATATACCGTCACCTCCGTGCCGCGATTATCCGTAAACCATTGATCAAGGAGCGAAACAACCGTCCCGTGGTAGCCTTGACTGCCATCGTCGGTTGCGTAATGTACATTTTCCAGTTGATAATCAACGAGATAGTCTTTTGATCTCGCGCCGAGAAATGTTTCAGTATTTTTAAAGCCGTTTGCTTTTAACCACTTAGTAAGGATCGGCATTGGTGCCATTCCCAGACCGCCTGCCACAAGTAACGGAACAGTATCGGATTGCGGTAATGTAAATGGACGTCCCAACGGTCCAAGCACATCAACCATATCGCCAGGTTTTTTAAGTGAAAGTATCCGGGTACCCTCACCGACAATATCAAAAAGGATTGTGATGACATCATCCTGCGTTTGTGCGACTGAGAATGGTCTACGTAAAAGTGGATAGAAGCCTGATTGAACTTTGATATTTATAAATTGTCCGGGTTGAATAGTACTGGCAAAATAGAAACTACGCATATGCAAAGCATACACTGTCGCAGCAACCTGCTCGCACCGTACGACCGGAAGCAATTCAATCTTCATTCTGTTCTTCGGTTTGGGTGGTATCTGGTTCTTCTTCAAGGTTTTCTCGATCAGTCGGACGGGCGAGTGGAATTCCTCGCTGCCGGGGTGATTCTTCATCAATCTCTTCGTCTTCTTGCTGTTGTTCGGCTTCTTCCGCAAGGCGTGCGGCTTCCTTTTCCTCCCGTTTTCGCTCCTCTTCAGTGATCATTTCATTCCAGGCCTGCACTTTTTCCTGAACAGCCGATGCATACTCTGTCTCGGGATGTTTATCGACAAGTCTTTGATAATATACCGCAGCACTGTCAGGTTTCAACAACACATTCTCATAAATCCAACCGATAGCATAACAAGCTTTTACTGCATATTTTGAACCGGTAGTATCATCCGCAATGAATTGAAACATATAGAGGGCATCTTCATAATTCTCATCAAACATCATCTCCTCGGCTTGAAGATAAATATCCTCAAAAGCGTCTTGCTCATCACGCGGCACCTCTATACCCAACAATCGTTTCGCTTCGTTTGAAAACTCTGTGTTGGGATACCGGTCGATTATAATACTATAAATTGAATCCCGTTGTGTCTGTGGTTCCAATGCGGCAAATTCAGAATCAAACAAATAATTTGAGTTAGCTATGTCATATTTACGATCCGCTGCAGATCGCATAAGTTCTGCAAGTGCATATAATGCTTGCGGTGCATACTGCGACTCGGGGTATTCAAACACCAAGCGTGAATAATAATATATTGCCGAATCCGGGCGCTCCATTTCCATATTAAACAACCCGGCAAGCTCATAATAATTTTGAATAAGTTGTTTACGATCGGCTGCTATCTGTTGCTGCAGTTGTTCGGGAGTTTGAATACCATCCTGTTCCAGCCCGCCTGCCATGTCAAGCGTATCGCTTCCAGCAGTGCCGGCAGTATCGGCGGTATCGGGTGCTTCACTTGCTAAAGCAATTTCACGTTCAATTTCCATTAATTCTTTCTCGTTTGTAGCGATAACTGAATCTAATCGTATGATGTCGTCTGTATATCCGACATATCGCTCCAGGTAATCGTATTTCGCCCAGGCATCCCGGGTTACATCGGATGGTGGTGTAGACTGTGCTACTCTTTCAAAATATTGGATCGCTTTCCGGTAGTCGGAAAATGTATTCAGATAAATTGATCCGAGTGAATATTGAGCTTTTAAAGATTCATTAGTCCGGGTATGGGTTGTATCTACATAAACATATTGATCAATAGCATCCTGAATTAGTTCCTGAGTATGAAATACGTGAGCAGCTTCAAGTTCAATTCCCGCCTGATAGTCAACCAGAGCACGATCGTTAAGTAAATCCGCAAGCATTCCAATGGCTTGATCATATTCTTCGAATTGGGTTAATATTCTCGCTTTTGCGATATGCGATTCGTATAATATTTGACTTGTAGGACTGTCATCAATAACATCAGTATATTTTTCGAATGCATCTTCATAAAGTTCCAGTTCATAATAAATATTTGCAAGATGAAAACGTGCCTCTGTTCGAATTTCACTATTCCGGGCAATATCGACAGCTTGTTGAAAATGCTCTACAGCATTATTTAAATTTCCCTCTTTTTTTTGTATGTCACCGAGTTCAATATGTGCACGTGCAGCAATATCCCTGTCCCGCCGGGATTCAACCCTCTCAACCAGGTTTTCAAGGGCTATTTGTGCCTCGCTGTGTTTATTCATTCGGCGCTGGGTCTTAGCAAGCAGTAATTGACCTTCAGGAACAAGCCGGCTATCCGGAAATTCTGCAATTAACTCGAGGAATTTTCGTTCTGCCTGAACATTTTGCCGCATCATATAATACGATTGCCCGATCATGAGCACTGCATCGTCCGCATATCTGCTGGTGGGATATTGATGTAATAATCTGGAACATTTCTCTATAATTTCATTAAATTTTTCCTTTGTTTGCTGCGGTACTTCAAACTGTCTAGCCTGTCTTTGCTCGCGATGCCGACGTTCTGCTTGTTCGGTCTCTTCAACAGCTTCATCGTATAATTTTTTTGCATTATAGAATGTATTGAAATACGAGACGGTATTAACGTACTGTTGGCCGAAAAAATCGCCAACAGGACTCATTACCGAGCATCCACTAAGAAAAATTGGAGCTAATGATATGACAAAAATGAGGATTAACGTTCCAACCCGCGGAATCTTCACACAACCTCCCATCTAACCTTATATTTTAAAACATCCAAATTCACAGTATAGAATATAGCGACTAAATATAAGAAATTCAATAACTTCTAATAATTCAAAGCAAACTGTGGAAGTATTGGAACCACAATTTCATATGGTATGGGGTCACCGGTGAGTCGCGCCCGTAAGATTACATCTCCGGTAGTCTGTTTTGCGCGAAGTGTGATCGAATTTTTATCGCGCCGTATTATCTCTACCTTATCACTTCCTGTTTCAATTTCATAAAATACCTGTACCGATTTGAACGGAATTTGCAATCCCACGGCATTATACGGGACCGCTTTCACCGTTGCCTCAGATTCTCCATCAGGGAACAACGAAGGTGGATTTACCACAAAATCAACCCGGGAAATATTTAAAAATAATTTTACACCAAGCGCAACAAGAAACAAAATCGAAATACCGATTAATATGAAATTCTGAATTCTTGCCGCATCCCAGGGTTTCCCGATATCCCGGTACTTGCTCTCATCTATTTGATTCATTTTCCCATCACCTTCTCTACAACTCAAATATTTACTTATACATACATAGTATTAAAAGTTTGAGGAATTTTCAATAGTATGTGAAAAAATGTATCCCGTTAAACCTTTCACCGTATTCAGGCATCTAAAAGGTACTAAAACAGAACAGACAACTAATAAGAAACGAAGGAGAAAAATCATGAGACTACATTCATTTGCCATTATTCTGGCAGGTTTATTGTTCTTCTCATCCACGCTTGATGCTCAAATGCGCGGTGGATTTGGTGATAGAGGTGAACGGGGATTCCGCGGTGAACGTCCTGACCGGATCCGCGTCCACGAAAGACTGGATTTAACCTCGGAACAAGAAGCACAACTATCTGAATTTCGCACACAACATCAAAAACAAATGATCGATAAACGTGCAGAATTGCAGAAATTGCGGTTATCAATCCGGGAAGAGATGCGCCAGGAATCACCTGATATGAGCGCAATTGAAAATATGGTCGAACAACAGGGGGCAATTCGAACCGAGATGATGCATGCGCGGGTATCACACTGGAATAATGTTCGTGATGTACTAACGCCCGAACAAAGAGAGATCTGGCAGCAATACCGGCGTGGATTCGGTGAATTCGGCGACCGGAGAGGTTCGGGACGAAGAGGTTATCGAGGTAGATAGTAATATTCAGAGATTTTGGCAGAGGATTATTTCCCCGTTTTCCAGACTATGCGGCGCTCCTATTATAGGCGCGCCGTTGTTTTTTTAAAAAAGGTGATTTGGAGACAAGAGTATCATACGATACTAACTAAAATTATTAACTGTTGTTATGCAAAACAATCTT
Organism: Ignavibacteriales bacterium; assembly: GCA_003568415.1. Classification (GTDB taxonomy): domain Bacteria; phylum Bacteroidota; class Ignavibacteria; order T3Sed10-11; family T3Sed10-11; genus T3Sed10-11. The sequence goes on from PWXV01000195.1 coordinate 27,952, forward strand.
TGCGTTGAATAAATTCTACCCCCATAGCCATCGGGGTCGAATTTAGTGCTTCGAATTTTAAATCGATAAAAGTAATCATTTTTTTTTCTTGCGTAACATCATTTATTAATACCCCTTTTCTTTATCAACTAAATTTAACAATTCTTCACCATTTATAAACCGCTTCACATTTTCTATAAACAAATCGACCACAGCGCCCCAATAATCCGGCATCAATCCACCGATATGCGGTGTAATAAAAATGCGTGGGTGAGACCAGAAAGGATGATCGGTTGGTAACGGCTCCTCTCGAAAAACATCAAGTGCAGTACAATGAAGAATCTCTTTATCGAGCGCATCGATGAGCGCTGCATCATCAACTGTGGCGCCACGGCCAAGATTAACAAACATTGAGCCAGCCTTCATTGCCCCAAATCGTTCGGTATTGAAGAAATTTTTTGTGGACTGAGTAAGGGGTAACA
>PWXV01000055.1 GCA_003568415.1 Ignavibacteriales bacterium
AGCAGGGCGCGAGGTTTCCTGAAAGGCAGCAAAATATCGACCGAATTATACAGCAAAGATAAACAAGACGAGAAAGCAAAAGAAGAATGAGCGAAGTTTATGTTATCGACACCTCGGCTCTCATCGCCTTTCTTGCCGATGAGGAGGGAGCCGATAAAGTAGATCTCTTATTATCGGCCGCATCACGATACGAAAAGAAAGTATATATACACCGACTGAATATACTTGAAGTCTATCATCTCACTTTAAGAGAGGAAAATGAAAAGAAAGCTCATTTGATGCATGAGTTAGTATCGAAATTACCAGCAGAAATCCTTGAATACATCGACGAACAACTTATCGAAGAAGCCGGGCGGATGAAAGCACACTATAACATTTCACTTGCCGATGCGGTTGTGCTTGCAACGGCATCGTTGAAACATGCACAGCTTGTATCGGCAGACCGTGATAGATTCGAAAAGATCAGTACGACAGGAAAAATTCAATTTTATTGGATAAGGTAAGAAGGTAAGATTTTTCTATACGTTGTAACTCAGAAAAACACTCTTACTTCCCCTCTCCCCTGATGAACTACCGGCCGGTCGTGTTCAGCACGGCCATCGTACTGTATCGACGCCTGAATAAATCTGCTGATACGGTAATCGAAACCAGCACGCCATAACCAGCTTTGTCCTTCGACTCTGCCACCGGTTAGTTCAAACGGTAGGCCATATACCGGTGCATCATCAGGACGATTTTGCCTGAGTATCACCTGTTCGCGAGAGAATTCTGTCCGCAACTGACCGCGTGCCTGAATTGAATATTGCAACCGCAATGTCTGTGCATTGATGGATGTCTCAACAGGGTTTTCAGGGAAATAATCATCTGCCGAGGTCACTTCCAGTACAAAACCTACTTCAATCCTCGGTTGAGGACGGTAGGAAAGATCGGATATTATTGAATTCGATGTTATCGCCCGCTCCCGGTTACTCGGTTGCGTTGCCGTTACTCTGTCACGACGGTTAATTACATCCACCTGGTGACCGATCTCCTCAACAAGCTGCCATCGTAATCGCAGGGATCGTTCGATGAAATTACTTGTCTCAACACCGAGACTGAACTGATTCATCCCCTGACGCTCCATGTAGCGGAAGCGCATCGAGAATTCACGGCTTTGCTCGTTAAGAAAAAGATCCTGGGTTATCATCTGGTTCCCGACGATCGTGTTCTCCTGATCTCTGAAATGTGAAAACCGCATCAGGTATATATTGCTCGTTTGCGGATCGCGGCTTTTTTCTTCAATCCGGAGATTTGTGTCTGTAGAGAACCGTCGTACCAAATCGGTGAACAGACCATTCCCCTCTTCGATCAATCTTGATGGACGAAGCCGGAACCGGAAATTCGAGCGAAGATCAACAACGGGAAACAATTCATCGGTCGGGACGGTCACCGCTATATAATCACCATCAAACCTGACCAACTCGAACTCATCCTCATCAGCCATTCCCGTATTATTTATATCACCGAGATACCGGTAGTTTCCCGTTCCCTTCGGTACACGGATGAACACACGTTCCATTCGTGCGGAACGCTGCGTTGTCACTTCATAGAATAAATCACTTTCAATAAAACGATCGAGCGGTGCATACCTGGTTTGACTGCGGATTAATATCGTCTCATTATCGCCCCGGCCTTCCTGCCTGAATGCCTCGGTCACTTCTTTTGTGCGGTAGGTAAAATCAATCCGGGAGGTAAATGTGTTCCAGTCGCGTAAACGCCATGACGTACGGCTTGTGATAGATTGCGATTCTGGGATGTTCGCTCCCTGCAGGAATTCTGAATCCTCGCGAAACTCAAGTTCAGTGGAAATGCTCATGCGGGCTATCTCATCAATCTCAAGCCGGGGAGCAACCCGATAGAATGAGAAACTTCCGGCAAGCGCGGAATCTGCAGTTGTCGATCTTACATTCCGGTCCTCCTGTTCAAAAAATACTCCCGGTGTTATGCGTGTTCGCTCCCGGACATCCCAATTATAAAACATCCTTCCTCTCTGCCGCAGCCAATCACCCCTGCGAAGCTGCGTAACATCTTCGCTGTTAATAGATTCAATATAATATCGTACCGTGGGGAGTGCCCGCCCTTCAACATTTACTGTTGCATCATACCGGTGCGATTCAAACAGATCGCCGCGTGATATGGTGCCGTATGAACTGCCGACTGCAACCTGGTCGACCGGTTTATACATAAAGGATGCTTCCCTGAGCATCTCATCGCCGGTAAGCTCATCGCTGAGATCCCACTGGCGGTTAAACTCGATCTCATTCATCCTGTCCATCGATACATACCGGTTATCGACAAAACGCTGGCGGAGATCTATATTAAAAGCCCCGATATTTCTATCACCTATGGTAACCTTATCGGGTGAGTACGATACACCGAACAGGTAGGCACCGCCATCATTAAAGTTATTATCAAAAGAGGAAAACCTGTTGCCGTCGAAATTGCTGAATGAGTATTCACCAAAGACATTCAGATCTCCCGACACAGTATACTCCATTGCAGCATTACCGATCTGATGAAGCTGCGGCATAGGGAGGAATTGTACCGGCAAATAACTTCCGACATCCGGTCCTACATACTCGAACTGTCCTGCTGCCACACGCCAGTAATCTCCCTCTCCTTCACCGACATATGAGAAACTTATACTATAAACAGCATCGGGAGCACCGGGATCAAATTCATAGTACTCGACAGATTCACCTGCGATCGTCGTATCGCGCCGGATATACTGTCCGTTCCCTCTTCCTGTTTCATCATCTACCCCGACTTCGCGTATGCTACTCCGCGACGCTTTCATCCGGTCGGTTCCGCTCTCGCTCAATATCTGCTGTTCTTCATCACCCAATACAAAGTCGATTGGAGAGTCCTGATCGTCGCTTTCACGGTAGTAACTGAAGCTCATCGATAACCGATCGTCGATCATTGACTGCTTGGTCTGAGCCGCCAGAAAGTTACGGTTATACTGCCGGTCGGTGTATTCAAAATCGATGACGATTCTGCTTGCGGAAGTAATGAGCCGCTGTGCGGTGAACACCACCTCTCCATTACCATATTCGATCACATAATCATTATTCTCACCACGGGTCATTCGCTCACCGTCAATGTATACTCTTTCCGAACCGGGAACGATAATGATCGCACGTTCATTATTCCGTCCGGTCAGGCGGTATGGTCCCTGCACACCCTCCTCTCCGCGAAACTCCATCGTATGAAATTTACCACGCATACTTGCACCGGCAACCATTACCTCGCCTTCACCATATCCTGCATTGTACTGATAATTACCTTTGGCACCCTGCACCCTGCGGTTTAAACGCGAGAACTCTGTTCCCGTAACATTGAGATCGAAATCGCCAAGTGTCGCTTCATAATCGTCGCTGAAAATCTGAATATATACCTTATCCAGTTCACGGAGTGTTTGCGTTGTACCTTCCGGTTGTATCGGAGTATTCTCATCGGTTAGGGTTGCTGCAATTTCGACATTATCGGAAAGGTCGCCTGACATCTGCATTCTGAATCCCGATTGCAGCGTGAGATCGCGGTTTGAACCGACACTCAAACCGCGTATGAGACTGCCGCTTGTTCTTAACTGGGAAGTGAAAATATCGTCAAAAGAAAACGACCGTTGCTGTGTAACCTGCCGGGGCAAATCTTCATCTCCGTTCTCCTCTTCATCAGCGAACTCATACAACCGGTACCGGTCACTAAAGGTTAAGGGAAGATAACGATAGGAGATAATCAGTGAAACTGCTGTAGTGTCATCAACATCACCCGGAAGGTCAATCAGATCAAGCCGGCCATACCGGTAATTGATTGAATAATGTATACCGCGCTCGAGTACGAAAGCGCTATTAAGAATTACTTCCTCGCTGCCTGAAATGATAAACTTATTACTCAGTTGTACCGTCGTATCCGGAGAAGTAACCGAGAATAGTTCTCTTTCTGCTACTCCGGGACCGTCCTGTGAAACCATGGCTAACGGCAGGATACAGAGAAGTAAAAATAATATGTGACAATAATGAAGCAGGCGCATTCCTTTTGAGCCGGATGTATAGCCGGCGAAAGATCGAGTATGTACTATTTTAGAAAAAATTAACCCGTAGAAACAATCATGCGCCTCCGAGGGCGGGAAAACTTTTTAATTCGTCTAAAGCGAGAAAAAACGTAACTTGTTAACTTTATATATTACAAAATTGGCGAATTAAAAGCAAAACAAGTCCTGGCAAGAATCGATAGTGTACCGGAACTTCCGGATGCGGCCTGCGTCTAATGTACTATCGGAAGCTCCCATATTTTTAAGGGATACGTCATGGATCGCTTGAAATATATTTCTCTGCTCATCTTGCCCCTATTTGTGCTGTTGACTGTATTCCCGCAAATACAGCACAGGTCTCAGGATATTGTTATACCGGCTCCACCCCGGGAAATAATCACCGGAGTAGAAATAGACGGAGTCCACTATTTCCTGAAATTCGTTCCGATGGATTCGCACCGTATTAGAGAGGGACAAACATTTCCGGAGAGATATCCACAATATTTCTTCCGGGATGACACACTGCATTATGTTTTACCGGATACCGTGCTTAAGTTCGTACCAAAATTCCGGCTGGATCCGGGGGAGTAGGAATATCCTTGTAGTATTCATATACTGGGTAAAAAGTATTGCCAATAATAAGCGGCAAAATCCGGTTGATACGCTTTGTTATACCGCACTTGTGTTATAGCACTCCCATTATATAAAATGACGTATTACTTGCGTTGTGCGCAATAATCGGAAATACCAGGCTGCCCGTGTGCTCGCGTAACCAGACAAAAGCAGCTCCGCCAAGCAGAGGAAGCACTAAGTTCGCAAAGTTGAATGAGATACTCCAACCATCCAGGTCAAAGAATGGATGCATTAATGCAAATGACAAAGTTGTTATTATGGCAGGCCACCAATTGTATGGAACGTCTCTGCCGGCTGTAAATGCCCGGTGCAGCAAGGCAAGAAATACACCTCGATAAACAATTTCTTCAGCTAATCCGGGCATAATAAGAAAGTAAAAAAGTGTTTCTGAGCTAAAGGTCATGTCATCTGTAAATGCTAAGCCAATAGCCAGGCTGAACACGAAAATGATTGCGGTAATGATAACTGCAGACTGAGCCGATCCGGGTCGCTGTTTGAAAGTAAATCCAACTTCACGGAAGGAAAGGAAACTAAAGTGCACAAATAGAATAGCCCATGACAAACTAAACAGGTTTCCGGTCCAATTCCAATTCGTACCCGGAATTGCCAGAATATCATATAAGCCAAAAAGCCTAAGTGTATAGTCAAATGCAAAGAGAACAAGAAAGAGCGCAACAAGTGCGTAATGGCGTGATTGATTCACGTAAAGAGCGAGCCCAACAATGAGCAAAAGAACAAGTGCTGACAAAACAGGTTCTACAAATAAATTCATATAGAAATCTTATATGTAGGAGATGGAATATGCCGCCTAACGGATTAAAGGAATGCGGTATAACGTTTGCATTAACCGGCGCAGGCTTCCGTGTTGAATGCATTGTTATGTGCGCAAACCTTCATTTGGTTTTTTCAGGTCGTGTTAAATCAGTTCCAGCGACCTCCCACAATTGCACCGGATTTCCCTCAAGGTCAGTGAGGTGGGCAAATCGACCGTTGGGGTAAACTTCCGGATCTACCTCCACGGTTATTCCAGCCCCCCGTAGTTGTTCAACGATTCGGTCCAGATTCTTAACTCGAAAGTTCAGGATCAAATTCGTATTGAACTTCGATAAGTATTCGTTCGAATTATCGTATGGGGCAAATACAGTTGGTCCCGTATCCTGCCACCAGGAACCCTCTTCATAAGTATCCGGCACCTTTGAAATACCCAGAAGGTCTTGGTACCACTGCGCAAGTGCCTCAGGGTTTTTTGCACGAAAGAATATCCCACCTATTCCCGATATGCGTTCCATACATCGTGTCCTTAGAACTTGTGCTCTTGAGGTAACATTGACTCACATAGCACAAAACTTTTGATAATATGGTTTCCAGATAATTCCACTATCTGGCTTAATTTCCTGATAATATAAAAAATGTAATACGAATGTCAATAATCATAGTTGAAAGTTATTTCATATTCATCTTAATACGTAATCGTATTCGATAACCGTTGGATTTAATCCGATAGAATACGCGATGAGCTTAATTTCCGGAATATCTATCCTCTATATCTCCGTGTTGACGAATAAATTCCACCTTCGTAGATAATGCCCCTTTGTGTTTGTACCGGGAACCAGAGGACTCATTCCCTGAGTTAATGACGACCGCCATTCTTTCAAAATAGATCTTGCCTCTGCCGGCAATGGTGATGCCAGTTCCTCTATCAGAAAACCCAACCGTTTCTTAACCGCACCGCTTGGAAATTTTCGGATGTATTCGTTGAGTCGGGACCAAGATATTTCTTTCGATCCTTCCACCACGGCTTTCGCGAGTTCTTCTATCGAACCACCATAGTTTGGTTTATCCGCACAGTCGATTAGTGTCTTTTCGCGATCTGTAATAAGTAATTTAGTTCCCTTTCGCCATTCGGGGACAAACCCGAAGATTTTTTTTGAATTAACTTTTACGATCTCATACTGAACGCCGAATAAATGTTTCGACATTTTTGATTTGCGGGCTGTCGTTTGCACATAGACCACATTCGGTATTTGCTCCGTCCAATTCCAGTGCCGGATAGCCGTCCAGTATGATAGTATCGCCGGTTGGATAAGTGCGTTTGCAATCAGGTAAGAATCTTCACTCCAGGTACGTCGCTCTCCTGCTTCCAAAGGAATGATAATATATTTTCCTCTTTCAATCCTCTTTATCCACCCTTTCCGTTCGAGCAGACGGAGTTTTTTCCACGCCATCTCCTTGTTTACCCAGAAAGAGATTGCATCCCGGGTGAGAAACCCAGACTTTTTCCCGGATGCCATACGGGCTAAAAACTTTGCTTCTTTTGCGCCGAGTTCTGTTATAGTTTTATACATATAACAAACCCCTTAACGGTTAGTTTTATGTATATTAATATACCAATTGATTGTAAAAATCAAGCTCTGTAATTGTACGATGTTCAACCCGGATATTGAGAGGATTTAATTATTTGATGATAGGGTTCCGGAAAATAAAAATTGCAGATAATTCGATATGGTGCCGCAGGAGGGGGTCGAACCCACACGGGATTTTAGTCCCACTGGATTTTGAGTCCAGCGCGTCTGCCAGTTCCGCCACTGCGGCTTACAATTTACGTGCTATAAATATACGAAAAGTACAATGTGATGGCAAATTTATTGCATTGTTATCACTTCACTTTATTCCGTAAGATTGTATTCTCCAGGTATCGCTACAGATGGCGATCGCCAGCGTATCCCTTCCCCCGTATCCGTAATACGCCACGGTTCGAGGTCAGTAATATCAACGAAATAAATTTGTGGTGTGGATTCCCGTTCAAGTTGTCCGCTAAAAATTATTGTATCACTTCCACGCACCCATCGCGGATACAAAATGGGATCTGCCGTAATCGGCATCGACAGTAATGTCTGTAAGCGTGCCCCCGGACTATCTATATAAAACAATCGTCGTGACCGGACACCGCTAAATACGATACCATCCCCCTCCGGATGCTCTGTGGCATAACTATACCAATCCGATCTTGTTTCGGCAACCGTTTCGGATTCACCTATTCCACGACTGTGTACCCGCATCAGGTTCCGATGTCTGAACGGCAGGTTATAATAGATCCACTCACTGTCATGTGAGAATACAGGATACATTGCCCCGTAGGGTTCA
>PWXV01000190.1 GCA_003568415.1 Ignavibacteriales bacterium
ATATGGAATACTGCTCATACGGGTCCAGGTTTTTTCTTCCGATGTGAACGCAAGTGTGGTATCATCTATCCACCTTACCCATGTAACTGTTCCTTCAAAATCCGGTGTTACCTTCCACACCTCACGGGATGCCATATTTGCAACAAAAATCGTTCCTTCGGTCGGATCGGAAATATCAACCGCACCGTTCCAGGCAACATGTCGACCGTCAGGAGAGAAAGCCATTCCACCCAGTTTACCCTCGGTATCGACAAAAACTTCGGTATCATCTGTTCCAGCCACATCGACAAGGTACATATTTTTAAACATAAACATCTGATCAGTGTCAGGATATGGACTTGCCTGAACAAGGATTTTTACACCATCGGGAGCCCATTCATACTCCCAGACCGTTTTATCAAACTTTGTGACCTTGTCTGTTTCTTTTGTGGAAAGATCCATCACATATACCCGGCGGTGACGCTGATATTCATCTTCGATTCTCCAGTCATCTCCGGCTTCTTTTCGTTGCCGAACCAGTTCCGGTTCCGGATCTTGTAAAACATATGCGAGTTTATCACCATCGGGTGATAGGCGATATGAGAGAACCGGTGATGATTCTTCAGTGACTATTTCTGCTTCACCACCTTTAGAGGAGATACGATATACCTGCATACCGGGATGTATCTCGCGCCGGTGAGAACGAAAATATATATATTCTCCGTCAGGGGACCATTGCAGGTTAGCAACGTTGTGCGGCCTGAAAGTAAACTGTTCGGGTTTGCCTCCTGCAACCGGAACAACAAACATTTCAGTGTAAGCCGAACCCCGTTCTTCGTCAGGTGTCCGTTGTACCCGTCGAACATAGGCAATTGTTTCACCATCGGCTGATATGGCTGCGTTGGTTACTACTTCGAGGTGTATTACCATTTCGGGAGTTAAACGATTTTCTTCTGTAGTCGAGAGATTTGGAATAAAGAATAAAATAAATAGACATACGTATATTGCACGATGGAAATAAGGCATTACTACCTCCGGGAAAGAATTTCGAAAAACAAACAAATTACGCTGGTATAGAAATGAAAATTAAAACTATTAGACTATAATATATATATTCTAATGATTATCGGCAAGATATGGAAGAGAAAGTGTAATTGCATTCCAACTATACCCTTCGTATATTGCATAAAATAACCTTCCAGATTAAGAAATCTTTATAGTAGTTTAGATGGACAAATTTGTCATTCAAGGCGGTACAAAACTTAGTGGTGAAGTAACCATAAGCGGTGCAAAAAACGCTCTTCTTGCCCTTATGCCTGCAACTATACTTGCGCCGGGCAAATATACGCTGGATAATACACCCGATTTGCGGGATGTAAAGACCATGAGTCAGCTTCTTGAGACTATGGGACTAAGCGTTTCACTCAGCGGCAAGCGGCTTCATATAGATTCGTCGACCGTAAATAAATTCGAAGCTCCTTACGAGCAGGTCAAGAAAATGCGGGCGTCAATTTATGTGCTTGGCCCGTTGCTGGCCCGCTACGGTGAAGCTCGTGTATCATTACCTGGCGGATGTGCCTGGGGACCGCGTCCGGTAAATTACCACATCGAAGGGATGAAGAAACTCGGTGCCGATATCAAAATCGAACACGGTTACATATTTGCAAAAGCAAAGAGATTGAAAGGTGCTCGAATTTCTTTCGATATACCAAGTGTTGGTGCAACAGGTAATCTTTTAATGGCTGCAGTGCTTGCCGACGGTGGAACGCTCATTGATAATGCAGCGATGGAACCGGAGATTAATCAACTTGCTCAGTTCCTGAAGAAAATGGGAGCAAAGATTCATGGTATCGGAACGAAACGACTTGATATCGAAGGTGTCGATGAATTGAAACCGGTACATGCCGCTACTATTCCCGACCGGATAGAGGCCGGAACATTTCTCGTTGCCGGGGCGATAACCGGTGGGACAATCACGTTAAAAAATTGTATTCCCGATCATCTCAGTGCGGTATTATCGAAACTCGAACAGGCAGGGTGTACAATCACCATAGAACGATCCTCTATTACATTACAAGCTCCGTCTAAACTTGGACCGGTTGATGTTACAACCGACGTGTATCCCGGCTTTCCCACAGATATGCAGGCGCAATGGATAGCGCTTATGTGTAAAGCAAAAGGAACATCGGTAATAACCGACTCAATTTTTGTAGATCGTTTCAAACACGTCCCCGAATTGAACCGGCTTGGTGCAAGAGTTGAAGTCGAGGACAATATTGCTGTCGTTCGGGGTAACGGCAAACTCAAAGGAGCAAAAGTGATGAGCACCGATTTACGCGCAAGTGCTTCACTAATTCTGGCGGGCTTAATCGCCGAAGGTAAAACGGAAGTCCTTCGCGTATATCACATCGATCGTGGCTATGAAATGATCGAGAAAAAGCTCGGGCAACTGGGCGCAAAAATTGAACGTGTTCAGACCGATGAATATTGATATATAATCAATGTATACTCGTCTAAATCATTACATTGCGATAATTATATACCTCGTTGCTGCAATCATTCTGATTCGGCAACCGTTATTCGGCAACTTCGGGTATGAATATGCTGCAACCTTTGCACTTATCGGCTCGTTGGTTGCGGGATGGTACGCAATACGGGATGAGCGGCGGACAAGCGCAATACCACCGCAGGTTCGTTTTCGAAACGGATTGGTTATTAATGTCGCATATATTGGTATTCCACTTGTAGTTATATTTATTGCTTCACTGCCCGGACTCCCCTGTGATCCAATCGAGGGATTGACTTTTTTTGTGTTGCTTCCCGTTGTAAGTATTCTGTTTTCCTATATTCTGGGATGGATGGTGAGCTTGATTTTTAGATGGGGGAGATTAACGCTTATCGTGATAATGGTGCTCTCGCTGGCATTTTCAGTACTTTCCACTATTTTACAACCGAAGATATTTTTTTATAATCCGTTTATCGGTTTCTTCCCGGGATTAAGTTATGATCAACTTATGCCAATAACTTCAACCCTCGCACTGTACCGTGGATACACACTATTCCTTGCTATACTATTTCTGCTGATCATATATATGCTTCGTTTTACGCCGTTGCGCGATGCATCGTTACGAGACAGGGTTCGGTTACTTCGCCATACATATTCGAATAGTTTTCTCAGTATTTTTATTACAGTCGGGATAATTCTCATTTTTATTCAGTTACTCTCCCGCAGTGTGCTCGGCTTCAGCACTACCTATGGTTATCTTGAAAATGAATTAGGAAATACATTCGAAACGCGATCTTTTAGTATTCATTATTCATCTGAAAGTTTTGATGAACGTGAGATCAAGTGGGTTGCGCTGGAACACGAGTTCAGCAGGCATCAGGCAATGAGTAAACTTGGCATAATGCATGTGAGGCCTATCAATAGTTATCTGTATCCCGATCCCGAAACAAAACGCGCTTTAATAGGTCCGGCAAGGACAAATATAGCAAAACCGTGGTCGAAAGAAATTCACCTGAATGCTGATACTTACAAAAGATCATTACTGCATGAAATTGCCCACGTCATTGCCGGTGAATTTGGTATGCCTGTGCTGCGTATCTCAAATTCTACAGCAATGTTGGAGGGTATTGCAATGGCGACCGAGGGGGTATGGGGTAACCGTACTCTGCATGAACACGCGGCAGCGATACTGCAGTTTGAGTTAATTCCCGACCCCGGTATGCTTCTGGATAATCGTCAGTTTGCACGGTATCATTCATCGCTTAGTTATGTAATGGCAGGAAGTTTTGTGCAGTTCCTCATCGACCGGTACGGTATCCACCGTGTTCGTGCTGCATATGCCTGGTCGGATTATGAGACGGCATTCGATCGCTCACAAGCCCACCTTGTGCGGGAATGGGCGAACTTTCTACAACGTATAACTGTATCGGAACGGCAGCGCACAAAAACATTAATCCATTTTAAGCGCCCTTCTATCTTTGGATTGGAATGTCCGCGAATGCTTGCCCGGCTTAACCGGTCAGCCCAGGCACATTTCGAAGCTCAACACTATAGCGAAGCTGAGAATTATTATACACGCTCATGGGAGATGGTACGGAATGGCACCGCACTCGCCGGGTTAATGCAAGTATGGTTTCATCTTGGTGAGTATGAACAAGTACTGGAATACCTCGATGATGAATCATTGTTCGAAGAATTTCCCCAGGTCATACCTGTTCTATACCGGACCGCAGGAGATATATATGCAATAATAGACGAACATGAAACTGCCGAACAATATTATAGACGGCTCCTTGCAATTGATTATTCGGATGCGCTTAATGAGCAAATATGGATACGTTTACTTGCACTCGACGAACCGGGGGATACTGATCTCTGGCGACTGCTCTTCTTCGAACGAGATGACAGAGATGCAATTATTGAATCCCTGGCAGCACAGTCGGCAGATAATGAAATGTCGATCGGTCTGCAATGGGTTCTTGCCCGGTATTTGCACAATCAAGGTGACTATCCACGTGCGGCTGCATACAACATAACATTGCGAAATAATATTGAGGATAATAACTATCTTCAATTTCTTGCAACAAAAAGGATAGGCAAGTCTCTTTTCTTTCAGGGAAAATTTCAGGATGCGATGCTAGAATTCTGGAATGCGATGAATTTCACGGAATCACCGGCAGCTTTACATAGGTTGAATGAATGGATTGATCGTTGCAAATTTGCCTATGAGTATGGCAGTACTATCTGGGAAAATACTCCACCCTGGCAGTAAAAGAAAAGTTGATTTTTCGTGAAATACTGGGTATTATTAATAGAGGAAGAATTTGATAAACTGTTGGAGGGTATGATGCGATTTTGCACGTTCGGAGCGGGGGTTTTACTCCTGACACTCTTTTTGGTTGGATGTTCCTCATCCAGATCGGGTTTGGATACATCGGAGAGGGGGTTCAGGTGTTATTATGATAATAGAGTTCAGCAACTGGGTAAACCGGTGATTGTTGCCGACTTTTTGCAATTTAAGGGATCGGAGAAGCCACGGCTCGATTTGTATCTTGAAGTTCCCCATAATCATCTCTATTTTGCTACCGACGATCAGGAAAAATTGGAAACTGAATATGTTATCAGTATTTCGATCAATGATAAGGATAATAATATTATTGATCGTAAAGAACTTACACGGAAGGTGAGTACGACCCGGGAACAGATCTCCCGTTATGGTGCAAGCGACAGGACAATGCAATCATTTAATCTCGATCCGGGTACATACCGTGTCGTTATTACACTCCTTGATAGAGCTGTCGGTAACCGGTCACAATTACGCGAAGTCGTAGAGATCAAACCTCGTAAGGTAGATCCGGTAGCTATTAGTGATTTGCTCTTAATCCGTTCGATTAAAACCGATGAAGATGGAAGACGTATTATTAATCCAATGCTTTCGGACAGGGTGTTAACTTTAACAGAACCGTTCAATGTTTTTGCTGAAGTATATGCCGATGATAATGTTCAAGATGTGACGTTACAATATGGACTTGTCCGCAATCATTACAATAATGACTTTCTGATTGATAATCCGTTTTCTTATCGGGTACAACGACCCTATCACAGAACTGGAATTCAGATTGAGGAACGCGATACTTTGTTATTGAACGATACAACGCTAACTTTGCAGAATGGTACAAACCGCGTATTTATACCGATTACTAAAGAGATCGGCCGTGGTTCTTATGAGGTTTTTGTAAAACCCAAGGATGATCAGTTAGCTGCCGGGAATACTTACACGAATTCTAAAGCAGAATTCATGGTTCACTCAATTGATTTTCCGCACATGACCGATGTCGACCAACAGATAAAAGCGCTTTATTATGTTGCCTCATCGCGTGATTTGAATTATATGGAAGAAGGGGAGACACGTGAGGAGCGACGTAAACGATTGAATGAATATTGGCAAAATGTCGGTGCGTGGAAAATGATTGACTATTATGAACGTATCCGTCTTGCAAATGAATTGTTTACTTCAAATGTTGAAGGGTGGAAAACACCGATGGGTATGGTTTTTGTAATACTCGGTGAACCTCACCTGGTTGATTGCCGGATAGGTATTGAACGAACGGAAACCTGGACATATTACCTTCAGGGTGGGGGTATTGAATTTGTATTTATGCGGGAGCGGACTGCAGACCCCGACGATCGACAAGCATATTACTGGGTATCTTCGATCAGAGGAGGATATTCCACCTGGTTGAGTGCTATAAACATATGGAGATAGTGGACGCTCATAGGTTAACACAAGTGCTTGCTCAATACACTCATATTTGAATAGCCGTCAAACTTTCAATTATTCAGCTAACGCTATTCGCTGGATTGATTTGCATTTCGAAAAGTGGTAACTTACATCGATTTTGCACTTAAAAATCAGTAATCTATACTATTTATGAAAATGAAACAGGAGTCAGATAATGTCAACAACTATTATAGATGTACATGCCAGAGAAGTTCTTGATTCACGGGGTAATCCCACTGTCGAAGTAGATGTCGAACTGGAAAACGGTATTATCGGCCGGGCAATAGTGCCGAGCGGTGCTTCTACCGGTGAAAACGAAGCCGTTGAACTTCGGGATGGTGACAAGAACCGTTTTCTCGGTAAAGGAGTTTTAAAGGCAGTTGAGAATGTTAACACAGCGATTGCCGACGAGATCATAGGCCTCGATGCAATCGATCAAGCAGGAATTGATCATATTATCATAGAACTTGACGGAACACCGAATAAAGCACGGCTCGGTGCCAATGCATTGCTGGGTGTTTCAATGGCAACTGCACATGCCGCATCCATAACGCTGAATTTACCGTTGTACCGGTATCTTGGTGGAACAAACGCACGGGTGCTGCCGACACCAATGATGAATATTCTCAACGGAGGCCAGCATGCAGATAATAACGTTGACATACAGGAGTTTATGATCGTACCCGGGAACGCACCTACCTTTGCCGAAGCGTTACGAATGGGAGCGGAAGTATTTCACACATTAAAAAAGGTACTTGGTAAAAAAGGATATAATACTGCTGTTGGAGATGAAGGTGGTTTTGCACCGAATCTAAAATCAAACGATGAAGCTATTGAGGTTATTCTCGAAGCAATTAATCAGGCGGGATATAAACCGGGAGAAGATATTGCACTTGCACTCGACCCTGCATCGAGTGAATTCTTTGATAACGGACAATATGTATTTCACAAATCCGACGGATCAAAAAAGAAACCCGGCGATATGGTCAAATTTTGGGAGGATTGGGTTAACAAATATCCGATCATTTCAATCGAAGATGGTATGGCAGAAAACGATTGGGATGGGTGGAAGGAATTAACCGCAGCAGTCGGCGATAAAATCCAGTTAGTCGGCGACGATTTACTTGTTACCAACACGAAATTCCTGGCCCGTGCAATTGATGAGAAGGCATGTAATTCTATTCTCATTAAAGTAAATCAGATCGGTACACTGACGGAAACCTTCGAAGCAATAGAAATGGCTAAACAAGCCGGTTTTACAGCAGTCATCAGACATCGTTCCGGTGAAACCGAAGATACTACGATTGCCGATATTGCCGTTGCAACGAATGCCGCACAGATAAAAACCGGCTCGGCAAGCAGAACTGACCGAATAGCAAAATATAATCAATTGCTCAGGATCGAAGAAGAACTTGATGCTATTGGAGCATATATCGGTTTTAATGCATTTAAGCGTTAAACCTGTGTAGAAATTCTCCTCCCGGTCATCCGGATGCGGATACCTCCCCCAGTATGCGCTAAGGAAAAGATCGGGAGGGGAGTAATTACATTGCATCGTCGATATTCCATATCTCTATCATTCCCGTGTATACACATAAAACCGAGGATAAAACATTATGAAGAATAACTATCCGATTACATTTGGCACAGACGGCTGGCGTGCGATCATTGCAGAAGATTTTACCTATGATAATTTATATATCGTAGCTGAGGCAACCGCCCGGTATTTCAAACGACATAAAAAAGTTGAGCAAGGTGTTGTCATCGGGTACGATGCACGTTTTATGTCGGGCGATTTTGCTGCATTCACTGCCGAAGTACTGGGTAATCGTGGTATCAAAGTGTATCTTTCCGATACTATCTCCTCGACGCCGATGGTCTCACTTGCTATTGCGAAACGCAAAGCTGCCGGGGGTGTTGTGATTACGGCAAGCCACAATCCACCACGGTATAACGGTTTTAAACTAAAAGAGGAATACGGAGGGGCGGCACACCCGGAAATGGTTGAACGGCTGGAAAAGCATGTTCACAAATTAATAGATCAAAATAAACAACGTCCTCGTAAAAGAAAATCCATTGAAGAATTGCAGAAAGAAGGAATTGTGAAGAAAGTGGACCTGACCAGAATGTATGTGAATGATTTAAAAAAGAAGGTTGATCTCGGTATGATAAACGGAACGGGAATAAAGATCGCATATGATGCGATGTATGGTGCAGGAGCCGGAGTAATCGGTCAACTTGTTGATTCGGTACAAGAATTACGGGCTAAACATAATCCATCATTCGGAGGTATTAACCCCGAGCCGTTACCACAACATATCGGTCCATTGTTTGATGCGATGAAGTCAGGGGAATTTCATTTGGGGGTTGCGACAGATGGTGATGCAGACCGTATAACCGCTGTTGATGAAAGAGGACAGTTTGTCGATCCTCATAGAATTTTTGCACTACTTATCAAATATCTTTATGAATACAGAGGGCTTCGGGGTACGGTGGTAAAATCATTCTCGGTCACAGAACTTGTGGATAGGATGTGTGAGCGGTACACTATTCCATTGCATATCACACCAATCGGGTTCAAGCATATATGCCGGGAAATGGTAGAGGGAGATGTGCTCATCGGTGGTGAGGAGAGTGGTGGAATAGGGGTGAAAAATCACATTCCAGAACGGGACGGTATTCTTATCGCTTTATTGCTGTGTGAGATGATTGCTGTGCGCGAGAAAAAACTGAGTGAACTTGTCGATGAATTAATGTATGAGTATGGTTATCATTTTTATAATAGAATAGACCAACAGGTTCCCAAGAAGGAACAGTCACGTATTATGCGCTCGTTTAAAAAAGGGATGGACTCAATTGCCGGCTACAGAGTTAAATCCCGGAATGACCTCGATGGATATAAATTTTATATGGATAATAGCTGGCTGCTTGTCCGGTCATCGGGAACCGAGCCGCTTATACGATATTATGTGGAAGCGGATTCGCCTGAGAAGGTAGAAAAAATCCTAAGGTTTGTCACAACGATGTGAGTAAGGATTCTGTGATGACGGTATGATAACATTACGAAATATCGGTATACAATTTGGCGGTACAACATTATTCGAAAATGTTACCCTCAACATTGGTACGCGTGAACGCATCGGGCTGGTTGGGTCGAACGGTGCCGGTAAAACTACCCTCCTGCGTATCATCAGCGGTGAGATGGAGCCGCATACCGGCAGTGTAGAGAAAGCAAAGGCTGCCTCGGTTGGATTCCTTCCCCAGGAAGTAGTACGAATGAAGGGCAAGACTTTGTATGACGAAGTGGCGACGGCCTTTGGTGATATTCTCGAAACAGAGGAAAAACTGGAAAGTATACGGACTGACCTGTCAAATCCCCACTGTACCGATGAGGAACGAACGGAGCTGATTGAGCAAATGGGGACACTGCAGCAGCACCTTGAGATGTCTGATGCCTTCCGTATGAAGTCCTCCATTGAGAAAGTGCTAATGGGTCTCGGCTTTCGGGAGAAACAGTTTTCGTGGATGACCGAACATTTCAGCGGTGGTTGGCAGATGCGCATCGAGCTGGCAAAATTATTATTACGTCAACCTTCACTTATTTTGCTCGATGAGCCCACGAATCATCTCGACCTCAATTCACTCCGCTGGCTTGAGGAATATCTCTTATCCTACGAAGGTAGTCTGATCATAGTCTCGCACGATCGCACTTTTCTCGATACAATGTGCAGACACATCTGGGAAATCAGTCTCGGTAAATTAACTACTTACACAGGTAATTTTTCAAGTTATATAACACAAAAAGAAGAACGGAAAGAACTTCAGGAATCCGCCTATAAAAATCAACAACGTCAGTTAAAACAAAGCGAACGGTTCATTGAACGATTCAGGTACAAGAATACAAAAGCCCGTCAGGTACAAAGCCGGATCAAACAACTTGAAAAAATCGAACGAATCGAACTGGAAGATGAAGAAGATGAAATTACGTTTCATTTTCCTCCTCCGCCCCGGAGCGGTGCCGTTGTGATGAATCTCCGGAATGTTGTAAAACATTACGGCAAAACCGAGGTATTTAACGGCGTAGATTTCAGTGTTGAGCGCGGCGACCGGATTGCGTTTGTAGGGGTGAATGGTGCCGGTAAATCAACTATGTCGAAACTCGCCGCGGGTGTTGAACCTTTGACCGGCGGTACCCGTGAGGTTGGTCATAATATAATGCTTAGTTACTTTGCACAGAATCAGGCTGAAGAACTTTCCCCATCGACCACACCGGTTGAAATCATGGACTCCGTAGCAGAAGGTGAGATGCGGAAATATATACGTACATTGCTCGGGTGTTTTCTTTTTCAAGGTGATGATGTTTTTAAACCCGTTCGGATACTATCGGGGGGTGAGAAATCACGCCTTGCGCTGGCGAAAATGCTTTTAACACCGGCTAATTTTTTAATTCTCGACGAACCAACCAATCACCTCGATATGCGTTCGAAAGAAATTCTACGGCAGGCGTTAATGGAATTTGATGGTTCATACATTATCGTATCGCATGATCGTGCTTTTCTCGAAGGAATTGTAAACAAAGTTGTGGAATTTCGTCACGGCGGGATCTTGAAAGAATATCCCGGAACACTTGAGGAGTATCTTGCTGCAATCGACGGACAGCAGGAGCAAACAATACCGGAACAAAAGTATGTGAAAAGTGATAAACGGCGTGATGATAAAGAACGTAAACGACGTGAAGCGGAAATCAGACAACAGCGATATTCAGAGACAAGAAAACTTTCGGAGAATCTTGAAAGTATCGAAAAGAAAATTCAGGAACATGAATCCCGGATAAGTAAACTTGAACAAAAATTGATGGATGGAAATGTATATAACGATCCGGACGAGATACGCACGACACATCACGAGTATTCCGAAATGAAAGCTAATCTGGAAAAATTGTTCGGCGAGTGGGAAGCAATAAGTCAGCAACTGGATGTCATCCATAAAAAATACGATGCGATGTTACACGAATAACAAGTAGGATGAATATAAAAAAAGGCGAAGAAGTAACACTGAAGATTGAAACGCTTGCTTTTCAGGGAAAAGCAATTGCACGGATTGACGGACTTGTGGTATTTGTGAATGATGCAGTGCCGGGTGATACAGTGCGTGCTGCTATAACAAAAGTAAAATCGCAATATCTTGAAGCACGAAATCTTGAGTTGATTGAACCGTCGGAACTCCGTGTTGAACCTCGTTGCCGGTATGTTGGGTCTTGTGGCGGGTGCAAAATGCAGCATATTAATTATGACACACAGATTTCGTTAAAACACCGCCATGTAATCGATGCATTCGAACGAATTGCTAAAATTAAAGATATCGAAATACCATCCCCCGTAGGTGCGAAAGATATATTCTTTTATCGAAATAAGATGGAATTTTCATTTTCCGATCAGCGATGGCTTACCGCGGCCGAAATTGCATCGGGTGAAGAGTATGATAAAAACTTTGCGCTCGGGCTACACGTGCCCGGTAGATACGATAAAGTACTCGATATCGAAGAGTGCTGGCTGCAATCGGCAGAAAGCAACAGGATCCTCGATTCAATACGGCGTTCAGCAAAGCAGTTTGCTATTAAACCATACACGACACATTCACATGAGGGATTCCTTCGCTTTCTCGTCATAAAACAAAGCCGGGCCACTGGAGAGATCATGGTGAATATTGTTACTTCGGATAACCGGCAGGATATTATGCAACCGGTTATTGAACAATTACGTGATGATATGCCCGCGGTTACAACGATCGTCAATAATATTAATCGTCGTAAAGCACAGGTTGCAGTGGGAGATGAGGAAATAGTATATTATGGTGACGGAAATATCACTGAACGAATCGGAAAATACTCGTTCCGGATCTCGGCGAATTCATTCTTTCAAACGAATTCAGCGCAAACAGAGACATTATATTCAATTGCGAAAGATTTCGGTGAGTTATCCGGCGACGATGTTGTGCTTGATCTGTATTCCGGAACCGGCACTATCACAATATATCTATCGGATTCCGTAAAATATGTATATGGTATCGAATCTGTTGCGGACGCCGTCAGAGATGCGAATGAAAATGCAGCTATAAACAAGATCGATAATGTGAGTTTTTTACAGGGGGATGTGCTTGAAAAAATAAAGAATAAAGATGGATGGTTAAGCGAACAACCGACTGTTTTATACCTTGATCCTCCGCGAAGCGGTATCCATCCAAAGGCGATCAGTGAGATACTAAATTTACGATTACCGTCCATTGTTTATGTTAGTTGTAATCCTGCTACCCAGGCACGGGATATCGCCGCACTTACAGAACACGGTTATCGTATCGACCGAATGCAACCGGTTGATATGTTTCCGCATACCTATCATATTGAGAATGTTGCACGATTAAGTTTGATGTAGATATTGTTTCCCCGGTAGCTATCGAAGTCGGACTTATTGCTTAGGATTTTTTGGGTCTATAAAAAGAAATGATTCTCTATCTTGCGTAACTTCAGTTATCAATAATTAATAGTACAGCTTAGTGTAGATTTGTGGGTAATTATTTCCTCCCCACAACAATTGAAACCACTCCGAATGTCAACTGATGCACCGCATCGATTTCAAAACCGGCTTCGCACATTTCATCTTCGAATTGTTCTATTTCAGGGAATCCGCGAATAGAATCGGGGAGGTAGTGGTAGGCAAAATCGCTGCCGGAAATAATTTTCCCGATCCGGGGTATCACATTTGTCGAATACCATTTATACATATTTCCCCGAAATCCCGTCTGGCGTGGAAAAAATTCCAGGATTGCAAGCCGTCCGCCCGGTGCGATAGTGCGATAGATTTCCTTCATCGCATCTACACGTGGACGCATATTGCGAATGCCAAACCCGATCGTTACAGCGTCAAATGTGTTTTCCTTAAACGGCAGTTGGAATGCATCTCCCCGAACAAGTAGTGAGGGCATGCTGTGCCCGGTGAGTTTCTTACGGGCAAACGTTAGCATTTGACCTGACCGGTCGCATCCAATGCCAATTATATTGTTGGTTTTTTGAAATTCTTTGAGTATGTCACCGCTTCCTGTAGCAAGGTCGAGCAATTTTTGTCCTGGTTGAAGATTGAGTATCCGGTATAATTTTTTTCGCCAGCGGATGTCGATACCGAAACTCAACATCCGGTTGAGCAGATCGTACCGGTGCGCAATAGAATCGAACATCTGCTCGATTGTGCGTGGATCTGTATGTGAATCTCTTTCCGGCATATGCATAAGATAGAGAAGCATTAACATTATTACAACCTCCCGCAAATATTTTGCGATTTGCGTGCCAGAGCGTATCGCAATTATAGTGAAAATCATTGCAATTTTATAAATAAAATTATACATTGCTTAAAACAAGATTCATTCCCAGGTACATCTATATCTGACGGTGTAAGGTCCTTACATATGAGATCCATAGTTGTAAGCATTATTTCCATGGTCCTGCTACAAATGCTTGCTGCTCAAAATGCTGATAAACAGGTAGTTGCCGAGCGGGTACAGGGTTCCATCAGCATCGATGGTGTTTTAAACGAAGAAGATTGGCGACGTGCCCGCCCCGTTGATGATTTTATCCAGTATGATCCCAACGAAGGAGCAGAACCTACCGAGCGAAGTATCGTTATGGTATTATACGATGATAACGCATTGTATATTGGTGCTATTCTGTACGATTCGAACCCAAGGGGAATCGTTGGACAGCTTTCACGTCGCGATCGTTACACGCACGCTGACCGGTTCGAAGTCTTAATCGATAGCAACAATGACAGACAAACTGCATACCGCTTCGAGGTCAATGTATCAAATGTTCAGGGGGATGGTATCTACAGTCACGACGGGGCACAGTTCGATAGAAGCTGGGAAGGGGTATGGGAATCGGCAACTGCACGTATCGGACGCGGGTGGAGTGTGGAGATGCGTATTCCATTTACTGCTCTCCGTTTCGATAATCGTGACAGTGAATACGAATGGGGTATCAATTTTAGACGATTCATCGCCCGGAAAAATGAAGAGATCCACTGGATAGTAGTTCCGAGACGGGAAACGGGACTTGTCTCACGGTTTGGGAAATTAGGTGGTATTTCAAATATAAACCCTCCGCTCCATGTTGAAATGTTACCGTATGTTGTCTCGCAGGGTCGCCGGCAGTCGGATGAGTTGCCGCAGGTTTCAGAACGTGATATAAGCGGTAATGCAGGGATTGATATGAAGTTAGGGCTGGCCACGAATACAATGCTCGATATAGCGATCAATCCGGATTTTGGTCAGGTAGAGATCGATCAGAATGTCATAAATTTAACTGCGTTTGAAACATTTTATCCTGAAAAAAGACCGTTTTTTTTAGAAGGTGCCGATCTGTTCCGCTTTGGGTCTACTTTTGACGGCAGACAAACTCGTTTATTTTATTCGAGAAGGATCGGACGTCAACCTATGCAACCGGGTTTAGAGCTAGGACAGCGATTCATTGAGATGCCGCAGGCTACCACAATACTGGGAGCTGCAAAACTCACCAGCCGTACAACTGATGGATTATCGGTTGGAGCGATAAGTGCATTGACCGATACGGAAGAAGCAATTGTTCAAACGCAAGAAGGGGACAGGCTGCGGATACCAGTACAACCGCGCGGTTTGCATAACGTATTCCGGATGCGCCAGGAAATTTTAGCTAACTCAGCCGTTGGTATTATTGCAACCGGATTGATACGTGATGATATGGAAACTGCCATAAGTGGTGGTATGGATTGGAATTTACGTTTCAGAAATAATGAATATGTTGTCGATGGATTTGTTGCCGGTACACGGACAGCCGTCAATGGTCATTTGCGTGAGGGGTCTGCTGCGCGACTCTATGTTGCTAAACCGAGTGGACGCCATTGGCTTGCCAGCGCAAATTTGGATTACTTCTCGCGTGATTTTAATCCCAACGATATGGGATTTATACAACGGGCTGATTATCAGGGTGTTTGGGCGGATATTTATTATAAGGATGATTACGCCGGCGGAATTTTCAGACGATATTTTACACGACTCGCTGCCGAATCACGATGGAATATCGACGGTATGCCGATCAAACATGATTCTCAGTTCAGATTCCATTCCGAGTTTGCGAATTTCTGGAGTTCTTCGATCAGCTATCAATATAATTTTTCAACGTATGATGATTTTGAAACCCGCGGTATGGATTTATACCGTAGACCTGAATATCATATCGTGAATGGCTGGATAAGCTCTGACCAACGAAACTCAATCGTTGCATATCCGACCTATGATATACGCTGGAGTCACTATGGATGGAATGAAGTATATTTAAAACTTGATTTCGATGTTCGGCCTACTCCCGCATTTGAGATAAGCCCCGCCGTCGGCTGGTGGCGGAGCCGGGGATACGAGGCGTGGTTTGATAATATTTTTGACGATGATCTCGGATGGATCAGTTTGTTCGGCGACCGGGATGTTGATCAGTTCGATCTGTCGCTGCGGGGGATAATTACTCTGCATCCTCGTCTCTCGGTTCAGTTTTTTACGCAGGTTTTGATCTCAAAAGTGTGGTATGAAAATCCTCGCTATCTTGCGGCACCGGATGATCTCCAGCCATTCGAGTTCGATGAAACACATCAATTTTATCGCAACCCGGATTTTAATTATCAGGGATTTAATGCGAATATAATTTTACGATGGGAATTCATGCCCGGTAGTACACTCTATGCAGTCTGGACACAGGAGCGTGACGGTTTCCACTCTCGTGTTGATCAACCATTCCGCGATTCGTTCAGGGATACGTTCCGCACCCCGATGGATAACGTGTTTTTGATTAAGTTGAATTACTGGTTTAGTGTATAGGCTGACCTGCCGAAGCTGCTTATAGTTTAAGCGGGTTTGCAGGTTTCATGTTTCCGGTGTGAGGTTTTTGTGAGCCTTTCTGTCTAAAATCTTACCTTGAGATTTGTACGATGATTCCATTTCATCCAAAATATGCTTTGTTAATACCTCTGCAACCAAATCCGGTAGATTATTGTTACATTAATCGTCAAAGTAAAATTTAAACAAAATTCTATTACGAATTATGAAATATGTAGTTGTTATTTGTACGCTCGTTTTATTCCCTTTTTTACTGAACTCCCAAACTCTCTCCGGCCGTGTGGTCGATACCGAAACGAATCAACCGGTTTACGGCGCCAATGTGTTTCTCGTTAACGCAGGCACCGGTGATGTGACGAACCGTGATGGTTCATTTTCCATACGTGTCTCACATACTCCCGATACATTACGTGTCTCTTATGTAGGGTATCGTACTTATACTCAAGTTGTTGACGGTACGGCTATTGATGATCGTATAACAATCCTTCTTACTCCTGAACCGGTACAGTTTGAGGATATTGTCGTTACTTCGCTGCGTCCCGAACAGCAGATGCGGCATGTTGCCACCAGCGTTGACGTGCTCGATGCCGAAGTGATGCAGGGGACACGAACACATTATATGGACGATGCACTTCAGTATATTCCCGGTGTGCACGTTCATTCCCGTCACAATCAGGATGAAGCACGTATCTCAATACGCGGATCGGGTGTACGCACAAACTGGGGAGTTCGCGGTATCAATGTGCTCATCAACGGTATACCACTTACCGATCCCGATGGATTGACTGATATCGATGCGGTTGATCTCGGAATTGTGGACCGGATTGAGGTACTGCGTGGACCTGCGTCGTCGTTGTATGGCAGTGGGGCTGTCGGCGGGGCAGTGAATTTTATCTTCGGTGAACGTTATCAACCGTTCGGTTTGAATGTATCTTCGGCGGCTGGAAGTTACGGTTTTCAGCGCCACGGTATCTCACTGCACGGTGCACGCGACTCATACGCTTATTTCCTTAGTGCATCGTATCATACAAAGGAAGGCTACCGTGACCGGAGTGGTGGAAATTCACAGCGAGTATTCGGGCGCTTCACCTTTACACCCGACGACCGGTCGGATGTTGAGTTAATTGCCTTCTGGCGGGCAATCGATTTCGAGCTGCCGGGCAGTCTTACACAGGAAGCGTTCGACGAAAATCCGCGGACTGCGAGCGAGGGTTCAATCAATGGTCAATGGCACAAAGATAAAACACGATCCCGTCTCGGATTCCGGTACCGGCGTGATCTGGGTGAGCATTTTGATATAAAGGTGTCAGGATTCTACGGTGAACACGCTACGCCGTATCACCCTATCTTTATGGTGCTCGAAGAGGATTTCAGAACTTCGGGAATCGATGGAAGGATGGAATTCGATCATACTATTGCTGAACGATCGAACAGGCTTATCGTCGGGGCAGAGCGGCAGTATATAACAGGCGGTGCCAGGTATTACGTAAACGAACAGGGGCAACGGGGCGAACTCGGCAGAAATGAACAGATCGGTGTCGGGAAAACGGGTGTGTATCTGCAGGATGAATTTTTTATCCATCCACGACTAACGTTAACACTTGGCGGGCGCTATGATCACCTCTCGTACGATTTCTCCGATCTTATCGGCGATGATTCATTTACCGATTCGTTTGACCGGTTCACGCCGTCGGTCGGTTTTGCGTATGAGCCGGCATCAGGAGTAATTGTGCATGCAAACTTCAGTGAAGGATTCGAGCCGCCGGCAATCACCGAATTGCGCGGTGCCGATTTTCGGCTCGAACCGATACGCTCGCAAAATATCGAGGCAGGTATCCGCACATCGTTTGCTCAGCATACCGAAACCGCGTTTAGCGTTTACACGATGAACATCGACAATGATATCATCCCGTACACGGTGGGTTTTCAAACACGCTATCGGAACGCAGAGCAAACACGCCATAACGGATTTGAAGCATCGTTAAGATCAAATATTATACGAAATGTACAAACAAAGGTAGCATATACCTACTCCAATTTTCGCTTCGTTGCTGATGAAGATCATGACGGTAACCGCATTCCGGGTATTCCTAAGTACCGTCTAGCGGGTGGTATACGCTATGAAATACCGGGTGGTTTGTTTATCGGTTCTAATGTTGTGTGGAACGGTAGCTACTACGTAAACGATGCCAATACCGATGTGCATGATGCATATACGTTAGTCTCTGCTTTTGCAGGATACACGTGGCGGGCAATTACATTGCAGCTATCAGTTGAAAATTTGTTTGACGAACGATACGCATCATACGTTCGGACTAACGAAGCCCGGCAACGCTATTACGAACCCGGTGACGGGAGAGGGGGGTTTTTTGGGATTGAAGTTAATTATTGATCATAGATGGAGCTCACTTCCGGGGTGGGCTCCATAGGAACTATTATCTCCACTTTATGGTGCATCCGATTGAATGAACCTCCGGTTCAGGCACTTTTCTACCTTCGATCAATGCATCAATAGCTTCTTTAAGATACTGCCGTGTTACATTTTCGGGCTCCCGCCAGTTATCGTCGAACCTTCCGTGATAGCAGAGTTTTCTCTCTTTATCGAACAGAAAGTACTCCGGCGTGTGTGTTGCGCCGAATGCACGAGCAACAGATTGATCATCATCTCTGACATACGGAAACGGAAAGTTCTTTTCCTTCGCACGTTTCACCATTTCCTCGAAGCTGTCCTCAGGATAGTTTTTATCTTCATTTGAGTTGATATAGAGTGTTGCGAGACCTTCTTCTTGGTACTCATTCACGAAATCGATAATGCGGTCTTCGTATGCTTTTACATACGGACAGTGATTACAACTGAAAACCACCAGCAGATACGGTGCGTCCTTGAATGTATCGCTGCCGTAATTATGACCATCGACGCTTTTGAGGTTTGTGAATTCTGGTAAAGGGCTTTTTATATTGAGTGGTTCCATATTCTATCCATTTTTAGTTATTGGTTAATTGTTCATCGTTGATGGTTAATAGAAATTTGAAAATCGGCATATATATAGACCGATAACCATTGACCAAATCACATCGGCCAGTACAATGGCAAAAACACCATCACTCCTAAAAACACAACCACACTTAAACCGAATCCAACTTTTATGTAATCTTTAAATTCGTAGTTACCGGGTCCCATAATCAGAAGGTTTGCTTGCTGGGCGACCGGTGTCATAAATCCGTTCGATGCACCGATAGCAACTGCAAGAAGGAGTATTCCCGGTGAGATACCGAGTGCTGTTGCGGTCGACATTGCTACCGGACTCATTAAAATAGCAGCGCTGATATTTGATGTAATGAGAGCAATAGCGGATGAAAAAAGAAACATAGCAGCGAGGATGAAATATGGATGCCAGGCACCTATTGGTTCAAGAACCGATGATACAAACAAATCTATGGTACCTGTCTGCATCATTGCGTTACCAAGAGGGATAAATCCTGCAATCAGAATGATCATTCGCCATTCGATAGAGCGATATGCTTCGGCTAACGTTAAACATTTAGTCAAAATCATCAGTGAGGCTGCCGTCAGGGCTGCGAGTGGGAGCGGCAACACACGGGTGATAACCATGAGGAGCATAACTCCCATAATTGTGACCGATACCCACATTCGTTCGCGGTGTTTCGGTTCTTCATCTTCATTAACACCTGAAAGTACGATAAACTCATCCGTACGTTTTAATAATTGAATTTTTTCCCACGGACCACGAACGAGTAAAGCGTCGCCAAATTCAAGTGTTGCCTCACTGAGGTGTGCTCTGATTGGCCGTCCGTTACGCCAGATGGCGATAACCGTTAACCCGTATTTCTCACGAAGCATAATATCGGCTAGTTTTTTTCCGATGTATTCCGAACGGGGCGGGAGCGTAATCTCGGCTATACCGATTTCCGAGGAAAGGATGTCTTCCTGTTGAACTTTCCCTTTTCTTCGTATTTGAATCCCGTAATCTGAAATCAATGTTTTGATGTCGGCTTCACGTCCCTGTACAACCAGACGGTCCTCGGCTTTGATTTTATCGTCACGTTTAGGAGCTAACCGGCGAATCCGGGCGCGCATAATGCCGAGAACATTTACACCGTAATTAGTTCCGAGTTCGCTTTCAGCCAATGTTTTTCCGACAAGCTTGCTCTCTTTTGGGACCCGGAGTTCATAAAGTCGTTCTTCAAGCCGGTAAATAGCCGGTAAGGTTTCAGGTGTCGTTGATTGACGCATTTTTTCATCGACCGGTTTGTCGGGCAACGAATGCCTTCCAATGAAAATCATATAAAGAATTCCAAGTACAACCAATGTCAAACCAATCAGCGTAAAATCAAAAAAGTGAAGCGGTCGTCCAACGGCATCATCCAGCATCTGACTAACGATAATGTTGGGATGTGTACCAACAAGGGTAAGCATACCACCCAGTATTGTCGCATATGCAAGAGGTATTAATAGACGGGATGGTGAGCGATTTGATTTTAAGGCAATTACCATAACACCCGGTAACATAATTGCCGTAGCAGCTACATTATTCATAACTGAAGATAACAGTGCACCGACGATCATAATGCTTGCAATTATACCGGCTTCCGATTTTCCACCCAGCCGGCTGATGTATCTACCGAGTATCGTCGCAACACCGGTTTGATACAACCCGCCGCTTATAATGAACAACGCACCTACTGCAATAACGATAGGATGACTGAATCCTGCAAAAGCTTCTTCAATGGTAAGTATCTGGGAAAATATTAAAATTAGAATTATCAGGATTGCTACCATATCAACACGCAATTTCTCGGTAAGGAAGAGGATGAATGCTACAAGGAGCGTCCCGAGAATGATTGCGATGTCGAGTGTAATCAATGCAAAACTTCCTGAAGTTTCGTAAGAATAGTACTAAAATATACAAAACAGTACGCACGGTTTCAATAGCTTGAAACTCATTCATACTATTGGGTGATCAATTAGAGATATGACCGGAGTTCTATAGAGTTATTACATGGTCTGGCACATTACCGGCGAGGGCTTTATACAAGTCCGGGAAACACCCCACCTGAACACCGTCAACAACATTCTTTACCTTGCATTCCGCGGGTTTCGTTCGCCCTGTACCATCCGTGTCACACCACCGAGGCTCACCTTCGGCGAGTTCACGTTCAAGTGCGCACATATCGCACATCATTAATAATATGTTTTTTTCTTTTGCCACTTTCGCCAATCGTTCGCCGGCCGGATCACCTTTACGCAAAAAGTAGGTATTATCGTCGAAGAAAAACATACCGACCACTTCAACCCCATGTGTGCCGGCTTCGAGCTGCGGGAGAATCATTTTACCAAGTTTGTATGAACTTGACCGGGGAGTAGAAAAGACGTAGGCTACTTTCATTGATTTCCTTTCGGATTATAATCTTCGTCTCCAGTTTTCAATTGTGTTTACCGCGATAAAGACATTCCCGTCACGAACTTCACTCGGGATCGGGTCGGGATGGTTGTTACCACAACAAGCAAGTGCCCGCATAGAGTCGAGCTCCCAGTGTGACGGACAATTATTATTATGAATTTCGTTATTTATTATAGTGAAGCGGCTGGAATTACTTGGTTCGCTTATGCTGATCGATGTCACAAGTTTTCCCTTTGTTGAAATATATGCAAGAATAGGTATAGTTGCAGTTGGACTCTGGTGTTCGGTCCGAATGAGTTTGTGGTCGAGTACCTCCTGCAGGGGGAATATTAAATATCCGTCTTCAACAATGGCCGATATTTCAGTCATCTCAATTTCCCGGTCTGTATAATCAACCGGATCACTGACGACCGGTTGTGCCGCAATTACATCGTGTTCTTCAAAGTAAATATAATCATATAATGTAACCAGAAGAAATATAGTAATAAGTACAAAAACACCAATAATGCCGATTCGCAGCTTCGATGACATTTTATTGATAGGTGTGCTTTCCTCTCCAGTTGATTTTTCTCCCATTATCTCGGCCGATGATATAGCAGCGCCGCAAGACGGGCAGAATCGCGCTGTTTGTGTTACTTCTTTATCACATTGTGGACACTTTAAGCTGCTCATGGAATCCTCCACTAACCATTTAGTTTCTTGTCAACTTTAACAAATTAACACAATCTTTAGTGCACATTTGTATGTATGATACAATGTAATAAAACCAAATCATAAATGCAAATGATTTGCAATTGTGGTGATTGGTTCGTATTTTTTTTGAAAAAACAAGAGTCTTTCTGTTTAACTATATGAGCGATATACTTTTTCATGTAATTGAACATTCCGTACAGGTGATCCTGCTTGTGTTTGTGATGATGGTTGTGGTGGATTTATTGAATGTTTGGACACGGGGAAAGCTGACACTTTTTTTAAAGGGAGGCAGCTGGCGGCAATATCTTCTTGCATCCTTTCTCGGTGCCACTCCGGGATGTGCAGGATCGTTTATGAATGTTTCATTATACGTACACGGGCTTATTTCATTCGGCGCTCTCGTTGGCGGTATGATTGCAACATCCGGTGATGAAGCTTTTCTAATGATTGCAATGTTTCCCCGTGAAGCATTTATGCTGTTCGGACTGCTTTTTATAGCCGGTGTAATATTTTCGTGGATTACCGATAAAATTGTACGTGGATGGAATATCAAGCTGACCTACAAATGCGATCTTCATCAACATCATCCCGAACGGGAGAGTTTCAGACATTATATCAAAGAGCATATCTGGCAGCATATAATCAAACGGCATATCTGGAAAATATTTCTCTGGGTCCTGGGCGCAATGTTGATTATCGATCTGGGACTACATTACTGGGATTTAAGTGTCTTTGCTGCCGATCATACAATTTATTTTATCTTTGCAGCAGCGATGATTGGAATAATTCCGCAATCGGGACCCAATATAATTTTCATTACTATGTTCGCAAACGGATTGATTCCATTTTCTGTTTTGTTTACAAGTTCATTTGTTCAGGATGGTCACGGATTATTACCTATGCTTTCTTATTCAGTCAGAGATGCAATAATTATCAAGGGTTTTAATGTCGTATTTGGCTTAATTTCCGGGTTGTTATTATATTTCGCAGGATGGTGATTAAAATATTACTTATAAACAGCTCTGCAAGGCTTTATGATAAACTATAAAACTATAATGAAAGAAGCAGGACTCAAATTTACGCGACCCCGTTCACTGGTGCTTACTGCTCTGCAAAAAGCAAATGAACCGTTGAGTATCAAAGAAATATACAAGCGTGTACCAAATAGAATAGATCTGGCAAGTATTTATCGCACTATTCATTGTTTTCTCGAACTCGGAATTGTACGGGAGGTACCGCTTGGTGAGGGATACCAACGGTACGAGCTTGTAGGTGAAGGAAAGCATTATCATTATGTTCTGTGCGTTGAATGCGGTAAGCTGGAGGACATCGATATTTGTTTGCTTGAACAAGTAGAAAAAATGACGAATTATAAAATTCTTTCTCATTCTATGGAATTTCAGGGAATTTGCCACAGGTGTACGGGGTAGATTAATTTAGAAATAATTTCTCATCAGTCTGATCCGCCCGGTATTTATAATATACCCAAAAATAATATATGTTGAATACTTGAAATTTTAGTGTTAATTGCCTAATATAATATTTAGGTATATCTAAATATTATATGTAAAGCTAATTCCAATTGTACATATATTTGGGAGGCACTAAATGTCAGGATATCGTTTTCTTCTTACTATTTGTCTGTTATTTTTTCTTCAGACTTTTGTCAAATCAAATACAATTGAGGGCAGAGTCATAGAAAGCAGTACCGGTGAACCGCTCATCGGGGCGAACATTATTATAATGGAAAACAACCGGGGTGCGGCGTCTGATCGCAACGGTTATTTTAGAATTGAGCGGCTGCCGTCAGGGATATATACCCTACGCGTTCAATATGTCGGATATTCAACAGTAACTCAAACCATTACCCTATCGGAAACCGACGACCTCATTAAAATCGTTATGGAGGAACGCACTCTTGAGATAGATGAGATTATCGTTACCGCATCTCCTCTTGGCAGTCCGGTCGGATATCAGCCTGCACAATCATTGAGCGGAGAATCACTGCAGCTTCGGGCTGCATCATCGATTGGTGAAATGCTCGACGGTATGCCGGGTCTCGCAATGCGTTCGTTCGGATCCGCTCCCGCCCGCCCGGTTATTCGCGGACTTGACGGCGACCGCGTGCTCGTTCTTGAGAACGGTGAGCGCATGGGCGATCTTGCCGAAACAGCCGCCGATCATGCTATCGCAATGGATCCGCTTGCGGCAGATAAGATAGAAATCGTTCGCGGACCTGCAAGCTTGCTCTACGGATCGAGCGCACTCGGCGGTGTGGTCAACATATTTAATGAAGATATACCGCGTTACTGGTCGGGCGGAGCTTCCGGTACGCTTGCTTTACAAGGTGCTTCTATGAATAATGCTGCTGCCGGGTTCGGAAGAATCATGTACGGTACTTCGCATTGGGTGACAACCGGCAGAATATCGTACCGCTCGGCCGGCGACATCAAAACACCGGAGGGGATACTTCCGGGCACATTCATGAGAAACCTTACAGGGGGAGCCGGTATCGGATACAGTAATGATAGAACTCACGGCGGTTTTACCGTTAATTTTCTGGATAAAACATACGGATTGCCGGAAGCGATAGACGATCCGAACGAGGACGTCGAGATCCGAATGGATAGGATTGCTCTTCAGGGAGGATTGAACCGTGAGCTTTCCGGTTTCTTTAAAGATATTGAATTTCGCGTCAGCGGGGCACAGTATTCACACCAAGAAATCGAAATCGAGCGGGAGGATGACGGTTCCGTTGATGAGGAGATCGAACTTGAGTTTATACAGTCGACTATCAGTTCAACGATCACGGCACGGCACGGAAAAGCCGGTCTGTTGTCCGAAGGAGCAATCGGCGTCAATGTTCTTTATCGCTCACTCGATGTCGGCGGTAAGGAGACGCTCACTCCCGATGCCCGCTCCACTGTCTTTGCAATGTTTGTTTATGAAGAGATCCCGGTGTTGAACAATTTAAGACTGCAATTTGGCGGACGACTGGAAGGACATTCGATATCTTCAATAGCGAATGAACAATTCCAGGATGCAGATAAGAGCCGCACATCGACAACCTTTTCGGGATCGGCGGGATTAAATTATCGTCTGCTTAAATCGCTTGAAATCGGATTCCAGTTTGCGCGCGCTCACCGGATACCGACTGTAGAAGAACTTTTTTCGGATGCACCGCATCTCGGAACGGGAAAGTATGAGATCGGAGATCCCGCATTGAAAAATGAAATCGGCCACGGGCTTGATCTGTTTGCAAAGATCTCCGCGCGCTCGCTACAGATCGAAGCGGCAGGCTTTATTAACAGCATCGATAATTTCATATTTCTCCGTCCGACAGGAGAAATGCACGTCCCTTCAGGTCTGCCGGTGTACATATATGAATCGGAAAATGCCCTGTTAACGGGCACAGAAATTTATGTGCAAACTCTTCTTTCCGACCGGGTACATTTCGAAACGCAACTCAGCTATGTACGCGGCAGCCGGCGGGATGCTGAATCGACCCCGCTTCCGATCATACCTCCGCTGCGGGGAAACGCCGCATTTACGTATGATCAAGGATCGTGGTGGATAGGGAGCAAGATTCAGTGGGCTACTGATCAGAACCGGGTGGATGAAAAGGAAAGTGCCACCGATGGATATGTGTTATTCGGTTTCGAGGGCGGTTACCGGCTGCACGCCTCCGGCAGACACGTTGTTTCATTCCGAATCACTAATCTTTTTGATACAGCCTACCGTGATCATTTATCCCGCGTCGAGGACAGAGATAATCCGATGCCGGGCCGCGATGTAAGTATTACATACAGATGGTATTTTTAATGCAGATAACCGGGACAAATTCCCATTTGTCCCGGTTTTTTTTATATTTAGCTTATAGTCGGACCCCCATATAACTTATTTCTGTTTTTTTCGTATACCTGACTATGAATTCCCGTAAAACCGATCAAGAGCGTCTCGGTCGCACACTTCGCGACGATGTTTTGCACGGTAAAATCCTTGAATCACTGCGACTCGATTTCCGCGAGTTAAAAGATTTTTATATCGACGGCGAGAAAAAAGACCGACTTGCACAGATGGGATGGTTAAAACGTACGCTTTATCTCATCTGGTGGTATATAAAAATATTGCTGTTGAGATTGTCACCTGCTCGTCGTATACTGTTGGTGATAGGGATGTTTTTCATAGTAACTTCGGGTAATATTCAGTGGCAATCGGGTGCTGTACGAACAAATCCCGAGACCTATTTGCTCGGGGGCGCAATCATTGTATTTGTATTAATGCTTGAATTAAAGGATAAATTGCTCGCACGCAGTGAACTCGAAGCGGGGCGTTCTGTTCAATATGCATTAATGCCGCCACAGCGCCCGAATATTGCAAATTGGGATGTTTGGTTGTACTCTGAACCGGCAAACGATGTTGGCGGTGATCTGGTTGATTATATACAGCTTGACGATCAATGCCACGCCCTCGCGTTGGGTGATGTAGCGGGGAAAGGATTGCGGGCTGCTTTATTAATGAGCAAATTGCAGGCGACGATACGTGCCCTGGTACCCGGGTATTCCTCATTGGCTGATCTTATGGCCCATATGAACAATATCTTTATACGTGATAGTTTGCGCAGTATATTCGCCTCACTGGTATATATGGAAATAAAATCACATACAAAAGATATTAAGATGGTTAATGCAGGACATATGCCTCTTCTTTTGGTAAGAAAAAATAATGAGATTGTAGAACAGGTCGGAAAGCAGGCACCTGCACTGGGTATTATTTCTGACGCTGTTTATTCTGAAAGTACGCTGGAAATGGAAAAAGGTGATACACTTATCGCATACTCCGATGGAATCACGGAAGCCCGGAATGATGGGGGAATGTTCTTTGGAGAGGGAAGATTACTAACAACGATTAAACATAATGCTCATCTGTCTCCCGAACAAATCGGCCAGAAAATTTTGAAAGAGGTTGCATGGTTTCGGGGTGATGCAAAAATATATGACGATATATCAATGATCATAGTCAAAAGAATATGAGATACTTAATTGCAATATTATTACCGCCGGTTGCCGTGTTGTTTTGCGGAAAACCAATACAGGCCTTGTTGAATTTGTTGCTCACCCTTTTATTCTATATCCCGGGTATGATTCACGCCATTCTGGTTGTACACGATTATTATGAAGACAAACGGACAAAAAGAGTTGTAAGAGCAATCCGGCAGGGTAATCGATAACACATCGGATTCAGGGAGGATCTATGGCCGACATTTTGACTTGGAAAGCATTTAATGCCTGGTTGGAACAATATCGTAAAGCGTGGGAAAATTGCGATGCAAATGCTGCTGCAACATTATTTACAAATGATGCCGAGTATTACTGGACGCCATTTGAAGAACCGAAACGGGGACAAGATGAAATTGCCGTTGCCTGGAAAGATGCAACCTCGAGACAGCAGGATGTTCATTTCACATATACGATCCTTGCAGTTACCAATCGAACCGGAATTGTTCATTGGCATACATCATTTACCCGAATAACGACGGGAAAACATGTCGAACTTGACGGCATTATTATGGCGGAGTTTGATTCTGATCATACATGCCGTGTGTTCCGGGAGTGGTGGCATAGTAGCGAGTGATAAAAATGACGCGTGATGTAGTTTAAATACTGTAAACTATTCA
>PWXV01000027.1 GCA_003568415.1 Ignavibacteriales bacterium
ACATTATTATTCGATACCGGTACCAGAATACGGGTGCAGCTTGAGGTAGAACATGTGGTTGTATTTCCGCGCACAAAACAAGATTCCGACAGATCTCATTCCTATACGCCGGATGTGAGTATTTCTCTCACCGGCACCAGGCAAGCTGTTTAATGGGTTTTAGTATCGGAAGGGAATATACATTCCAGGAAAAGTTTAATCATATATGCCGTTACTCCCCATATCGTTTTATCTCCGTATTCATAAAAATAAACCTCCCGTTTTTTTCCTTCAAATTCAAGTAATTCAATACGAAGGTTAGCATTGTCATAAAAAAATGATAACGGCACCGTGAATGCATCTTTTACTTCAGTTGTATTGAGTGTGAGAGCGGGTAACTTCTTAAGAATTCCAACTACCGGTGTAATAAGAAAACCGGATGGGGTTGTTACTTCATCAATCATACCGATTACATCAATATCGAGTGATGAAATACCGAGTTCTTCTTCCGTTTCACGGAGAGCCGCATCGACAATAGAATTGTCCCCTGAATCGACAGCTCCACCCGGAAACGATATCTGGTTTTTATGATGCTCAACCAGATCGGTTCGCTGTGTGAGCAGGAGATCAAGTTGATCGCCGGTTGCTATAACCGGAATTAATACAGCAGCGCGAGTTTGTCCGTGTTTGTGTTTTTTACGCTGGGCTTCAGTATGACGAAATGCTGTACGTATGTCTGATTCTTTAATTTTCATAAGCAGATTACATAATACGAAAATTATTGTATGTTTGCTATAACATTCGATTTTTCCTACATTAATAGATTATTCTTCTTTTATTTGTATCAAGATCCCGGAGAATTAAGCAAATGTTGAAATTAAAATTCCCTTTAGTAATCATACTTCTTCTAAGTATACCGTTTTCACTTTTTTCTCAAGATAATAAGCTCACACCTGAAATGGTAGTGGGCTTGCAATCAGTCGGTTCTGTAGAACTCTCCCCGGATGGAAATAAGATTGCATATCACGTTCGTGAGCCGCGATCTATTGACGAAGAACCCGGTCCTGCAAGGTTCGCCCTGTGGATGTACGACCGTACAACCGGTGAAAAACGCCAGCTGTCAGAAACGGGAATTTCTTCTCGGTCGCCTCAATGGTCACCGGACGGCTTGTACATTGCCTTTCTCTCACAAAGGAGGGAGCACCATCCGCAAACCCAAATCTATTTACTGCCGGCCTATGGCGGGGAAGCTTATCCGCTAACCTCTTCACCAACCGGTATACGTTCCTTTTCCTGGTCTCCCGATGGAACAAAAATTGCATATACTGCAACAGAGGAATTAACCAGAGAGCAACGGGATGCGCGGGACAGAGGTTTTAATCAGCGAGTAATCGATCAGGAAGACCGTTTTCATAGATTACATGTGATCGATATCGAAACTAAAGAATCCAGACTTCTCAATGAAGAAAATCTCGCGGTTTGGGATTTTGAGTGGTCACCCGACGGAAGTCAGTTTATAGTACAGGCCAGTGCACGACCCGACGTCGATTACATGTTTATGTTTAAATCGATGTATTTACTTCCGGCAACCGGCGGTGATATGAAAAAATTCATTGAAACCGAAGGTAAACTCGGAACAATGGCCTGGTCGCCTGATGGTTCACGTATTGCTTATATGGGTGCAACAACATTGAACGATCCTACCGATGGGAGTATCTTTATCGCATCGGTGGAAGAAAGAACGACGCAAAATATTACCGGGGGATATGAAGGAACGGTCACCTGGTTGACGTGGCTTGATGATGACTCGATTTTATTTACCTCTGAAGAACGTCAACATACCGTTGCGCGCTCGATACCGGCTTCGGGTGGTGAAATGAAACCGGTCGTGACCGATGGTCCTAACTTTTCTTCACTCAGTTATTCAAGAGATGCAGGCGTTATCGCTGCTGCAGCCAGTACGCACGAACATCCAAATGAATTGTATTCTGGTACAATTGAGTCAGGTTCAATGCAACGGCACACCACTACGAACCCCGAGCTTGCAGATCTCTGGCTGGGACCTTACGATATCGTACAATGGGAAGCTGAGGATGGGTGGATAATAGAAGGACTGTTGCTCAAACCTAAAGAATATGAGGAAGACAAACGATATCCGCTTCTTGCACAAATTCACGGCGGACCGGAAGCCGCATATACCGATGGGTGGAATACAACGTATAATCGTTGGGGGCATTTCCTTGCACAACGAGGAGTAATGATTTTCTTCCCAAATTATCGGGCAAGTACTGGTCGTGGAGTAGAGTTTGCTATGGCCAATCATCGCGACCTTGCAGGTCAGGAATTTCAAGATGTACTTGACGGCATAGACTATCTCATTGATGAAGGACTTGTCGATCCGGATCGTGTCGGTATCGGCGGTGCATCATATGGCGGATATTTTTCTGCCTGGGGTGCAACCCGCCATAGCGACCGTTTTGCAGTTGCAGTAACGTTTGCAGGCGCAAGCAATCGCATCTCATCTGCAGGTACGACCGATGCGGTGCATGAGTTTTCACTTGTTCACTGGGACTTGCGCATCTACGACCACTATGATCTTGTTTTTGATCGCTCGCCAATAGCACATATTCACAATGCCGATACTCCCGTTCTGATCGGTCACGGAGAAAATGATAGAAGGGTGGATGCCGGTCAGGCCTGGGAGCTATACCGTGCATTACAATATGCAGGAGTTGAAACGGAGTTTGTATTATATCCGGGTGCCGGACACGGTCTCACAACTCCACAGCATCAACTTGACTTTCTGAACCGGAGTGTCCGGTGGTTCGAGAGATATTTACTTCGTGACGACGTCGCTTCCGAATAATTCGACTTCAAAATACACCCGAAGGAGTTACCATGGAAAACTTTATAGATTCTACCGTTTCGTGGTTATTGGATAGCGGGGTTAATATAGCCCTGATTTTTTTAGGGGCATATATAGTTATTCGCGGATTGAAAATTATTATTAAAAGATTTCAATCAAATCTCGCAAAAGACGATCCATCAGGAGAAGCGGGTAAACGTGCGAATACACTTGGCAATCTGCTACGCACCGCAATTTTAATTTTAATTCTCATTGTTGCAATAATAATGTCTTTATCTGAAATCGGTCTGGAAATTGGCCCCATCATTGCGGCTCTTGGTATCGGCGGTCTTGCCATCGGTTTCGGTGCACAAAACCTTGTGCGTGATGTTATAAGCGGCTTTTTTATTATCGTTGAAAATCAGATCCGTGTTGGAGATGTCGTAAACATTAATGGCAAAGGTGGCGTGGTTGAAATCATCACATTGCGGATAGTCAGATTGCGGGATTTACACGGTGTGGTGCATTATATCCCGCACGGGCAAATAACGGCAGTATCGAATATGACCAAAGATTATGGACGGTACGTATTCGATGTCGGTATAGCATACCGTGAAAGCGTGGATGAAGTTATTGAAATATTAAAAGAAATTGGTGAAGGATTGGTAAAAGATCCTGAATACAGCGATGTTATTGTTGAACCGCTTGAGATAATGGGACTGGACCGGTTTGATGATTCTGCAGTCATTATACGGGCACGTATCACGACGCGTCCTATTCAACAATGGCGTGTCGGACGTGAGTTTAACAAGCGTATGAAAAAAGTGTTTGATGAGCGTGGCATTGAGATACCATTCCCGCACAGAACCGTGTATATGGGAGTGATGAAAGACGAGACATCCCCGCCATTACGTGTTCAAATGGATGAAAATAAAAAACTAAAACCAAAAACAAGACAACGCAAAAGAGGAACAAAGAAATCGTGAATAATCTGGATAAAACTTGTATTAACACAATACGAACACTCGCCATCGATGCAGTTGAAAAAGCTCAATCAGGCCATCCGGGAATGCCTATGGGTACTGCACCGGCGGCATACGTCCTCTGGACAAAGTATCTGCGCCATAATCCGAAAAATCCACAGTGGATTAACCGTGATAGATTTATACTATCTGCCGGACATGGTTCGATGTTATTGTACGCACTATTGCATCTAACCGGTTACGACCTGTCGCTTGATGAAATTAAGCGATTCAGACAACTGCATAGTAAAACACCCGGTCATCCGGAATACGGTCACGCTCCCGGTGTTGAAACAACGACCGGTCCGCTTGGACAGGGATTTGCAAATGGTATCGGTATGGCGATTGCCGAAAAGTATCTTGAAATCTACTTTAACCGACCGGGTTATAAAATGTTCGATTACCGAATTTTCGGCATTGTGAGTGATGGCGATCTGATGGAGGGAGTCAGTGCAGAGGCAGCCTCACTTGCCGGTCATCTGAAGCTTGATAATATTGTTTATTTTT
Organism: Ignavibacteriales bacterium; assembly: GCA_003568415.1. GTDB lineage: Bacteria > Bacteroidota > Ignavibacteria > T3Sed10-11 > T3Sed10-11 > T3Sed10-11. The sequence continues at coordinate 4,354 of PWXV01000027.1, forward strand.
ATGACGACAACAATATTACAATTGACGGTCCGACATCGCTGGCATTTTCCGAGGATGTAGGAGCACGGTTTAAAGCCTATGGTTGGAACGTTAAAGAAGCCGACGGTAATGATCTGGATTCAATTGATGAGGCATTAAAGGCATGTATTAAACACACCAGAAAGCCATCACTTATCAGGTTGAAAACTGAGATCGGTTACGGAAGTCCCAATAAACAGGGTACCGCTGAGGTTCATGGCGCTGCACTTGGTGAAGAAGAAGTGAAATTAACCAAAGAAGCATATGGATGGAATAGTAAGGAACCATTTTATATCTCTGAAGATGCTTTAGAGTACTTCCGCCAATCTGTTGAAAACGGAAGAATTAAAGAGAGTGAGTGGAACAATTTGTTTAAGGGCTATAAGGATAAGCATCCGAATTTATACGCAACACTTGAAACATTTATGAAAAAAGATCGGCTGGTTGCATGGGAGAAAGTACTTCCGGAGTTTTCACCCGATGATGGGAAGATAGCTACCCGCAAGGCATCCGGGAAAACGCTGGACGCTCTTACACAGGCCCATCCGTTTATGATCGGCGGATCGGCAGATCTTACGCCTTCAAACAATACAAAACCAAAGACAGCACAACAATTTACCTCCGATAACAGGTTAGGGAGATATATTAATTACGGAGTTCGGGAGCACGCAATGGGGGGTGTTATGAACGGACTCGCACTTTCAAGATTCCGTCCCTATGGTGGTACATTTCTAATATTCTCAGATTATATGCGCCCTGCAGTCCGCCTCGCTGCATTAATGGGCCTGCCGGTTATATATGTTTATACGCACGACAGTATCGGTCTGGGTGAGGACGGTCCTACACATCAACCGATTGAGCATTTATCTGCATTGCGTGCAATACCTAATTTGACAGTTATTCGCCCTGCAGATGCAAATGAAACTGCCTATGCCTGGAAGTTAGCCATATCACGCAAAACCGGTCCGACTGCTATTGCCTTAAGCCGTCAGGGGCTGCCGGTAATCGACAGACGATCATATGCACCTGTGAATGAAATCGAAAAGGGTGGCTATATATTAGCCGATAGTAAAAATCCGGAGTTGATTCTTATTGCCTCGGGATCCGAAGTACAACACGCAATCAGTGCTTATGAAAAACTGACAGCCGAAGGTGTGAAGGTACGGGTTGTTAATCTTGCTTCCTGGGAGATATTTGAAGAACAGGATGACACGTACAAAAAGAAAGTGCTACCGCCTGAAGTTAAAAACCGGCTTTCGATAGAAGCTGCAGTATCGCACGGTTGGTCAAAATATGTAGGCGATAATGGTGATAGTATATCGATTGAACAATATGGCGCATCGGCACCGGTTGACGATGTAATGAAGGAGTATGGATTTACCGCAGAAAATGTAATTACACGTGCAAGAGCCTTAATGAAAAAGAAGAAATCTTGAATTATTCTTTACTTACAGATATATTATATATATGCAGTGCACTTAGGCACTAGTCTGACGGCAACCAATAATCTGAAAGGAGGTAGGTTGCATGCCTTCTTATGACTTCATTTGTAAAGAATGTAATCATCGGTTTACTATAACGATGTCGGTCTCGGAATATGAAAAAGGATCAACCAAATGTCCTCAATGTCACAGTGATAAAATAAAACGAGCAATAACACCGTTTTCGGTGATTACATCGAAGAAAAGCTGATAAAAAACACACCCCGTAGATTTTTTGCGGGGTGTTTTGTTATCAAGCATCCATTCCTTTCAATAGCCATCGGGATGGGATTAGCAAGAATGGTAAAATTGGGAGGGTTTCTTATAAAATAGATTTTTATAATCGATTGAAGAATTTTCAGAGTCCGGAAAAGCACCCATCCCCTATAATCCCCTTCCCTCAATTTGTGAGGGAAAGGGATGAGGGTGGCAATGATATCAGAAAATTTAAACGAAATATTTTTAAAAGATTTTATTTAATTGACTGAAAACATAAATCAAAATTAAAGATCCCGACCTCAAAGTCCCCCTCCCTTTAGCGAAAAGGGAGGGGGACTACAGGGGGTGGGTATTGTAACGGACTTGCAACACCGGTTTTGAAACTGTATAAACCTATGGAACGCAAAACAATCAAAGAGCTTGCTCGGGAATTGCGCAACAATATGACCCCTTCTGAGAAGAAGCTATGGTCATTACTACGAAATCGACAGGTAAAGGGAAAAAAGTTTCTACGACAACATCCGATACTGCATGAAAAAGTAAATGGTCAATGGCGTTTTTTTATTACGGATTTTTATTGTGCGGAAAAAAGATTGGTAATAGAGATGGATGGAAAAATCCACGATTACCAGAAAGACCATGATGCAGAACGGGATAAAATATGTCGTAACCGCGGATTAAAAGTATTGCGTATTAAGAATGAAGAAATGGAAAATCCAGAACAAGTGATAGCAAGGATTAAAATGTATTTGTGAAATGAAAAGCACCCATCCCCTATAATCCCCTTCCCTCATCGCGTGAGGGAAGGGGATGGGAGTGGCAATGGTATCTAAAATTTAATCGAAGTGTTTTCAAAATAAATTTTTTAAAATAACTAAAACCCTAAATCATAATTAACAACCCCGACCTCAAAGTCCCCCTCCCTTTGGCGAAAAGGGAGGGGGACTACAGGGGGTGGGTATTGTACCGGACTTGCAAAGAATTGATACAACAACCTGAAATTTACAAATAATAGATTGCAAAATTTTTAAAGTTCGCAAAAGCACCCATCCCCTATAATCCCCTTCCCTCAATTTGTGAGGGAAGGGGATGGAGGGTGGCAAGGAAGTCAAAAATTAAAAAGGAAAAGTTTCAGATTAAATTTTTAAAATAACTAAAACCCTAAATCATAATTAACAACCCCGACCTCAAAGTCTCCCTCCCTTTAGCGAAAAGGGAGGGGGACTACAGGGGTGGGTATTGTAACGGACTTGCAAAGAATTTATACAACAACCTGAAATTTACAAATAATAGATTGCAAAATTTTTAAAGTCCGCAAAAGCACCCATCCCCTATAATCCCCTTCCCTCATCGCGTGAGGGAAGGGGATGGAGGGTGGCAAGGAAGTCAAAAATTAAAAAGGAAAAGTTTCAGATTAAATATTTAAATTAAATGAAAAATATAAATCATAATTAAAAATCCTAACCTTACGGTCCCCCTCCCTTTTGCGAAAAGGGAGGGGGACCACAGGGGGTGGGTATTGTACCGGACTTGCAAAGAATTTATACAACAACCTGAAATTTACAAAGAATAGATTGCATAATTTTTATAGACCGGAAAAGCACCCATCCCCTATAATCCCCTTCCCTCATCTC
>PWXV01000270.1 GCA_003568415.1 Ignavibacteriales bacterium
GGCGAGAATGACGTTGCTCCTGAAACCCGTGGACCGATGTGGACGACTTTGTTATCCCAGGTTGTGCCTTCGATATCGGTATAATTTTTTGCACCGATCCAGAGAGCTTTTGCTGCCTGCATATCCTGATATTGAAATATACCGGGATAACGCATACCAAATTGTTGAATAGGCCGCAATCCGACTTCTATCTCCGACCCGATTTCAGAATACCAATTATGGAGCGATCCACCCGACAACCAGTTGGTTTGATATTGTGATTGAACATTGTCTACCGTGATTACTTGTAAAAGCATTGCCATAATTGGAATTATCACAATTCTCATAAAAATTTTTTCGATAATCATAATTACCTCTGTTAAAATTTAATTGACTGAAGCTTGTTTCTCTTCTTCAAGCAGTTTTTGTTGTTGATTCAAATGAGTTCTCCACCGTTCGTTTTGTTCTCTATGGAAGGTATCATCCGGCTCAAGATGCGGTTCCCATTGAAAGTCTCGCCGCCCCCAGGTAATATTTTCATCCTTTATGCCGAAGACCGTATAGCCCGGGCCGAAGCCAAGATTCCAATCGCCTCCCCACCATGATCCGCTTACTGCCTGACTGGTCACGTACCATATTCCTTTATAATTATAATCCTCTATAATATGTGAATGTGCCTGCAAAACGACTTTCACATTATGCCGCTGTAGTATTTCCCGTAATGATCTTCCGTCCTGTACAACTCGATCATGCATCGATTTCATATCAGGGTTTCCAAGAATCTGGCCTACGTTACAAAATACGGCAATATGAGTAACAATCACTGTCGGCATTCCAAAGTTTCTACCCAAATCATATCTCAGCCATTCAAGTTGTTCTTCACCAAATTCAGGGATAAATCCAGGACCGTGTTCCTCGACGGTCTCTTGAATACAATCAAGAACAACGAAATGCCAATTCTTTACATTGAAACTATAATAACTTCGCTCCATCCCGAGACGATTCATAATGAATTTTTTTCCAATCTCCGGATGATCAGGCGATACCTTTCTGTTCTCATGTAATCCTAAACAGTCGTGATTCCCAATACAATGATAATGCGGCATTTCGAGTTGATTTGATATAGACTTGAAAAGCGATACCTGATCCTCAAACTCATCTATCTCGGTATATAAACCTGTAAATGGACCGTCTCCACCCATAAGCACAAAATCCGGTTTCGGATTCAATGTATTAATTTCATCAACACAACGCTTATAGCCCTCATCTCCTTTTCGTTGGCGCATTACATGCATATCTGCTAAATGAACAAAGGTAATATCGCTCTTTTCGTTACTTGATTTTGTTTTGTTATGCCGTCCATAAGATAAGAGTGGAAATAAACTTATGCCCGCCGAGCCAGAGGCAATAGATTTAACAAACGACCGCCGTGATGATTTAGTAGTATCGCTCATTTAATATAATCCCTCTAATTTTGCATCTTTAAAATAGTGCTTCAATATCTCCTCATACGTATATCCTCTCGCCCCCATCACTGCTGCACCGATCTGGAACAGACCGACACCGTGTCCCCACCCTGCACCGGTCAGGGTAAATTCCCGGGGTATGCCGTTCACATCATTATTTTTATCGACGACAAAAGCGGAACTGTACAGATGAGATGGAGATAAGGTACGTCGTATTTCGAGTTCCTTTCCGATCGTCATTGTTTTTTTCGTGCCGACTATCTTGAGCTTTATCAATCGTCCGGAATAACCGCGTTCAACCGGCAGCAAGTCCCGGATATCACCAAAATCAATACCGCTTTTTTCGGCAATAAGGTCTGAAAGCTCTTTTTGCGAATAGCTCATTTTCCAGCGGTAAAAATCGGTCGTTTCCTGATCGAAATCCATCAATACCTGTGATAGTATCTCATTATCGGCAGTATTGCAAAATGCAGACGGCGATTCACGAATCCATCGTTCGGCATTTTCTTCTTTTGTAAGATCGAGGTCGTATCCTTGCGGTTTTTCCGCATTATCTATGATTGATATGAGATATGCATGTTCTTTTGGTTCCCATACGTTTTCAAAATTTTCAGTCAGACCGCCGCACGCTTTTGAATACCGGGCGTCACATATTTCACCTTCATGCATCAACACCATACCGCTCGTTTCCTGTACTGCACGCTTTGCACTTTCGGTATATGCTTTTGTTATTCCCTGATACCGCTGACAATGATCGTCGGCACACACATCATAGAGTGTATGATCTTCCCGGTCGTACCACCGTATCACTTCGTCATCTTTTTCTATCGACGACGTATACGACTGCGATGCTTCTTTCAATTTTTTACTCTTATCAATCTGCGCTAACAGCCAGCCCCGTGAAATAACCGCGTGTGCTTTCAGCAAATTCATGTTGCTCATCGCGCTCATCTCAGAAGAAATTACACTCTGCAGATATTCTTCAACCGGCAGGATGTTAACAGCGGTAAGTTTTCCGTGTTCCCGAACGATCCTTAACGAACCGGGAAATTGCTGATCTTCCCGGCGTTCCCAATGAAATTTTACGCCGATAATCACATCGTGAATGATAAACGGAACGTTCTCATCGATTGGTTCCAACCTGCATTCATCACCTCTAAATATCTCATTGCCGTTACATTCGACAACAACTTTATTATCGTCGGTTACGCGTGCGATACAATCACCCTGTATTTTTCTGCCGGTATCGTTTACAGTATATTCCTGGGATAACTTGAATTTTATCTCTTCATCGTTGAGTACGCCAACTTGTATTAATGGTTTATTCATGTTTCATCACCTATTCAATGTTAGAAGGCAAAACCATTTTGGCAAGACAATTATGATTTAAACAACAATTATTTCACAATGGTTTTGACCTTAATAGTTTTGCCTTCGAAATATTTTGTGTTCTTGTTTCATGCTTAATGCTTCGTGGATATTCGTGTTCTTCGTGGATCTACTTTGCAAATATCATCCGCTTGCTTTCAATAAATTCACCCGCCTTAATTCTATAGATGTACACACCGCTCGGCAAATGTGATGCATCGAATCTGACCGTATGCTCGCCCGCGTACATTTGTTCATCCACGAGAACCTCTACTTCCCGCCCCAGCATATCATACACCTTCATTGTCACCCGTTCAGCGTGCGGAATAGTAAACCGGATATTTGTTTCCGGATTGAATGGATTGGGATAATTTTGATACAGTGAATACGTCCCTGCAATGAGATCGTCCGGAACTGTTGTCACTTCAAGGACGATAGCATCACTCGGTTCACTTTCACTGTGATTTCGGTCGAGTGCCGTTACGACATAATAATAAGGATCATCCGAAATGGGAGGAGTATCTTCTATAAAGCGATCCGCCTGCACCGACAGAAGATGTTCACCCGAGTCGAGGTCATCCGGGAAAATAGGCGGAGATGCAGCGTTTATCCGGTACACTGCATAACGAATAAGATCATCACCGTAAACTGGCGGCGGCGGTGCATCCCACTCAAGTAATACAGTTTCTTCATCATCCCACCAAAAATCAAAATTATCCGGTGCAGCTATAGGTGCGATCAATGAATCCTTCCATTCCATTGAAGGAATGATCGAGGGATATTTATAGCGATTTTCGAATGCTGTATTTTCATCCCTTATATGATCAAATCTGAAATAAACTCCGCCGTGTGCACCTTTAGCCCGTACTGTGTCGATTTGCTCGTATAATTCATCATGAACATGTTCTTTATAAGGAGCCATACCTGCATATATATGTCCGGTCTTTGTTTCTTGCATCCAATCTTGTAATATAATTTCAAATCTTGGTGAATCATCCGATACTCCGATTCCCCAGTAAATCATAGGCGCAAGGTAGTCATGAACTTTTTCCTCCACCCACAATCTCCCATCCTGATATGTATCGGTATAACCATAAAATGCTCCCCACGTAAATTGAGGAATATTCCTGTAATGACCTATCACTGCTGAACCGACCCTGAGCCAGGGTTTTACACCCTGAATCTCTGCGTACACAGATTTAACAAACTGGGTAACATTCCAGCGCCGCCAGTCATTGATGTTAACTATGTCTTCCGGATTATGTTCCTGAAAGAGAGAATCATCTCGTTCGTAGCCTTCCCGATGATGATACCGGATATAGTCAAAATGTACAGCATCGATGTTATAATTCTCAACAATCTCAAGTACATTATCAACCTGCCACTGGCGGGCGCCCGGGATGCCAAGATTTAACCAATCGTTTGTCCCTACCCGGTCTATCCAATCGGGATTGGTATAGGTTACGTGCGGGGGATCACTTTCATCGGTCCTTGGTGTATGGTCACTACCAACAAGCCCCACGTTGAACCAGGCATGTAATTCCATGCCGAGACCATGCGCTTCCTCAATAGCTACCGCCAATGGATCCCATCCGGGATCTTCTCCCGGTGTACCGGTCAACCACGGTGCCCACGGCAAACGTTCGCTTTGATACATTGCATCTGCCCGTGCATTAACCTGAAAAATAACTGCATTCAATCCGATATCTTTTGCTTCTTGTATATATTCCCGAAGTTCTTCTTCCTGTGTAGCCGGGCCCTCGGTTTTCGGCCAGTCGAGGGCAATTGCGGTGGTGAGCCATACCGAACGAAATTCACGTTTCGGATGGTAAATATCATCGGCGACAAGTACAGGGTTTATTAAAGCGAGGATGGTTACAAAAAACGGTACCAATCGTTTCATAAAACAAATTCTTTCGTATTAAATTAGATAAAAGGTGCGGTTACTTAAAAAAACTATCGGATTAACACCATTTTCTCAGTGCTTGTAAATCCACTCCGGGTATGCATCGTACAATAATACACACCGCTTGCGAAACCGGCCGCATTCCATTCAACCGTATGTATCCCCGCTTCAAAATGGTCATCAACCATGGTACCAATTTTCTCACCGTTCACGGTGTAAATTTCTATGATAATATGATCCCGTTCAGGAAGTGCAAACGCTATTGTGGTATTGGGGTTAAACGGGTTGGGATAATTGGGTTTCAGCTTATAACTTTCGGGTATCCTTTCTTCCTGATCTACAGAAGTGGGTGTGGTTGTCCGGAATCCAAATACTTCCGACCAATCGCTTCTGCCGAACTCGTTAATTGCTCTCACTCGCCAGAAATGTGTCTCGTCATAATCCAGCTCCCCCTCATATTCAAGAGACGGTGCGGCAACAGTCGTATCGTGAACCATCAACGCTTCTGAAAAACTTCTTCCGTATGCAATCTGAATACGATACTGCGCTGCTACATCTATCTCTTCCCATTCGAACAGCGGAGAGACCGGTACATCGGTATTTCCGTGGTCAGGCCCTTCTAACGCAGGCACCGGCGGGAAACCGGTGGTAAATGAAAATACATCGCTCTGTTCACTAATGCCGACAGCATTATGCGCTTGCACACGCCAATAATAATCCGTCAATCCTTCAATGCCTGTCAACACCGTCAAAGTATCCATAAATATTGTTTCTTCATATACAAGGTCGGAACCAAAATCATCATCGAGTGAGACTTCGACTGAATAATGCACGGCATCCTCAACCGGGTTCCACGAAAGTATGACCGTATCGGGTTGATCGACTGCCTGATCTCCCGGTTCGGATAAGAGCGGCCGCGCGGGAGACTCAAGCTGAATCGTACTTATCGCAAGGAGCGCATTGGCAACGCTTCGTTCTCCCCCGGGATCCGACGGACTGTTTACGGGGTGATTATGAACCACCATAGTGGTCGAACCGCCGCCATCCAGATTCACGGCATCCGATATCCCGAATGATATCATAAAATCCGCAAGTTCATAGAGCGACATCCCTGCAGATAAACCGGGCTGCCTGCCGTCGACGGTTACGAAATAGACTATAGTACTATCGGCATTGAAACCCACTGCCGTGCGGGGATGACGAGTCTCAATAAAGTTACTACCGAAGTGTTCAACACCGGTATAATTATCCGGTCGTGTTCCGTCTGTTAATAAACGAGGTCCACCGCCGACCAATGCCGAAAGCCGCCCGCGGTCGGGCAGGGTGCCCATCGTAATAGTTATTGTATCATCTTCTTCAATATTCGTCTCAAGAAATTCGGATGCAGTCCCGTGACCGGAGAGAATATATATATCTTGATCGATTTCCATATCACCGACATTTATTTCGACTTCATCAACACGAAATTGTACCGGAGTATTAACCGTAATTTCATCGATCGGCTGTAAACGAACCTCGGTTCCGTATTCATTCGTTAACGTTGATGATCCAAAGAATCTATTAAATAAAACCATAGAATCACCGACACGCTGAGCGTTAAACCGGTTAAACGTAAATGATGCATCATCATTTACCGCAACCACTCCATTAAAATCGAGCACATCGATTACAGGTTGGTCGCCCTCAACTACACCGAACAAACTGCGGTGAAACTCCCGCCCGAAAACAAATTCATTTTTCATAATCATCGAACTTGACAGATAACCGTACGGGTTTTGCGGATCGGCAATTCCGTAAAAATCACCATTGATGGCACCGACGACAATATTACCGCTTTCTGATTTTCGTTTGGAAAGCGAAGAAGTTCGCTCGAATCCGTGTGCCATCACATCGTTGGCAAGTCCCGCACCGATTTTATTGTCAGGGTTACTCACATCTATCTCGAGTACGTTAATATTAAAGGGCCCGGAAGGATCGAAAATATGGTAATGAATAAATCCATCGGCTACCACGGTAATAGTGGTATCCTGCGCCGTGACGGGCACCGCAGTTGCCAATAGTGTGAGGCAAATGATAAATTTTAGTATTCTCATAGCTTTATTGTTACTCATACATCATTATTTCAAATACATCATACGTTTTGTTTCGGTAAAGGAATCCGATTGAATCCTGTACAAATAAACACCGCTCGGGAGCGACGAAGCATTGAATTCTACCCGATATGTTCCGGGCATTGCCCGGTCATTAAAGAGTTCCGCGACTTCACGGCCCAGTACATCATATACTACAAGAGTAACATGTTCTTCTTCAGGCAGTGAAAACTCTATGGTGGTGGCGGGATTAAATGGATTAGGATAATTTTGTCTAAGCGCAAATTCCCCGGGTATTCCATCCTGTTCCTCGACAAACGTCGGGATCTCTGTCCGGAATCCCCACGCATCCGACCATAAACTTGTACCATATTCATTTTGACCATTTACCCGCCAGAAATATATCTGATCTGCATCCAGCTCCATAGGTACTACGAGCGCGGTATCCAATACACCGGTTGTATCGAAGACAGTTGTTGCTTCGGTAAATCCTCTGCTGGTCGCCAGCTGAAATTGATACTCAGTTGCAACCGTATCGGCATACCAGATTAACTCGGGAGTAACCGGTACTTCTTCTGTAGCATGCCCGGGAAATGCGAGCAGAGGAGACGCAGGAAACGCGGTGCGGAAACTAAACGGCTGGGAATATTCGCTTATACCAGCAGCATTGGAAGTTCTCACCCGCCAGTAATACCAGCTTTGTCCTTCAAGCCCGGTTACATGTAATACCGTATCCTGATATTCATCTTCTGCCATAATAATTTCTGAAAAATCCTCATCCTGACTCAGTTCAAGATGATAATATGTAGCCAGGTCTGCAAAATTCCAGGTAAGCTGTATGGTGTCGGGTTCCGCCGGTGATTCATTGACGGGCATTGCCAGTGCA
>PWXV01000135.1 GCA_003568415.1 Ignavibacteriales bacterium
GTTCCCATCAGGGTACGTTCAATGCGTGGGTCGGGAAGTTATATGGTGTGAGTCCCGAAGGCGGAATGCCCGAGCAACTGCCGGTACCCGAGGGGGGCTTTACATCGTTCTCACCCGACGGCCAGAAGATCGCGTACAACCGGAACTTCCGCGAGTTCAGAACATGGAAACGCTATCGCGGCGGACAGACACTGCACGTGTCCATTTACGATCTTGAAACCGGTGAACTTGAACAGGTTACCGACTGGGAAGGTCCCGATAAATTTCCAATGTGGTATGAAGACAGGATCTATTTCGTCTCCGACCGTGAGGTCCGTGAAAACATCTTCGTGTATGAGACGGAGACCGGAAATGTACGCCAGGTCACTTTTCACGACACCTATGACGTGAAATGGCCCAGTCTCGGCCCCGATGCGATTGTATATGAATGGGGAGGATATCTGTATCTGCTCGATCTTGAAACTGAAGAGTATGAACGGGTATCGATTCAGGTGCCGGGCGATCACACATTGACCAGATCGCGATATGTTGATGTCGGTAACAATATTAACTCAATGGATATTGCACCCGACGGAAAACGTGTTGTGTTCAATGCGCGCGGTAATACGTTTACCGTCCCAGCGCAGGATGGTAACACACGTAATCTCAGCGGTGAAACAGGTATGCATGAGCGCTGGTCGCGCTGGTCGCCGGACGGAAAATGGATCGCCTATCTTTCTGATATAACAGGTGAGTATGAATTGTATATTCGTCCGCAGGACGGACGCGGTGAACCGGTACAACTGACTCACGACAGCGAAACATTTTACTTTACACCGGTTTGGTCACCCGACAGCAAGAAGCTTGCTTTCGGCGATAAAAAATTGAATCTGTATTATGTGGATATCGAATCGGAAGAAGTTCACAAAGTCGATGAATCGGACCATTGGGAGATCAGACAATATGCATGGTCGCCCGACAGTGAATGGATTGCGTATACGAAACCCGAACACAATAATATGAGTTCGATATTTCTCTATTCACTTGAAGATCAATCGAACCACCGGGTGACGGATTACTATACCACCGAGAGCAACCCGGCATTCGATCCCGACGGTAAGTATTTATACTTTACCTCGAACCGGGATTTCAATCCGTTGATGGCGCAGTTTGAATCGAACTTCCTCATAACGAGAAGCACGCGCCCGTATCTTGTTACGATGCGTGACGATCTTGAGTCGCCGTTTGCACCGAAGAGCGATGAGGTGGAAATTGATGAGGAAGACGCGAATGAACAATCGGAGAATGATGATTTCAGGATAGATATTGAAGGCATCGGTGATCGTATTGTCGGATTTCCCGTGCGTCCGGGTAATTACGGCAATGTGCAAGCCACCAGCGGAAAAGTTCTATATATGTCGGGCGGGATATCGGGGCTTGCCGGTCCGGTCACCGACGAACAAACATCGTTAATAATGTATGACCTCAACGAGCGGAAAGAACATACATTGTTATCTCCGGTAAACGGATACTCGGTTTCTGCAAATCAACAAAAGCTATTATACGCAAGTCAAAACAGATACGGTATTGTAGATATTCAACCCGGCGTGAATGTGGGTGATGGATTGGTTAACACTGGCGATATGCAGATACATCTCGACCCGCGTGCCGAGTGGGAACAGATCTTTAATGAAGTATGGCGTCTGCAGCGTGATTTCTTCTACGATCCGGATATGCATGGTGTAGACTGGGAACAGATGCGCGAGAACTATAAAGAGCTGCTTCCCTATGTTGCACACCGGCGTGATCTGACGTACGTTGCCGGCGAGTTGATCAGCGAGCTTGCTGCCGGTCATGCATACAAAGGCGGCGGCGATCTTCCCGATGTTGAATCGGTTAATACCGGACTGCTCGGTGCCGAGTTCGAGCTTGATGAGGAAAGCGGTTATTATAGAATCAAAAAGATATATGAAGGCGAGAACTGGAAATCAAACCGCCGGTCACCGCTAACCGAACCGGGTATCGATGTGAGCGAAGGTGAGTACATTATTGCAATCGACGGTGAGGAACTACGTGCACCGGCGACACCGTATGAGTTGCTGGTTAACAAGGCTGAAAAGCTTGTCGACCTGGAAGTAAACGATCAACCGTCACAGGACGGCGCACGTGAAGTAACCATCAAGACCATCAGCTCAGAGACGCAGCTTATTTATTTTAACTGGGTTGAAAACAACCGGCGGTATGTGAAGGAACAAACCGACGGACGGGTCGGGTATGTGCATCTTCCGAATATGAGTCTTGAAGGATTACAGGAGTTCGTGAAGTACTTCTATCCGCAGATCCGCAAAGAAGGACTTATCATCGATGTCCGTTACAACGGCGGCGGGTTTGTTTCGCAGATGATCCTTGAACGGCTGCGCCGTGTGCTTGCGGGTATGGGTATATCGCGTGAAGGAAGTCCGAGTACGTATCCGTCGGCAGTCTTTCACGGCCCGATGGTAACTATGCTGAACATGTACTCTGCATCCGACGGTGATTACTTCCCGTACTTTTTCCGTGAATACGAGCTCGGTCCGCTTGTCGGTACCCGTTCGTGGGGTGGTGTTATCGGTATTAGCGGCAGACATGCGGGACTGATTGACGGCGGATACGTCATGCAGCCGGAGTTTTCATCCTACAGTCTCGACCGTGAGTGGCATATGGAAAATGTCGGTGTTGAGCCCGATATTCATGTCGACAACAAACCGTATGATGAAATGCAGGGCATCGACGCACAGCTCGACCGTGCTATCGAGGAAGTGATGCAATTGATGGAGGAAGTCGATACGGAACTGCCGCCGCCGCCGGATGAATATCCGATACGATGATTATAAGAAACGCAGACCTGACAGGGTTTAATAGCCTGTCAGGTCTTACATGTCTTATACAATTTACAGTATCAATAAATCATAATTTTCATCCTAAAAATAGGTTAGACTAAAATTATGAAATCGCAATATTATATTCTCTCACTTGTAATTTTATTTCTGCTCTACATCCCGTCAACCGCACAGCAATCCACCACCGCTATTGTGGGAGGTACGCTTATCAATACCGACGGTTCGGATCCAATTGAGAATTCGGTAATCATTATTGAAGATTCGATTATTGCTAATGCTGGAAGTATGGGTGAGATTACAATACCCGAAAATGCACATATAGTAGAAGCAGACGGCCTGTGGATTATCCCCGGTTTGATCGACTCACACATTCACTTTTTTCAATCGGGAGGATTATACACCCGCCCGGATATCATCGATTTGCGGTCGGTGGTAACGTACGAAGAGGAAGAACTTCAAATGATCCGGGATAATCTTGATGATACCTTCGCCCGTTACCTCCGTAGCGGTGTAACGTCGGTTGTGGATGTCGGCGGACCGATGTGGAACTTTGAGGTCAGGAATAAAGCCAGAGCATCGGACGCTGCACCGCGGGTTCTTGTTGCAGGTCCGTTAATATCAACCTATCAGCCCGATGAACTAACCACCGATGATCCTCCGATAATAGAAGTAGCCGCCCCTGATGAAGCCCGTGAACTTGTGCGGGAACAGGCGGAAATGGATGCCGATCTGATCAAGATCTGGTATATTGTCACGCGGGGAAGGACCGTTGAGGATTCATTACCGATTGTGGAAGCTGTGATCGATGAGAGCCGTCAGTATGGTATCCGGGTATCGGTACACGCAACCCAGCTCGAAACCGCCCGTGCTGCTGTGAAAACAGGTGCAGATATTTTAGTGCACAGCGTTACCGACCGGTTGGTAGATGAAGAATTCATCACGCTTCTCCGTGAAAACGAGGTAATATATACACCGACGCTTACCGTTTTCGAAAGGTATCCACAGGTGTTTAATCAGGAGTTTACGCTTACAATACCCGAGTTCCGCTATGCGCATCCGGATATCGTTGCAAGTCTTTTTGACCTGCGCGGTTTACCGGAAGGTGAGCTTCCTTCGTGGATTGTTGAACGAATGAGAAACCCGCAGCCGCTTCAGGATGATCGTCCCGATCTGCAGAACCTCAAAGCGCTCCACGATGGCGGCGTTATCATTGCTGCCGGAACGGATGCCGGTAACATAGGCACACCGCACGGTCCGGCAATCTTCCGCGAGTTTGCATTAATGGCACAGGCCGGTTTATCCCCGATGGAAATCTTGGTGACGGCTACCCGGAACGGTGCGAAGCTGATGGGGATGGAGGAACAGCTCGGTACCGTTACCTCAGGCAAGCTTGCCGATCTTGTGATCCTCAATTCGAATCCTCTTGAGGATATTATGAACGCAAGCGATATAGAGAAAGTAATATCCAACGGCACTGTGTTTTCACCGGAGGAGTTGATACCGCAAAGTCCGGAGAACGTTGTTAAACAACAGGTAAATGCCTACAATGCCCGGGATACCGAAGCGTTCGTTTCGTTCTATCATCCCGATGCAACCGTGTATAGTTTTCCCGATGAAGTACTTGCGTCGGGATATGACGAGATATACGAACGGTATAAACAACGGTTCGACGAAGCACCGGAACTGCATGCGAATATTACCAATAGAATTGTTCTCGGAAACATAGTAATCGATGAAGAACTGATAACCGGCATCCCCGGGTTCGAAGAACTCGAAGCAGTGGTGATCTATGAGGTTGAAGGGGATTATATTGTAAATTCATGGATTATTGTGGAGGGTTGAAGTGATATAAAAGGCAAAACTATTAAGGGCAAAATGATTTTTTGATTAGGTTCATCCGGGTTTCTTATGGGTAGGTTGATATTCCATCTAATGATTTTTGAAAAAATAATTTCCCGTGTACCATATAGTTCTAAAAGGACATCATTAAATACAACAATTATAATTTAATGATACAATTCAATGTTTATCTACTTATTGTTTTGTCCTTAATAGTTTTGTCATAAAAATTTTAAACTCTTTTACTACAAATCGACCGGAATTCCGATTATGTGTGATACTATGGTCGCACTTCATGAAGCCACCGCCGACGGCAGCGTGATCTTTGCGAAGAACAGCGATCGCCATCCCAATGAAGCGCAAAGTATTGAACACCATCCCGCGGCGGAGTATCCCGGAGGGTCGAAACTGCAATGTACCTACATCGAAATACCGCAGGCGAAGTACACTAATGCGGTATTCCTCTGCCGTCCGTTCTGGATGTGGGGTGCGGAGATGGGAGTGAACAAACACGGGGTCGTTATAGGTAATGAGGCGATCTTTTCAAAAATACCGTCCGTTAAAGAGCCCCGACTTTTGGGTATGGACTTGCTGCGTCTCGGTCTTGAGCGGGGAGATTCGGCCCGTGGTGCCCTTGAAGTTATAACGGAACTCCTTGAAGAATACGGACAGGGAGGTAACTGCGCCCATAACCATAAATTCTACTACCATAATTCATTTCTCATCGTCGATAAACGGGAAGCGTGGGTTCTTGAAACCATAGACCGGTTATGGGTTGCGAAAAAAGTCAATACATCTCAATCGATGTCAAATGTACTTTCAATTGGAGCAGAGTGGGATTTGGCTTCGGAAGATTTTATCAGCAACACTCGCTCACAGATTCGTTCGGCCAACTCTGACCAAATCCACGTTGAACGATGCTTTTCCGACAAACTTATAACCCGCGCGGCGTGCAGTCGTGAACGGCAATCCCGTTCATCGGAATTGTTACGGAAATCGAACGGAGGTATCACCGCAGCAACAATGATGAACATATTGCACGACCATAATGATGATGGCGAAGGACGCTTCCTGAACGGTCTCTTCAACAAAACACTGTGTGCTCATGCCGGATGGGGTCCGGCCAGAAAAGCAACACAAACAACCGGCTCGCTCATAGTAAAGTTAACGGAACATGATATTGAAATATGGGTGACCGGTACCTCCGCACCGTGCATCAGTTTGTTTAAACCGGTATGGTTCGATGACGGACTGCCGGATACAGGAACAACACCGGGTGCCACGTTCGATCCCGGGTCGTTGTGGTGGAAGCACGAGCTATTACACCGTCTCACCATCTGGAATTACCCTTTGTATACCTCCCTGTATTGCGATGAACTCCGGGAGATGCAGGATCGCTTTATATGCAAGGCAGGTTCTCTTGCTCCGGCTGAGAGAAAAGATCTTACTGCACAATGTTTCAATGAAGCTGCACAAAAAGAAGATGAGTGGACAGACAGGGTAAAGAAAGAAGAATGTTCATTTAGGCTGTCATTACTATCAAGAAGGGTCTGGGAAAAATTCAACAAGAAAGCGAACATTACCATATGACCTATTATAAAGAAAAAAGTTACTGGTTATCGACTATAGATCATCAACCGTCGGAACCGTTGCGTGGCACGCACTCAGCCGATATCGTTGTTATCGGCGGCGGTTATACAGGATTATCGGTAGCATATCATTTAAAAATGTTCGATCCATCGCTTGATGTAACGCTTATCGAATCGGATGTTATCGGATACGGTGCGAGCGGACGCAATGCCGGTTTTGTGATGACGTTGTTCGGGTTTACCCTCGCCCTTACGCGGTTCCGTTTCGGTAAGAACAGTGCGAAGGAGGCACATCACTACATGGAGCGTGCAGTTGATTATACACGTGAATTTATTGAGGAACATTCGCTTGACTGTGATTTTGAATTTCCCGGTTTCTTACGCGTTGCCACGAGTCCGGCGCTAGCCGATGATATCCAGAAGGAACTTGAGTTCGGCAATACAATTGGATTGGAGGGAAGAGAATGGATCGACCGCGTTGCATTGTACCAACGCATACAGTCGGAGGTATTCCACGGTGCTCTGTTCGAACAACGATGTGGTTTGATGCATCCCGTAAAGTATGCTTTTGAATTAAAGCGTTTATGCGAAGAAATGAACGTAAAAATATTTGAACAAACACCGGCAACTGAAGTGCAATTGAAACCATCCGTATCGGTAACCACGCCCGAAGGAATTATCAATGCGGAAAAAGTTATGTTCGCGACGAACGCGTACTCTATACTTTTCCCGTCATTGAAGCGAAAGCAGATTCCCGTGACAACGCACATTGTATTATCCCGTCCGCTTATCGACGATGAACTGAAACCGATAGGATGGGAGGGACGCGAAGGCATTGAGGATTCACGAAACCTCGTTCACTATTTTCGTCTGACCAAAGATAACCGGTTGTTAATGGGAGGCGGCAATGTCGGTATTCCATATGGAAAGGAAATTGATCCTGATCCGGATACAGAAATTGTGAAACAATTAAAGCAGCGAGTTGCTGTATTATTTCCGCATTTATCGAAAATTGAGTTCACTAATACCTGGAGCGGACCTGTATCCGTTCCCATCGATCTTGCACCGGCAATGGGATATATCGGTGACCAACGTGCGGTATACAGTCTCGGATGCGTCGGTCACGGTGTGTCGATGACCTTATTGAACGGTAAAACAGCGGCGGAATTGCTGCTCGGTAAAAAATCTGATATAACGGATACGTTTTTTGTAAACCGTAAGGTAATTCCCTGGCCGCCCGAGCCTCTCCGGAACATCATTGCAAAATCAGTATGCGGTTTTTTTAAGCTGGAAGACAGGATTTATGAGAGAACATTGAAGAGAAAATGATTGCATGAAGCAGATCAATATTATTTACTGAGGTTACGCAACA
>PWXV01000036.1 GCA_003568415.1 Ignavibacteriales bacterium
TAGTAGAGTGCTTTGAGGATTTGAGTGGTACACAACGGGCATCGCTCAGACCCGTTGCTTGTTTCTTGTTTCTGCTGAACTACTTATGTTCACCGATCCGGTACACAGACAGTAGGAAATGTGGTGAACACGTATAGCTCAGAACCCTAAACAACAGGGTCGTCATATATAATTGCAAGTCACGTGCCATCTTTTGTCATGTCGATTATAGCTACAGAAACGGTGTTTTGGAAATTTTTGGAACAGAAATCCTACTAAATTTAGGAAATGCTTGTCAAAATTTGGAAGGAATTTTCTTAAAAAGTATAAACTCGGAATATTATATCTTATTATATTATTTCAGTCATAGAACCAGGGAAGTAAATGAACTTCAACTTTTTCCCCTTTTTCCATTATTTTCTTTGATTCCGGAAATACAATTATGCAATTTGATTTTGCAAAGGTACTCATCATATGAGATTCCTGCTTCATAAACGGAACAACCGACCATGTATCTCCTATCCATGATAAATAACCGCGAATAAACTCCAAACGACCGCTGCGTTTTGATAGAGTGGATTCCAGATTAGCGTGTACACGCTGTAAATAAACAGCCCGGCGTCCCATCATTGTAAGAATTGACGGTAAAACCAATTCATAAAACAGCATTCCGACCGCTACCGGATTACCCGGCAATCCAAAAACCAACTTATTTCCAATTGTCCCGAAAAATACCGGTTTATTCGGATTTATGGCTACTTCCCAGAAGTGTTGTTCAACACCCAATTCAGAGAAAATTGGCTCCATAACATTATATTCAGCAACGGAGACCCCGCCTGTAACAATAATAATATCAGCCGACTCAATCGATTTAGAAACTGCATATAATAATAATTTTGCCTCGTCGGGTACACGTTCTATCATGTGCGATTCTACACCGGCTTTTTGTAAAGCAGATTCGAGGAAAAACGCATTTGAATCTCTCACTTTCCCTTCCACTGCCGGCTGAGAAATATCGATAAGTTCGTCACCGGTAGTAACAACAGCAACCCGCGGTTTTTTGTGTATAATTACAGACGGATAGCCAAGCGCTGCAAGCATTGCCACCGTTCCGGGTGTAATGTAATTTCCCGGTTCGAGAACTCCATCATCTTTACGGAGTTCACTCCCCTTGAATCGAATATTTTCGCACCGCTCCACACTTTTCCTGATCGACACCCGCTCACCTTTTGTCTGAACATAATCGAGAGATAAAACAGCATCACATCCTTCGGGAACTTTTGCTCCAGTCATCACAAGGGCAGTTGTTCCAGGCTCTAAACGTATTTTTTTATGATCGCCTGCCGGGATTTTTGCAACTATCTTCAGATCGACAACATTCTCATCGCTGGCATTCGCTATATCGCTTTGATAAACGGCATATCCGTCAATCGCCGATAAATCATACATCGGATGGTCTTCCAATGCTACAACCGGTTTTGCAAGTGCATAACCCAGGGCTTGCTTGGTGCCCATAACATCAGAAGCTAGCTTCGGGGTTTTCGAGATAACCTTTTCAAGTGCTTGCTGAAACGATATCATAATATAAGTACCTTGATAAAAAGGATAAAATTCGCTTTTAATGTAACAATTTCCGGCACATTTTCAAAATATATGTTGCATCAAACTATCTATCATATCTACACATTTCTCACTTGCCCAAAATAGGTGATTTTCGTATTATTAAAATATGCATATACTTATAGTAATTCTGCTTCTTGGTTTGCTCTCCACCGATGAGAAAACCAATCTTCAGCCCGTACCGGTTGACGATCTCAGATATCAGCTGGAAACATTCATATCCGAACAGGATTTATCAGCTGCCGATAGTACAGAAGTGATGAGTATATTGCATTTTGAGGATTTTATCGGCACTGATCTGGATGGTAATCCCGTCAATTTCTCGCAGCCGGAGTATGATGGATATACTCCTTCGGAAATTATTATTTTTGGATATTATGCCGAATGGTGCCCGAATTGCCGTCAGAACCTCCCTGCTGCTTTGAGACTATATGATAGCTACAAAGACAAAGGTCTTAAATTCGTTTTAAATTTCATGTATAGCGATCCGGATCGCGTGCGTGAATATGTTAAAGAAAACAATATTCCTTTTCCGGTTATAATCGGCAGCGAAGACCGTGAAGAAAATCCCGAAATCCGGCTGGAGACAACTCATTACATTCTTCGCACCGTCCTCGATGACTATCGCAGATGGGGAACACCGTTCTACATTATATATGTCAACGATATACCCGACACCTGGTTCGTGGTTGCAGGAGAATTTATAGAAGACGAGATTGATGATTTTCTTGCAAATCACCTAGTAAACAATTAATCACGCAATAACATCCTGATGAAAATTAAACGCTATTGTGCAATCATCCATGATATCACTACCAGATTCAGAAACCACATTGCTTACCGTCACTTAATCAGCAGAATTTTATCTAATCGATACAACGGCTAGCACGCTCTTAGTCATTGTAACCTGATTACTTGTCCGTTTGTTGAATTCATATTTTTAAATGCCATAGTATATAATGAAAAAATAATATTATGAATAACGTAGTTAATAATGACTCTCCTCGCCCACCTTCGTTCTTTGAAAGTCTGTTACCACTCATTATACTCGCAGCATTACTTGCCGTAGGATACGGGATATTTCAATACCGGATCGAAGTGTTGCTCTTAACCGCTGCAACTGTCGCGGGTATCATTGGGTACCGGCTGGGATATACCTATAAGGAAATGGAAAACGGTGTAATGGATAGCATCCGGAAAGGATTGCCGGCGATGAGTATTCTCATCATCGTGGGGGCACTTATCGGTTCGTGGCTTGCCGCCGGTACAATTCCAATGCTGATTTATTATGGTTTACAGATCATTTCACCACAGTATTTTCTTGTTACCGCTTGTATTGTATGTTCCATTGTCTCTGTATTGACCGGCACATCATACGGTACAGTCGGTACAGTCGGGATTGCATTTATCGGAATTGCACAGGGATTCGATATTCCTCTTGGTATGGCAGCAGGGGCTATCGTGGCCGGGGCATATTTTGGCGATAAGGTCTCACCGTTTTCCGACACTACCAATCTTGCTCCCATTGCTGCCGGAAGTAACTTGTTCGATCACATCCGCCATACCTTATGGACAACCAGTCCGGCATGGCTGCTGGGGCTTATCGTTTACTTCATTGCGGGCTTACAATTCGACGTCACTGCAGTAGAATCTGAACGGATTGTATTAATTTTGTCAACTATCTCCGAAAATTATACGTTCAATATTTTATTGCTTATTCCACCGGCAATTGTACTGTATGCTACCATCAGAAAATTACCCGTCATTCCCGGCATGTTAACATCTACATTTATCGCCATCATGCTCGCAATTGCATTTCAGGCAGAAACGCTCGGCGATACAATTGCCGTTACCGTTTTCGGCTATACCTCAACGACCGACGTGGAGCTTGTCGATACGCTCTTATCACGGGGAGGGATGCAGCAAATGATGGATGTTACCCTGATCGCTTTGTGTGCATTTGCATTTGCAGGCATAGCACAAAGCACCGGTATGCTGGATGTGATATTACAACGTTTACTGCAGGTTGCACGAACAACAGGAAAGCTTGTAGCCGCGACCGTCACATCGTGCATATTAACCGCGTTAATGACCGGAAGTTCTTATCTATCAATTCTGTTGCCCGGCGAGTTGTTTTCACCTGCTTATAAACAACGTGGTCTTGCTGCAAAAAATCTCTCACGAACAACCGAGGACTCCGGTACCGTGATGGTTCCGCTTGTACCGTGGAGTATAGCCGGTGTATTTATGGCAGGCACACTCGGTGTACCGACACTCGAATATGCACCCTGGGCTGTAATGTGTTACAGCGGCTGGATCTTTGCTTTGCTCTACGGATTTACCGGATTCAAAATTGCACCGAAGATTCGCGATGATGAAACTATCCCTGGAAGTTGAATCACCCGATCAGCCGTAATACACTATCCACCCTGGGGAATTAATTCCCGGCGTAAATCGCTGATAATCCCATTAATATAGTCGTTAAATTGATCGGTAGGTTCCGCACTAATCCATCCTTCTTCAGGAATCTCTAACGAATTCTCGATGGTTATCGTCACCGGTCCGCGCCGTGCCCCGGGATTTGTCGGTGATGCACGACCACGTGCACGGGCTTCAACTCGCAATCGTGTCCTTGCATTAATCGCACCCATATTTTTCTCCTGAGGAAAGAGGATACGTTCCTTCCAATCAGTTTGGTACAAAAGTAGATCGGGATTCTCGGTGATATTAAATAGATCATAGCCGTACCGATGTTCGAGTAACGATGGTACCTTTTGATGAACCTCGTTTAACCATGCAGTCCCGATACCGGTACGGGTGGTATACGTGCTACTCCCTCCGATTACCCCACAGCCCGTATTGTAGAAAAGGAAAACAACCAGCAGAAGCAGAGTGTACATGAAATGTGCCATCATCTCATCTCCTCTTTTGAGTGACAGGTAAAGCGATCCGGATTTGAATTGTGTACATTCTCTCAAATAGTAAGATAATCAAATCTATATTATTTTTTCAAGATATTGATTATATTATTGCGGTTAAACTTTGAAATCAACCAATTCATCTCAAAGGAGTATGTTTATGCCCCGTATGTCCCAATTTATTTACCTCATTATCTGTCTGGTATTCGTATCATGCGCTCCCGATCCGGGATTAGACACCCCGCTTGAAGACAAAAATTTCAATCAGCTAACCTCCCATGAATCGATTATTGAATTTGTCCAAATACTTGACCGGCGCAGTAATTTTATAACCGTGGATACACTCGGCCTGTCGGTGGAGGGAAGGGTAATCCCCTACATGAAGATCAGCTCGGGTGAATTCGGAGAAGACCGCCTTGAAAAGCTCATGGTTATGTTGTTTGCTCAGCAACACGGTAATGAACCATCCGGTAAAGAAGCGGTGCTCGCACTCGCCCGTGATATCGCCATAGGAAAACATGATGAATTGCTTGGACATCTCGATATACTACTCGTACCACAGGTCAATCCCGACGGAGCGGAGCGTCATGAACGACGGAATGCCGATGACGTTGATCTTAACCGTAGTCATTTATTACTTAACGCACCGGAAACGATTGCGTTACGCAATCTTTTTCACAGATGGGAACCATATGTCACCGTTGATATCCATGAATATCAACCCTGGACCCGCTCGTGGCTTGAGGAAGGTTATATTAAACTATTTGATGAACAATACGGATTGGTGACCAATCTTAATACCAATGAAACGATTCGACTATTTTCAGAGAAAGAATTTCTTCCCTATGCTGAACGGGAAATTACCGGAGCGGGTTATACATTCCATAATTATATCGTAGGGCCGCCCGACCGAATTCGCTACAGTACTACCAGCATTAATGACGGTAGACAGGGATTCGGCATTCTGAATACTTTTTCATTGATACTCGAAGGGAAAAACGCCCGCACACCCACCGGGGATATACAACAACGCACCGAAGCTCAACAGCATGCACTCGAGACGTTGCTTACCTTCTGCAAAGAGAAGAAAGGAGATATCTTATCAATCGTCAGGTCTGCCCGGCGGGATCTCATCACCACCACACAAGCCGAATTTGTGCTCACGATGAGCAGAGAAAAAGACAGCAGTATACTGACTATACCGGCACTTGAAGTTTCCCCAGTAAATGATGAATACGAAACCGGCGATACTATTATGGTTGATATTGAAAATTATTTTCCATTGGTAGTCAAACAAGAAGTCACAACGGTACCCGATGCTTATCTTATACCTGGATCGGAATACCGGATCATTGAATTATTTGAAAAACATAATGTGCTTATGAAACCCCTTGAGGAAGGAGATGTTCAACGGGGTGAGTATTACATTATTAATGAATTGACCACAATTGAGCTGGAAGAAACGGAGATTATTTTCCCGGAATTACGAACCGAGACGGCCGTTCACATGGCACACGAAGGTGATGTACTTGTGCCAACCGATCAACTGCAACGCATGTTAATAGCAACCGCACTTGAGCCGCAATCGATGCACGGGTTGTTGCAATATGATGAGTTCAGGCATTTACAGCAAACCGGCCGTTATCCTATTGTAAGAGTCGATTTACCGGATGTAGCTACAATTTTTGATAGATAAGGTTTTTTTATATCATATACTAAACACGCTGCACAACGTGTTTCTCTTTCTGTGCCGGTGCCTCTTTATGCTGAAGAGCGGCTTTTACAAAATCCCTGAATAAAGGGTGCGGGTTTACAGCACGTGATTTGTATTCCGGGTGAAACTGAACTGCCACGAACCAGGGATGGTCCGGAATCTCAATCATCTCCACAAGGTTGTTGTCGGGTGAGACACCGCTTGTGATTAATCCCGCATCGACAAGCTTTTTGCGGAATTTATTGTTCACCTCATAACGATGACGATGGCGTTCATTGATAAATTCTTTTTTATATGCCTTATAGGACTTCGTCCCTTTTTGGACAACGCATGGATATGAACCCAGCCGCATCGTACCGCCGAGATTCTTCACAACACGCTGATCGGTCATTAAATCAATCACATTGTGTTTTGTTTTTTTAAACTCGGTACTGTGGGCACTCTTCAGTCCGGCGACGTTTCGTGCAAATTCAACAACTGCACATTGTAGACCGAGACAAATACCAAAAAACGGTACCTTCCGCTCACGCACATATTTTATCGCCCGTATCATTCCTTCAATACCACGCTCACCGAATCCACCCGGTACCAGGACAGCGTCTACATTCCTGAACGCACCATTATCTACATTATTCTCGACATCCTCAGATGCTATCCAGCGAATATTTACACGGGCATTGTTTGCTGCACCTGCATGCACAAACGCCTCGGAAATGCTTTTATACGCATCAGGATACTTGGTATACTTTCCGCAGATAGCTATCGTCACTTCGTGTTTCGGTTTTTTAATCCGGTCTACCAGTTGCTGCCAGACAGTTATATCCCGGTCATTACATTTTAAATTTAAATGCCCGATCACGATATCATCAAGTTTTTCCCGCGCGAACTGTAAGGGTACCTCATAGATTGAATCAACATCGCGTCCTTCAATAACACTCTGAGTCTGTACGTTACAGAACAAAGCAATCTTCTCCCGATAATCTTTTGTAAGCCGCCTGTCTGACCGGCAAATCAAAATATCCGGCTGGACACCAATTTCCAGTAAGGTCTTCACACTATGCTGAGTTGGTTTAGTTTTTAGTTCCCCTGCCGAAGGTATATACGGTACAAGCGTAACGTGAATATTGATAGCAGTCCTCCTGCCAACACTGAGGGTATATTGTCGAATTGCCTCAAGAAAAGGTAAACTTTCAATATCACCGACCGTACCTCCGACTTCTGTGATGATGACATCGTATTTACCTCCGGTTGCGAGCGTTGTCATTCGTCGTTTGATCTCATCAGTAATATGGGGGATAACCTGTACGGTCGCCCCCAGATAATCGCCGCGGCGTTCCCGCATGATAACTTCGTTATA
>PWXV01000281.1 GCA_003568415.1 Ignavibacteriales bacterium
AACCCTGACCTTACAGTTCCCCTCCCTTTAGCGAAAAGGGAGAGGGATCCCGATAGCTATCGGGAGGAGTGGATATCGATCCGGAGCAGCACAATCCTTACCAAATCTTCTATCCTTGAATTACTTAAAAAAAATTCGTTTCTTAATCTTTCTTATAAATAAATTAACGAAGTAAATATATATCATTCTCTATGGCAATATGGGTTGCTGCAGTCCTGGGTATAATCCAGGGTATTTTTATGTTTTTTCCTGTCAGTTCGACAAGTCATCTCGCCCTGACCCAGCACTGGCTCATTGGCCGAGGGGAAGAGCTCCCGCCACCCGAATCACCTGAAATGATTCTCTTCGATCTTGTTGTACACGTCGGCACGCTGGTTTCTATAGCGGTGGTGTTTCGTAAAAGTTTAACTGTTTATATCCGGCGGACAATAAGCGGATTCAATGAACTATTTTCTGGTGAGCGAACACCCATGGGGAATTTATATGTAAAGCTCACACTGCTCGGATTGTTATCGGTGCTTGTAACCGGTATGCTGGGTTTGCCGTTAAAAAATATATTCGAATCGGTGTTTGCGAATCCGTATGCGATAAGCAGTACGCTCGTAATAACCGGTATTTTGCTGTGGTGGACGGACGTACTTCCTGCACGAACTGTGGGATTGCGGGATATCGGCATTCGAATAGCAATTATAATCGGTATAGCACAGGGACTTGCACTTCTGCCCGGTATAAGCCGGAGCGGCATGACGATTGCCTTTGCGTTGCTGGCAGGTGTAAAAAGGCGGTGGGCTGCCGAGTACAGCTTTTTCATTGCTTTTCCGACAATATTGGGTGCTTCACTATTACAGAGTATTGAGGTCTTTCGAATAGGTGGGTGGGAGGCTTTCGATTTTCCGGTATTTACAATAGCGTTTTTTGTTTCGGCTATCGTGGGTATTCTTGCATTGTATCTGGTGCTGGCACTTTTATACCGGGCGAAATTCCGGTTCTTTTCATACTATGTGTGGGCACTTGCTCTATTCGTAGCGGCAAATGCGTATCTGGGGATATTGTAAAGAGGGATTGATTCGGATTTAGTGCTCAGGGGCTAGGACCGGTATAAAAGCGTACCTCTCTAAAGGTCTTGATAAGTAACTATTTTTTGTATTACCTTATTTAAAAATTATAGAGTCCAATTGGAGATTGAGAGGACGTGAAGGCAAGTTCGATTCTATCTCGTGATAATAAAAATTGAAAGTGATGCAGCAGCTATTAAGGTTACTATGAAAATCAAGTTATCAGCTTTTGAGTAAACACCTCTCCCCCCAGCCCCACCTGCCACGCTTTGGCGTGGTCTCCGCTTTTTGCGGAGAGGGGGATTCACATGGAGAGTGAATACGTTGCTAACCCCAAAATCGCTCTTAGTAATCGGGGAATAAAGAAGATGTTGAAAAATTCAGTACAAATACTATAGTAACTTACTCTGGAAAAAATCATGTAGAGTTCAATAGGGAGGATACAATGAATAAACATAATTGGAAAACCATTATCCAGTTATGCCGTGAACTCCGTAAAAACGCGACTCCTGAAGAAAAAGAACTCTGGAAATATCTTCGCAACAAACAACTGGACGGTGTTAAGTTTTACCGTCAGAAACCACTGGTATATGAGGAATCATTTGAGAAGAAATATTTTTACATCGCAGATTATTTTACAAGACAGAAGCGACTTGTGGTGGAACTTGACGGACCGATTCATCAATACACAAAAGAATACGATGAGAATCGTGATATAGTAATCAACAATCTCGGTTTGCGTGTTTTACGTATAAAGAATGAGGAGATGGTAGATGTTCAACGGGTTTTGAATAAGATTCGAGGGTATTTTTAATACACACAAATACTATAGACATCATCAAATAGAACACATTGCAAGTAAAAAAGCCCCTCTCCGTCTGCACGGAGAGGGGTTTGGGGAGAGGGCGTGAAGGCACGTGTGGTTCTTTCGTAGAACAAGGTACCACACATGTTACAATTACAAACTTAATGTGTAAAGGGGTACGCTTTTATACCAGATTTAGCACTTAGGATTTTTAATCATTTTTTATTTTCCTTTCCTCGGCCGGGGTGTGGTGTTGGCATGGTAGCGCGGTTCCAGTTCGGCTTCCGATTCCAGAAACTCTTCGAACGATTTCATTTCATCTTCCTTCATATCCGGTATGGTCAGATATTGGAAATAGACGTGTTCATATAAGAACCGCTCGCGGTTCTCCGGTTTTTTCAGGTCTGTTTTATATTCCCGTGAAAGTTTTGTGTCCTTTGCAAGGAAATTCTGAAGTTCACTGTTTTGATTGTTCGGTTCTAAAATTTTTGATAATCGTTCATAGAGTCCGTCTTCCAATTTCGGGGAAGCGATGCCGACCAATAAACACCGCGGCGGGGCTTCATCGATCCAGAATATATATGCACCGGGTAAAGGAGGTATTGCAGGGATATCGTCCATTGCCCGCAGGGGACTCATTTTCAGATTCTGGAATAAATTGTAGAATTGGTGTCTGGCTACTTTACTCGTTGTTCTCATTGGCTAATGGTTATCGGTTATTGGTTAATAGTTATCGGTCTCAATCGGCTGACCGTACCTGCCACGCGCTTAATACGGAAACTGTTTGTTTTGTGGCGGAATTGATAACAGGCAACACGTTATAAAGCGTTTCTCTATAACGTAATAACACTTAACGGACTTACAAAATGTAACAATTATGTTCAAAACATACAAATTTATATTGAAAAGATTTTGGTGTGGATTTCGGAAGAATTAATGCGAAGTGCCCAGAGGGGGATTCGAACCCCCACATCCTTGCGGACACTAGCTCCTGAAGCTAGCGCGTCTACCAGTTCCGCCATCTGGGCTGGTATACAAACTCTATCAAACAACAGACGTAATATACTAAACAACTAAAATAAAACAAAATTAATAGGTTGTTGCACCGCGTCTTCGTTCTTCATCCCTCCGTAACGATGTATGTACGTCACACGTATCGGGTGCCGATCGACGCATAAATACCTCGGTCGTTCTGCTCGGGCAATACTCGGTGGCAATCATTTTTGTGTCGTTGCAAATAACCTCTTCTACGATATCATCCGGTTTTTCAAAGTAATCAACTGACAATCCGATTTCTCTGTCTTCATATACATATTTCATAAAACGTGCCCAAATCGGCATTGCAGCACGGGAACCCTGTCCGTCCCATCCCCCGAACTTAACTCTTTGATCATCGAAGCCGACCCATACACCTGCTGTTATGTGCGGCGTATATCCAACGAACCATGCATCGGCAAAATCCTGTGTTGTACCGGTTTTTCCTGCAGCGGGATAATTAAAGAAATTTCTAACGCCGATACCCGTTCCGCCATCAATA
Organism: Ignavibacteriales bacterium; assembly: GCA_003568415.1. Lineage (GTDB taxonomy): Bacteria > Bacteroidota > Ignavibacteria > T3Sed10-11 > T3Sed10-11 > T3Sed10-11. The sequence goes on from PWXV01000281.1 coordinate 3,398, forward strand.
ACATCCTGAAGCATATCGGTCATCAGATATGCTGTTTGTCGGCTCAATACCTCCTGGCGATCGGGGGTAAAGTCGGCAATGAGATTTCCATCTTTGTCTTCTATGCGTAAAATTGAAATGGGTTCGACATATACACCTTCATTTGCAAATACACCGTATGCAGACGTTATCTCAAGCGGCGACAGTTGCGATGTACCGAGAGCGATTGACGGATAGGGTGGAATATGCGATGAAATTCCCATCCGTTGCGCATACTGAATTACCTGAGATACCGGTGCAATTTCCATTATTGCCCTGACGGCAATGAGATTGATTGATTTCTCTAATCCCTCACGCATTGTGTTCCGCCCGCCGAACGAACCGTCTGCATTTGTCGGTCGCCATTGTTGATTATCGGCAAGTTGTAAGACAACCGGTTGATTTAATAATTCGTATGACGGTGCATATCCGTTATCTATCGCAACGGTGTAAACAAACGGTTTAAACGCCGAGCCCGATTGCCGTCGAATCTGTACCGCACGATTTAATCCGTGTCGTGTTGTTCGGGAGTCCGAACTCCCGATCATAGAAAGAATATGACCTGTAGAAGGATCGATAGCAATAAACCCGGTTTCAACCTGTTGAGTTCTTCGCTTGACTTCATTGACGAAGGTAGTGTCGTTTACAAGCACGGAACGAATGCTGTCACGTTCCCCGGGTGAATTTGCCCTCCGGTAATCTTCGTGGTCACGTACATGCCGGTCGATTGCAAGATTAAGTATTTCCCGGTTGCGGCGGGTGTTCCAGTTCCAGGTATTGTTGAATCTTTCCTGGAAATTACTCAGATGTTCATTGACAGCTTTATTTGCATGTTTTTGCATCCTGCTGTCCAGCGTCGTATACACATTTAATCCATCACGATAAATATCGAATCCGTACTCTTCCGCTAATTGGGATAATTCGCGTCTGACGTGTTCTACAAAATGCGGGGCAATTCCGGTTACTGCATGCAATTCACGTTCTCGAAGGAATATCTCTTCATTGCGGGCTTCGGTATATTGTTCTTCAGTGATAACACCCTGATCAAGCATAACAGATATAACTAAATTTCGCCGTCGTTCGGCACGTTCCGGATGATTAAATGGATCGTAGAGTGCCGGACCGGGGAGTAATCCGACCAATAGCGCCGATTCAGAAAGTGTTAGTTCGTTCGGTGTCTTATCGAAATACATTTGTGCTGCAGAAGCAATACCAAACGTACCACGGCCGAAGAATGCAATATTCGTATACATCTCTAATATTTCTTCTTTCGTGTATGTACGTTCGATTTGAATAGCGGTTATTGCCTCCCGAAGTTTTCGCGTCCACGAGAATTCCTGTGTGAGGTAGAGATTCCGTGCAACCTGCTGGGTAATTGTACTTGCTCCGCCTCTGACACTGAGACTGGTAAAGTTCTTTATCATCTGTTTGGCAACCCGGTCGATGTCGATGCCCCAGTGGTTGAAGAATTTTCTGTCTTCCATCGATATGAGCGCGTAAATAAATTCATCGGGCACTTCATCAAGGGTAACCCTGCTGCGGTTAATAATGAAGTAGCGGTCCAGAACTTCACCGTCTATGGAGTAGACTCTGGTTGAAAGCTCGGGTCGCGGATTTTCCAATTGTTCGAGTGAGGGGAGTCCCGAAAAAAGATAAATAATGAAGATGATTCCGACTGCGAATGCAGCTATCCCCGCTCCCGCTGTAATCTTCCAGTGCCGTTTATACCACGGTTCAGTTCGCTTTTTTCTCTTTTTTGTAAAATTCTTTCTGTAATCAGGATCGTTGAAATACCGATCCATATCCGGCGAACTATAGTTATTACTCATCTAACCATCGACTCCTTTGCTACATTCCAATACTCTAATGAGACACCGGTACCGTCAAATACGGCGTAGGTGTTGTGGGTAATCCAGTCACCCAGGTTTATATAATGACGATTATCTACCGTTAATTGTTCCGGAGTATGATCATGTCCCATTATGACGTAATGGTATCCTTCCGATAATTTATTTCGTGCGAATTTTCTAAGTGCTTCCTGTTCCTGCGTGTGACCATTCTCAGAATGATTATTGCGACTGGTTCTCGATGATTTTCGCGCAAGACCGATTCCAAGGTCAGGGTGGAGGAGGCGGTAAAGAAATATATTCGTTCTATTTCTTAGTATAGAACGCAGGATCCGGTATCCTTTGTCCTCATCATTCAATCCATCACCATGATGGAGATAAAAGCGTTTTCCTGATATCGTCATTTCAACCGGTTCGTAATAAATGTGAACTCCGGTTTCTTCGGTAAACCGTCTCCCAAGCCAAAAATCATGATTTCCTACAAGCAAATGAACAGCAATAGTATTAGAAGTCAAATGTTCCAATCGGGTTAATATCCGGTGAAAACCTTTCGGGATGACGTGTTTGTATTCAAACCAGTAATCAAATAAATCACCGAGAATGTACAAATCCGTTGCATCGTCCTGAATTTCATCGAAAAATGAAAAAAGCCGATGTTCTTTATTTCGTTCAGTTTCTTTGCTATGTAATCCGAAATGTATATCGGAAATAAAGTATATTTTTTGCATCCCTATAAGGTATCAAAAAAAAATAAAAATTTCCATTTTTTTAACAGATTGCATGAAACTTATGGTGTAACTTGAATTGTTGTAATCATTTGAATCTTAAGTGAAATCAGACCCTGTAGTCTTACTTGATTTCCTTCTATCTTTTTTATATATTTAGATTAAGTCTAAATAAAGTTTACTCAAAACAAGATGTAGTATCTCGTACACAGACCAAAACAAACAAGTTTTATGCAAGTTCCTGAGTGGTGTGATTATTTAAAGCTAAGAAATGTTACGAAAATCTTTTCCGGCCAGGAAATACCTGCAGTATCTAATTTATCGTTTAACCTCGATTACGGGGAGATTCTTGCTTTACTGGGACCAAGTGGATGCGGTAAAACTACAACCTTACGGTTGATTGCAGGGTTTGAGCATCACCATCAGGGACAGATTTGTCTTGCAGGTAAAACGGTCTCCACTCCCGAGTACTCCATACCACCGGAGAAAAGGAATGTCGGAATCGTGTTTCAGGATTATGCACTCTTCCCGCACCTCAATGTATGGGAAAATGTCCGGTTCAGTTTTAACTCGAGATCACGAAAGTATGACGATACTATCAAATCTATGTTGCTGCTTGTCGGCTTATATGGCTTACGGTCCCGCTATCCGCATGAGTTGTCAGGCGGACAACAGCAACGGCTGGCACTTGCCCGCGCCCTTGCACCGAAACCAAAGGTGCTGCTTCTCGATGAACCCTTCAGCAATCTCGATGCTGACCTGCGGGAACAAATGCGTATCGATGTAAAAAAGATATTACAGGCAACCGAGACAACAACGGTATTCGTTACCCATGATCAGGAAGAAGCCTTTGCATTTGCCGATAAAGTCGGTGTATTACAAAACGGGAAGCTTGAACAATTAGATACACCGGAACGAATATATCATACACCGATGACCCGCTTCATTGCCGACTTTGTCGGCGAGGCGGATTTTATTCCCGGTACAATAGTGCAAACCGGCGTCGTTGAAACGGCCCTCGGGTTGTTTCCGAGTTATTCAAAGGTACCGGAGGGGGCGGAAGTAGAGGTAATGATACGGCCGGACGATGTAAAGATTTTACCCGGTACCGAGGAAACAAACGGAGAGATACTGCAAAGGACATTTCGCGGTTCTATAAATTCATATATGGTTAAACTCGACAGTGGAACAATTTTACACAGCGATCAACCTTCAACATTATTATTCGATACCGGTACCAGAATACGGGTGCAGCTTGAGGTAGAACATGTGGTTGTATTTCCGCGCACAAAACAAGATTCCGACAGGTCTCATTCCTATACTCCGGATGTGAATATTTCTTTCACCGGTACCAAGCAAGCTGTTTAATGGGTTTTAGTATCCGGAGGGACTATGCATTCCAGGAAAAGTTTAATCATATATGCCGTTACTCCCCATATCGTTTTATCTCCGTATTCATAAAAATAAACCTCCCGTTTCTTTCCTTCAAATTCAAGTAATTCAATACGAAGGTTAGCATTGTCATAAAAAAATGATAACGGCACCGTGAATGCATCTTTTACTTCAGTTGTATTGAGTGTGAGAGCG
>PWXV01000214.1 GCA_003568415.1 Ignavibacteriales bacterium
CAAAATTCAAACAAGGAGACAGGTAGATGGCTAAAGAGAAATTTGATCGAAGTAAGCCGCACGTCAATATCGGAACCATCGGTCACGTTGACCACGGAAAGACCACGCTGACAGCAGCAATTACTATGGTTCTTGGTAAGAAGGGCTTGTCGGAAGTTCGTACATTTGATAGTATCGATAATGCACCTGAAGAACGTGAGCGTGGTATAACTATTGCGACAGCACACGTGGAGTATGCTACTGAAAACCGGCACTACGCACACGTCGATTGCCCCGGTCACGCTGACTACGTTAAAAACATGATCACCGGTGCCGCCCAGATGGACGGTGCGGTTCTGGTCGTTGCAGCAACCGATGGCCCGATGCCACAAACTCGTGAGCACATCCTTCTCGCTCGTCAGGTTGGAGTGCCGAAAATCGTTGTCTTTATGAATAAGGTCGATATGGTCGACGATCCCGAGTTGCTCGATCTTGTTGAACTTGAGGTTCGAGATCTGTTGAAGCAATATGAATTCCCGGGAGACGATATTCCGGTGATTCGTGGCAGCGCATTGAAGTCAATGGAAGCTGCGATGAAGCCAGATGTTTCCCCCGATGATGAGGTATTTAAACCAATTATGGAGCTTATGGATGCGGTTGATAATTATATACCGCTGCCTGAGCGTGACACCGATAAACCGTTTCTGATGCCGGTTGAAGACGTATTCTCTATTACGGGCCGTGGTACTGTGGGTACCGGTCGTGTTGAGCGCGGTACCATTAAAGTTGGTGACGATGTTGAGGTTATTGGTCTCGGTGCTCATAAGAAAACAGTTGCGACCGGTATTGAGATGTTCCGCAAGCTTCTTGACGATGCTCGTGCAGGCGATAACGTTGGCTTGCTGCTTCGTGGTGTGGAGAAAGATGATCTAGAGCGCGGTATGGTTGTTGCTAAACCGGGTTCAATCACTCCGCACAAAAAATTCACCGCCCAGGTTTATGTCCTGAAAAAAGAAGAGGGTGGACGACATACACCGTTCTTTAACGGGTATCGTCCTCAATTTTATTTCCGTACAACTGACGTCACGGGTGTTGCAACTCTGCCTGAAGGAACCGAGATGGTTATGCCAGGTGATAATGTTGATAACATGAGCGTAGAACTTATCTCGGAGATAGCTATGGAAGAAGGTCTTCGCTTTGCTATCCGTGAAGGCGGTAGAACCGTTGGTGCCGGAGTTGTAACAAAGATTATTGATTAAGAGGTTGTGAGCTGCCCTCTTGGCGGGAGGGCAGTGAAGTCCGCCGCGGCGGACTTTTTTTTGAACCTGGGTAATACAGGTTGCGTAACTAATGAAGGAAATCTTTTTGTATGCGTGGTCAAAAATTTCGCATTAAATTAAAATCATACGATCACAATTTGATCGATAAGTCGGCGGAAAAAATAATTAAAACGGTTCGATCGACCGGTGCGGTTGTGTCGGGCCCGATTCCGTTGCCGACTAAGAAAACGATATATACGGTGTTGCGATCACCGCACGTCGACAAAAAATCTCGTGAGCAATTTGAGATACGGACGCATAAACGGTTGATTGATATTCTTCATTCAACCAATAAAACCGTTGATTCTCTTATGAAGCTCGAGTTGCCTGCGGGTGTCGATGTCGAAGTGAAAGTCTGATCGTAAACCTGTAAAAATAAATGTGGTCGGTATATTTGCAAGTCGTTTAAACTCGACGAGGAGACTCTATCGTGAGTGCAGTACTATTAGGGAAAAAATTAGGGATGACCAGCATCTTTGATGATGCAGGTGAACAGATACCGTGTACGGTCATCGAAGCAGGACCTTGCTCGGTCGTGCAGGTCAAAACCAAGGAGAACGATGGTTACAATGCAGTGCAAATTGGTTTTGAGGATATACCTGCGCGGAAAGTGAATAAACCCCTGAAAGGTCATTTCGAAAAAGGTAAAACCAAACCAAAGCGACATCTTGAAGAGATCCGCTTTGAAGATGATGAGATTGACAAAAAGCTTGGAGATACAATTGATGTCTCGGAATTTGCTCCGGGTGATATCGTATCTGTTGCCGGTCTTACGAAAGGCAAGGGATTTCAGGGTGTTGTGAAGCGTCACGGCTTTGGTGGTGGTGTTCGTTCACACGGACAGAGTGATCGTGAGCGTGCACCGGGTTCGGTCGGGCAAAGTTCTTATCCGTCAAGGGTATTCAAGGGAATACGAATGGGGGGTAGAATGGGCGGTAAAAAAACAACTGTTCGCAATTTACGGGTCGTAAAAATCATTCCGGAAACAAACCTAATTCTGATAAAAGGGGCTGTGCCGGGATCGATTAACGGTCTGGTCAAAATTACTAAATTATAAAAAACGTGGCTATGGAACTCGAAGTATATAAAATAGACGGTACCAAATCCGGCGAGAAGGTGAAATTGCCTGATAGTATTTTCGGGATTAAACCGCATGAGCACGCAATGTATCAGGCGGTTCGGTTATATCTGGCTTCACAGCGTAGAGGTACTCATAAAGTAAAAGGCAGAACTGAAGTTCGTGGCGGTGGACGTAAACCGTGGCGACAAAAAGGAACCGGACGTGCGCGTGTTGGAACAATACGATCGCCATTGTGGATCGGCGGCGGTGCGATTCATGGTCCGCAACCGCGTGATTATAGTTTCAGGTTGCCGCGCAAGTTAAAAGAGCTGGCACGAAAATCTGCTCTCTCGCAGAAAGCGCTCGACAAGCAAATTCGTGTTGTGGAAGATTTTTCTTTCAATGAACCGAAGACCAAGCAGATGGCATCGCTGTTGACAGCCCTGGGACTTGATGGAACGAAAACAACACTCATTCTTGCGAACAATGACAGGAATGTCTATAAATCGGGTCGCAATATACCGGATTTTACCGTGCTCGAAGCACGTAACGCTTCTACCTACGAGTTACTCAACAACAAAATGCTGCTTCTTCAAAAAAGTGCAGTCGATGTATTATCAAATGGATTTCCGAAAACCGGAGTGCGCAGTACATGAAAACGAATGTTCTAAAGCAGCCGCTTATTACAGAAAAAATGTCGATGCTTGCGAACCAGCGTCAATACGCCTTTGAAGTCGATATTAACGCTAACAAAATCGAAATTCAGCAAGCGATAGAGAAAAAGTTTAATGTCGATGTGGAAAGCATACGGACGGTCAGAATGAAGGGTAAAAAGAAGATGCAGCTTACCCGGCGCGGCCGGTTCGAAGGCAGAAGACCACACTGGAAAAAAGCAATTATTACCCTGAAAGAAGGTCAGGAGATAGACTTCTTCCAAGAGGAATGATCTGAGACTGATACATGGCATTACGAAAATTAAAACCAACTACACCGGGCACGAGATTTGTAAGTGTCTCAACATTTGAAGAGATTACGAGAGACAAGCCGGAACGCTCACTTGTTAAGCCGTTGAAAAAATCCGGTGGTAGGAATAATTTAGGCAGAACTACCACAAGATTTCGTGGCGGCGGGCATAAACGGAAGTATCGAGTTATAGATTTTAAACGTAATAAAGAAAATATTCCCGCAAAGGTTGCAGCAATTGAATATGATCCGAACCGATCGGGTCGAATTGCATTGCTCAATTATGCCGACGGGGAAAAGCGTTATATTCTTGCGCCGGATAGATTGAAGGTCGGCGATAAGGTGATGGCGGGTGAAGGTGCGGAAGTAAAAGTGGGGAATTGCCTGCCGTTACGATTTATTCCGGTTGGAACATTTATTCACAATATTGAGATGAAGCCGGGTAAGGGCGGACAAATGGCACGAAGTGCCGGAGCGTCAGCACAAATCACTGCAAAAGAAGGTAACACGGTGCAGATTCGCTTACCGTCAGGTGAAGTTCGTGTCGCATCGCAAAATTGCAAAGCAACTATCGGCGTCGTGAGTAATATCGATCACGAAAATATATCACTCGGTAAAGCCGGGCGTAAGCGATGGCTCGGACGCAGACCGCACAACCGCGGTGTTACTATGAACCCGGTTGATCACCCGCATGGCGGCGGTGAGGGGAAAGCGCCTCAAGGTAACCCGCATCCGGTTTCTCCCTGGGGCTTGAATACAAAGGGTAAGAAAACACGACGCGGTAAAAAGCCCTCGGATAAATTTATAATTAAAAGAAGGAAAAAGTAACCAAATAAAAATTTATGGCACGATCGTTAAAAAAAGGTCCGTTTGTTGATGAGAAGCTCCTGGAAAAAGTAGAAGCTTTAAATCAGAAAAATCAGAAAAAGGTAATTAAAACCTGGAGCAGAGCTTCAACAATAACACCCGATTTTGTCGGACACACGTTCGCAGTACATAACGGGAATAAGTTCATCCCGGTATACATTCAGGAGAGTATGGTTGGTCATAAGCTCGGTGAGTTTGCACCAACCCGTATTTTCCGCAGTCACCCGGGTGGTAAGTCAGAACGGGCATAAAAAAAGTATTTGTTGGAGATAATAAAATTATGGAAGCACGCGCAGTTCATAAATATATTCCGACCTCGCCGCGTAAAATGCGGCTGCTAATTGATCTTATTCGGGGAAAAGGTGTTGAGGAGGCTATTTCTATTCTGCACTTTTCGCCGAAGCATGCAGCAAAAGAAGCGGAAAAAACACTCAGGTCGGCAATTGCTAATTTGCAGAATAAAGAAGAATCCGGGCGGATAGATTTTTCACAAATCTATGTGAAGCAAGCATTTGTTAACGGCGGCCCGACGATGAAACGGATAAGGCCGGCACCGATGGGACGCGCATACCGGGTCAGAAAACGATCAAATCATCTTACGATCGTGGTTGCAATCCATGATGATGTGTTGCGTGAACAGCGTGCAAAAGAAGCGAAAAAGAAATCGCAACCAAAAAAACAACCTAAGAAACAGGAAACATCAGAACAAGAAACAGAGAGTTAAACTAAAGGAGTAAACACTTGGGTCAAAAAACGCATCCGGTAGGACTTCGTCTCGGGATTATAAGAACCTGGGATTCAAACTGGTATGATGGGAAAAGCTTTGGTCAAAAGTTACAGGAAGATGTGATGATCCGGAATTATATCCGGAACCGTATGAAGAAAGCGGGTATCTCACGTATTCTCATTGAGCGAACTCCCAAACGAGCGGTTATTACAATTCACACATCCCGGCCGGGTATTGTTATCGGTCGAAGCGGAAAAGAGATTTCACAGCTTGAAGAAGAGCTGAAAAAAATTACCAGTAAAGAAGTCAAAATTCTGATTCACGAAATTAAGCGACCTGAGCTGGATGCGTACCTTGTTGCTGAAAATATTGCCACACAGATCGAGGGACGGATATCTTTCCGCAGGGCTATGAAGACAGCGATGACAGCATCGATGCGGATGGGAGCTGAAGGTATCCGGATTATGTGTGCGGGTCGCCTTGGCGGTGCTGAGATGGCTCGGACCGAGCAGTATAAAAAAGGACGGATTCCCCTGCATACACTGCGCGCCGATATTGATTATGCAACTGCAAAAGCGCAGACAATTTATGGATCGATCGGTGTGAAGGTGTGGATTTGTAAAGGTGAAATAATTGGTCAAATGACACAGACACGATAGTTTGTTGAAGGAGATGTAAATTATGTTAATGCCAAAACGGGTAAAATACAGAAAAGCGCATCGCGGCCGGCGGCGAGGGAATGCTCATCGCGGCTCACTCGTTACCTTCGGTGACTTTGGGTTAAAAGCTATTGAACCGGGATGGATTACAAGCCGGCAGATTGAAGCCGCACGTGTTGCGATTACCCGGAATATGAAGCGTGAAGGCCGGCTCTGGATCAGAATTTTTCCCGATAAACCGGTGACAAAAAAACCGGCAGAGACCCGTATGGGAAAAGGTAAAGGTGCGCCCGAGTTTTGGGTCGCTGTTGTAAAACCCGGCAGGATTATGTTTGAAGTCGCAGGGGTAAGTAGAAAAATTGCTGAGCAAGCTATGCGGCTTGCATCGCATAAGTTACCGATTAAAACTAAGGTTGTCACAAGAACCGATGTGGAGTTTTAAGGTATGGAAAAACTAAAAATGAGAGAAATCCGGGAAATGTCAACTGAAGAATTGCAGAAAAGAATTGATGACGAAATCGTCAATCTCAGCCATCTGAAATTTCAACATGCGACAACACGGATTCAAAATACGGATCATTTAAAAAAGAGCAGACATCTTATTGCGCGCATGAACACAGTTATTCGTGAGCGTGAGTTAGGAAGAGATGCTCAGATAACTGCTACGCCGGAAACAACAGCAACGACAGAATCGAATACAAAGGAATAAGTAGAAACATATGGAAACAACTACAGTACCTGAAAAAGAAGCGGCACGGACAACGCATCGTAAAATCCGCATTGGGAGAGTAGTGAGCGATAAGATGGATAAAACGATCGTTGTGCTGGTTGAACAGCGTATTGCGCATCCGATATATAAAAAGATTTTTAAGCAGAGTAAAAAATATATTGCTCACGATGAAAAACAGGACGCAAATGTCGGTGACCTGGTGCAAATTATGGAGACCAGACCGCTGAGTAAACGGAAAAGATGGCGTTTGGTGGAAATTGTAGAACGCGCGAAATAAAATTTGGGAGTAAATCGAAATGGTACAGGAAGAAACAAATTTAATTGTAGCAGATAATTCCGGCGCGAAGCGTGTCCGCTGTATCCGTGTACTTGGCGGTAGTGATCGCCGGTATGCCGGGCTTGGTGATCTTGTAGTAGTATCGGTCAAGGCCGCAATACCGGGTGCACCGGTCAAAAAAGGCGATGTGTCGCGTGCTGTTATCGTTCGAACAAAAAAAGAGACGCGTCGCGATGACGGATCCTATATCAGGTTTGATGAGAATGCTGCGGTTTTATTGAATCCCCAGAACGAACCGCGGGGCACCCGAATTTTCGGGCCTGTTGCCCGTGAACTTCGTGAAAAACAGTTTATGAAAATTATTTCACTCGCACCAGAAGTATTGTGAGAAGGTTATGAATATCAGAAAAAATGATAACGTACTTGTAATAGCCGGAAATGACATTGGCAAGCAGGGTAAGGTCTTAAAGGTATTTCCGGAACGAGGACGTGTAATTATAGAAGGTGTTAATATTATCAAGCGGCACCAGCGTCCGACTCAGAAAAATCCGCAAGGTGGTATCCTTCAAAAAGAAGGGTCGATCAACTCAACAAATGTTATGATCGTATGCCCGAAATGTAATAATGCATCGCGGGTCGGCCGCAAACGCATCCGTGAAGCGGATAGCAAGGTGTCGAAGTTTATGAGAGTTTGCAAAAACTGCGGAGATATGTTTTAATGGCAAAAGAAAAAGAACAAAAGAAAAAGGGGCAGCAGAAAGGCGAAAAGCCGGAAAAGCAAAAAGGCCAGAAGCAAAAGGGTGAAAAGAAAGAAGCTGCTCAACAGAAACAACCACAAATCGAATACGGAACGCCGCGCCTGCTTGAACGATGGCGTAAAGAGATCATTCCCGCAATGATGAAACGGTTCGGTTATAAGAACACCATGCAGGTGCCGTGGATTGAGAAGATTTCGATCAACGTCGGTGTCGGTGAAGCGGTTCAGGATCCGAAAATTCTTGATGGTATTGTGAAGGAAATTGCCCTGATTGCCGGACAGCAACCGGTAACGACAAAAGCACGCAAGTCGATATCGAACTTTAAACTGCGTGAAGGGATGCCGCTCGGCGTTCGGGTTACACTTCGCCGGGCGAAGATGTATGAATTCTTCGATCGGTTGATAAATGCGGCAGTACCACGTATTCGTGACTTTCGCGGATTTAGTGACAAATCATTCGACGGAAGGGGAAATTATACAATGGGCATCAAGGAACAGATTATTTTCCCTGAAATTGACGTCGATAAAGTAACTCGTATTTACGGTATGGATATTACGATAGTCACAACAGCAGAAACCGATGAAGAAGCATATGAGCTTCTGAAGAATTTCGGCTTTCCGTTTATTCGACGGGAAGAAATAGTTCAACAAACTGATGCAGCATAATAATAACGAGGTAACAAGTGGCGCGTAAAGCATTAGTAGTAAAATCAAAGAAAGAACCAAAATACAGTACACGGAAATATAACCGTTGTAGTTTTTGCGGGCGGTCACGGGCATATTTACGAAAGTTCGGGATATGCAGGATCTGTTTCCGCACTATGGCGCTCGAAGGAAAAATCCCGGGTGTACGAAAAGCAAGTTGGTAAGCACGAAGGAATGAATCAAAAGGAGATTCGAATCATATGTCGATGACCGATCCAATAGCCGATTATCTAACCCGCATTCGCAATGCGGCGTCTGCAAATTATAAGCGGGTTGATATACCGGCTTCGAGTTTGAAAAAACAAATAACTCGAATATTGAAAGAAGAAAATTACATCCAGGATTATACAATCGTTGAGGATGATAAGCAAAATGTAATCCGCATTGCATTAAAGTATAATAACGGCGAGAGTGTCCTGAAAGGTCTGGAACGTGTCAGCCGGCCCGGTCTGCGAAAATATGCAACGTCCGATAAGCTGCCCCGCGTTATCAATGGACTCGGCGTTGCGGTAATATCAACATCAAAAGGTGTAATGACAGATAAACAAGCCCGCCAGCAAGGTGTCGGCGGGGAAGTCATTTGCTATATTTGGTAAATAAACTTCTTTAGGTAAGGAGAAGGTATAGTGTCACGAGTTGGAAGAAAACCGATTCCCATAACAAAGGGAGTCTCAGTCGAAAAAGCAAACGGTACGGTCAAAGTTAAAGGACCGAAAGGCGAATTATCCACAGAGATCAAACCGGATATTTCTGTATCGATTACAGAAGAAGAGGTTATGCTCGATCGCCCGTCAGATTCCCGGCAGCATAAATCATTGCACGGTTTATACCGCGCTTTGATTTCTAATATGATTCTGGGTGTTAGCGAAGGCTATCAAAAAAAATTGGAAATAGTCGGGGTTGGATATCGGGCTGAATTGAAGGGGAATAAATTGCTTATGCAATTAGGATATTCACACCCGGTTCTGTTTTCGGTACCGCCGGAAATTAAAATTGAAGTTCCGCAACCGACACAAATTGTTATCAGCGGTATCGATAAACAGCTTGTCGGTCAGGTTGCTGCAAAAATCAGAAGTATGCGACCTGTAGAGCCGTATAAAGGTAAAGGAATTAAATATGAAAATGAATATATACGGCGGAAAGCTGGTAAGACAGCAGCTAAATAAAAAAATGTCTGTTCATTAACCGGGAATTTGAAATACTATGATCAAGAAAAATAAACAAGCAAGCAGGACACGGATTAAAAAAGCGGTTCGTAAAAAAATCCATGGAACTCCCGAGCGTCCGCGGCTTTCAGTCTATAGAAGTCTGAATAATATCTACGTTCAGTTGATTGATGACCTGAGTGGAACAACTATTTTGCAGATTTCGACACTTTCGCCTGATATGCGAGAGTCGTTAAAGTCGGCATCCGCAATGGAAAAGAGTGTCTCGGTCGGGAAGGAAGTGGCGAAGCGTGCTCTTGAGAAAGATATAAAAAATGTAGTATTCGACCGGAACGGGTACCGGTATCACGGGCGTGTCAAAGCACTTGCTGAAGCTGCGCGAAAAGGCGGCTTGCAATTTTGAAATATATGTTATACCAATTTTTGAAAGAGGATAAACCTTGGCAAAAATAAAAGCGGGTGAGTTAGAATTAAAAGAGCGGTTAGTGCACATTAACCGTGTCGCAAAAGTAGTCAAAGGCGGCCGGCGGTTTAGCTTTAACGCAATTGTGGTGGTCGGTGATCACAACGGTCACGTCGGTATCGGACTCGGAAAAGCAAACGAGGTTGCAGATGCGATATCGAAAGGTGTCGATGATGCCAAGAAGAATATTGCAAAAATTCCGATTATTAACGGTACAATACCGCACGAAGTTTTTATAAAATACGGCGGTTCAAAAGTGTTAATGAAGCCTGCATCTCCCGGTACCGGTATTATTGCAGGTGGCGGTGTGCGGGCAGTAGTCGAGTCAGCAGGTATTCGTGATATTCTCACAAAGTCGCTTGGATCGACGAACCCGCATAATCTTGTTAAAGCAACCATGAAGGGCTTGCTCAGTGTGCGGGACGCCAAAACGGTCGCATCTCAGCGAGGCATCACCTTGCAGGAATTATTTAAACAAGCGTCAGTAGAAGAGGCGTCACATGGCTGATAAAAAATTAAAAATTACACAAACCAGCAGTATAATCGATAATCCAAAGCGGCAAAAGCAAACAATCGAAGCGCTTGGGTTAAAACGTATACGGCATTCGGTCGTGCATAAAGATACACCGCAAATTCGCGGGATGATAAATAAAGTAAAACACCTTGTTACCGTAGAAGAAGTAACATCGTAATATAAGTTTTTATAAAGATCAGGATAATGCAATGACAGCAATTTTAAGTTCGTTGAAACCGGCCCCCGGATCACGAAAAAACAGGAAACGTATTGGTCGTGGCCCCGGATCGGGACACGGGAAGACTGCAACCCGCGGCCATAAAGGCCAGCACTCACGCTCGGGTGCAAAATTCCGGGCCTGGTTCGAAGGCGGGCAGATGCCCTTGCAGCGACGCATTCCGAAATTTGGATTCCGGAATAAGTTCAGAGTAACCTATCAGGTTATTAATTTAGCTGATCTGGAAACACTGCAAAAAAACGGAAAACTTACCGAAGAAACAGTTACTCCCGAGGTGTTAGTTAATGCCGGTGCAGTTAGAAAAAATTATCCGGTGAAAGTTCTGGGAGACGGTGAGATTTCTACAGCATTAAAAATCAGTGCGCATGCATTTAGTAAAACTGCGCAAGAAAAAATAAAAGCCGCTGGTGGCACAATTACAATCGTGAAATAAGTATGGGTCGTTTAAGCGATAGTTTTCGAAATATTTTTAAGATACAAGAGCTTCGGACGCGTATAATTTTTACGCTGTCGTTGCTTATTGTTGCACGAATTGGTGCACACATAACACTCCCGGGTGTTGATGCAGGATTGCTTGCAGAAACAATGCGTGAACAGGCACAGGACACGTTGTTCGGGTTGTACGACCTATTTGTCGGTGGTGCATTCAGTAATGCTGCGATTTTTGCACTCGGAATTATGCCCTACATCAGTGCATCCATTATTATCCAGTTGCTCGGTGCGGTAGTTCCGTATTTTCAGAAGCTACGACAGGAAGGTGAAGAGGGACGGAAGAAAATAATTCAGTTGACACGGTACGGAACGGTAATCATTGCGGCAATGCAAGCGTGGGGTGTGAGTGTCCGGCTCGGAAGTTTAAGCGCTGCTGGTATGCCGATTGTTCCGCCGGAAGTTCAGGGTATATTCTTTACACTGCAAACGGTTATCTTCCTGACGACCGGTACGGTGTTTTTGATGTGGTTGGGTGAACAAATTACCGAGCGGGGTATTGGTAACGGTATATCATTGGTCATATTCATAGGTATTATAGCGCAATTTCCGCACGCAGTGCTGGATGAGTATCAAATGGTTGCTTCAGGTGCCCGCGGACTGGTTATTGAGCTGGTAATAATTGGTATTCTGGTCTTGATTATTTCATCGGTAGTGTTGATTACACAGGGTACACGGCGAATCCCCGTTCAGTATGCGAAGCGGGTGGTCGGAAGAAAAGTTTATGGCGGTGTTACACAATACATTCCGATGCGCGTTAACAGTGCCGGTGTTATGCCGATTATCTTTGCTCAGGCAATAATGTTTGTACCGAATACGATTCTAACGTTCTTCCCCGAAAGTGAATTTATGGCAGGTATTGCCCGCTATTTCGATTGGACGTCGTTTACGTATTCGTTTATGTATGCGATCCTTGTTATCTTCTTTACATATTTTTACACAGCAATCGCGTTTAATCCGAAAGAGGTAAGTGATACGTTAAAGAAACAGGGTGGATTTATCCCCGGTATCAGACCCGGGAAACAAACGTCAGATTTTCTCGACAATATTTTAACTCGTATTACCTTACCCGCATCTATCTTTCTTGCGATAATTGCGATTATGCCGAGCTTTGCCTATCGGGCGGGTGTGACGATAAGTTTCTCACAATTTTTTGGCGGGACGAGCCTGTTGATTATGGTCGGTGTGTCGCTTGATACATTGCAACAAATTGAATCGCACTTATTAATGCGCCATTACGACGGCTTTATGAAGAGTGGTAAGATGCGTGGTAGAAGAGGTTGACAAAATTTTAAAAGAAAGTTTATTGTGACAATACGGAATAATGAAGAGCACAGCGGAATGCGTGAGGCCAATCGGATAGCCTGTGAAGTACTTGATCTGATTGAGAAAAACGTTCGCCCCGGTGTGAAAACAATAGAGCTTGATAAATTAGCTGAAGAACATATAAGAGCACAAGGTGCAATTCCTGCATTTAAAGGATACCGCCAGGGAAATAGTTCACCGTATCCCGGCAGTATTTGTGCATCGGTAAATCAGGAGGTAGTACACGGTATTCCCGGTGAAAGAATATTACATAAAGGCGATATACTGTCGGTAGATGTGGGGATTAATAAAAACGGTTTCTTCGGTGATTCAGCCCGAACGTTTCCCGTCGGAACAATAGACGCTGAAACCGAAAGACTGTTAAAAATTACACGTGAAGCGCTCTTTGTCGGTATTGCAGAAGCCCGGGCAGGTAATCGTGTGCACGACATATCGGCTGCAATTCAGGAATATGTTGAAGCCGCCGGTTATAATGTCGTACGGGAATTAGTTGGTCACGGTATCGGAAGAAAGTTGCACGAAGAACCGGCTGTTCCGAATTACGGAAAACGGGGAACCGGTATGAAGCTCGTAGATGGTATGGTCCTTGCAATTGAACCAATGGTCAATAGCGGAACATTCCGGGTGAAGGCGCTGAGGGATGGTTGGACGATTGTCACTGCTGACGGAAAGCCGTCTGCTCACTATGAACACTCGGTTGTTGTAAGAAACGGTGAAGCAGAAATTTTATCGAAAGTTGCATAAACAAGAGTATGGCTAAACAAACAGCAATAAAAGTTGACGGTGTAATTACAGATACATTACCCAATGCTCATTTTCGTGTAAAACTCGAAAACGGGCACGAGATTCTTGCGCACGTGTCCGGTAAAATGAGAATGAATTTTATAAAAATATTGGTTGGTGATAAAGTAACGGTTGAATTATCACCGTATGATCTGACAAAAGGTCGAATAACATATAGATATAAATAGTATTTTCGGAGACAGGAACAATGAAAGTCCGGGCATCGGTTAAAAAATTATGTGATAGTTGTAAAGTTGTGCGCCGTAAAGGAGTTGTGCGCATAATTTGTAAAAATCCAAAGCATAAACAAAGGCAAGGTTAATCAGGAGGTATCAGGTGGCACGTATTGCTGGCGTAGATTTACCCAAGAACAAACATTCAGTAATCGGTTTAACATATATATTCGGGATCGGTCGATCTATGGCTGCAGAAATCCTGGATAGATCAGGTGTGGAGCATTCAAAAAAGATCAGTGATCTGAACGATGAGGAAGTAGCACAGATACGATCTATTATCACTTCCGATTACAAAGTCGAAGGTGCGTTACGAAGTGAAACCCAGATGAACATCAAACGATTGATGGATATCGGATGTTACCGCGGGTTGCGTCACCGTCGCGGACTTCCGGTGCGAGGACAGCGAACTCGAACCAATGCCCGCGGTCGGAAAGGTAAACGCAAGACAGTTGCCGGTAAGAAGAAAGTAGCGGCGAAGAAGTAATTCGTTTTCAATAACGTTTAACAGATAAATCAGGAGGTTTCGGTGGCCAAGTCCACAGGGAAAAAGAGAAGAAAAGTACATGTCGACGTCAACGGTCGGGCTCATATTAAAGCGACCTTCAATAATGTTGTCGTAACAATCACAGATATTTACGGCAATACCATTGCCTGGTCGTCATCGGGTAAGAACGGGTTTAAAGGATCACGAAAAAATACCCCGTTTGCCGCACAGGTTTCCGCCGAAGCGGCAGCAAAAGAAGCATATAATTACGGGATGCGTAAGGTAGAAGTTTTTGTGAAAGGCCCCGGTTCGGGACGTGAAGCGGCAATCAGGTCATTACAGGCAAATGGACTTGAAATTACCAGTATTCGCGATATAACCCCGATACCGCATAATGGGTGCAGGCCACCTAAAAGAAGGCGTGTCTAATAAGATTACTAGTGTGTTAAATTAAGGAAAGGTTACATGGCGCGTTACACTGAAGCAGTATGTAAGCTATGCCGTCGTGAACGGCAAAAGCTGTTTCTCAAAGGAATCAAGTGTTATACGGAAAAATGTCCGGTTGAAAAACGGAATTATCCTCCCGGACAACACGGATTGAGCAGACGGCAAAAAATATCAGAATACGGATTGCAGCTCCGTGAAAAACAAAAGGTACGCCGTATGTACGGAGTGCTTGAGCGGCAATTCCGTAACTATTATGAAAAAGCTCTTAAACAGACGGGTAAAACAGGTGAAACACTTGTAAAGATTCTTGAGCGGCGTTTTGATAATGTTGTTTACCGCTTAGGTCTGGCACCGTCACGGAAAGCAGCGCGGCAGTTAATACGGCACAGGCACTTTATGGTCAACGGTCGTATTGTTGATATCCCGTCGTATCTGATACGTCCGGGTGATGTTATTGAAGCGAAACAGCAGAGCAAAAAATTGGATGTTATTCACGATTCAATGAAGCGGATGAAAGATACCGCGATGCTGCCGTGGCTCTCGCTTGATAAAGCGAACGTCAGCGGAACGTTCCTGAATATTCCCGAACGAGAGGATATTCCGCTTAACGCAAATGAACAATTAATTGTTGAGTTGTACTCCAAGTAAACGGTAGCGAGGCTATATATTATGATACAAACAAATATTCAAATGCCGGATAGAGTGACCCTTGATGAAGGAAATTACACCGATACGTTCGGGCGGTTTACTATTCAACCGCTGGAAAAAGGCTATGGCGTCACACTCGGTAATTCTTTGCGACGAACGCTGCTGTCATCAATCTCAGGTGCGGCAATTACCGGCGTGCGCATTGAAGGTGTTGTCCACGAATTTACGACGATACCCGGTATGGTAGAAGATGCAGCGGAGTTTATCCTGAACCTGAAAGAAGTTCGTATTAAACCGGGCACCGAAAAAACTGCTAAAGTTGTTGTACCAATGAAAGGGCCAGCCGAATTGACGGCAAAAGACCTCCAACAAAGCAGCAACGGTGCATTTACCGTGCTAAATCCGGAACAGCACCTTGCAACATTGAACGATGACTGTAACACCGAACTCGAAATTAAAATCGGTACCGGTATCGGCTATGTGCCGAGTGAAGAAATCGATCGATCGGATTTCCCCGAAGAAATGATCGCAATCGATGCGGTCTATTCACCGGTTTTGAATGTGCGGTATTTTATCGAACAGACACGTGTCGGCCAGCGAACTGATTATGAAAAATTAATCATTGAAGTGGAAACCGATGGCTCGACAACACCGGTTGATGCGGTTAAAAATGCTGCATCAATACTCCGTGAACATATAATGTATTTTGAAAATTTCAGTTTAATGCCGGGTGAAGAAAAAGATCAAGAGGATGACGATGCAGATCCCGAAATACTGCGGATCAGAAAAATTCTCAATCTTGGTATTGATGAACTTGAATTATCCGTACGGTCGCATAACTGTCTCAAAGCGGCGGGTATTCAGACGGTCGGAGAATTGGTGAGTAAAACCGAACAGGAATTATTAAATTACCGCAACTTCGGTCAGAAATCATTGAACGAACTTGCAGACCTTGTGAAGAATTTCGGTCTGTCATTCGGTATGGATGTTGACCGGTATCTCAAAGGAAATCGAAAGTAATTAAAAAGGATAGAGTGTAGCAATGCGACATCGAGTAACAGGAAGTAAGTTAGGGCGTACGGCAAGCCACCGGCGTGCAACCCTTTCCGCTTTGTCATCGTCTCTGATCGAACACAAACGGATACGTACTACGCTGGCGAAAGCAAAAGCCACCCAACGCACGATTGAACCGATTATTACACGGGCCAAAAATGCTCACCGGAAAGAACAAGACGGTGAGAACAAGGATGTTCATGCACGACGGGTTATTGCCCGTTTTATACATAAACCTGCAATTGTTAAAGAGCTGTTTGACGAAATCGCACCGAAAGTTGCCGAGCGAAATGGGGGCTATACCCGTGTTGTAAAACTCGGCCAACGGGATGGTGACGGTGCACATCTTGCCATTATTGAACTGGTTGATTATAACGAAGCAGTGACCAAAAAGAAAAAACAGAAGAAAAAGACCGAGAAACCGGCAGCTGCGGCTCCTCCAAAGAAAGAAGAAGAACAACAGACAGCAGAGACAACGGCTGAGGAAGTTGAGCAAGAAGTGCCTGAGGAAGAAGAAAAAGAACAGCCGGCTTCGGAAGTTTCGGCAGAAGAAGAGACGGAAGTAGAAGATAAAGCCGAGCCCAAGGATGATGCCGGTGAAGAGGAAAAAGGCGACGACAAGAAAGAAGAAAAATAGATTCAAAGTAAATAATTATTTTTGAAGGGAAAATGGCATTCACCGCATCATACAGGTGATTTTCATTTTCCCTTTTTTTATTTTATAGGAGTACAGGATGAAGATACAGTCAGCCGAGTTTATTATCAGTGTGGCGGCGCTGAATCAAGTCCCGAGGGCAACACTACCGGAAATTGCTTTTATCGGAAGATCCAATGTTGGTAAATCGAGTCTGATCAATTCACTGTGCAATCGGAAGTCGCTGGCCAAAACCAGTTCACAGCCCGGCAAGACAAGGGTTTTAAATTTTTATAGAATTAATAATAGTATTCATTTCGTTGATTTACCGGGATATGGCTATGCAAAAGTTCCGGAACAGATACGGTCGGGCTGGCAAAAACTTATTGAAGGGTATTTAAAGAACCGCGAGAATTTAAAGCTCGGTCTTGTTATTATCGATGCCCGCCACGAGCCTACGAAACTCGATCTGGCGATGATCGATTGGCTTGATTATTATGAAATTGATTACGGGATTATCCTTACCAAGTCCGATAAAGTGCCACGACATAAAATTCAACTCCGGAAAAACGGTGTGGAAAAGGCAATAAAAAATAAAAATGAGTACTGCAAAACAGTGGTACCATACTCATCATTTAATAATGAAGGCAAACCGGAAATATTAAAACTTATTGGTGATGCTGTTACTAATGAATAGACTATCCACTCATCGAATAAATAGGAGATGACAATATGATAAAGAAGAGATTATATACACCGGGGCCGACCCCGGTGCCCGAGCAAATCATGTTAACGATGGCAGAACCGATGATTCATCACCGTCATCCCGAATTCCAGGAAATCTTGACAAGTGTAAATGATAACTTAAAATATCTGTTTCAAACCAATCAGGGCGTTATGACCTTAACATCGTCAGGTACCGGTGCAATGGAGGCTTCGGTTGCTAACGTTCTTTCGAAAGGTGATACAGCGATATATGTGAATGGCGGTAAGTTCGGTGAGCGATGGGGAGAGATTCTCAATGCATACGGTCTTCACGCTGTTGAAATTAAAATGGAATGGGGAACTCCCGTGACAGCAGATCAGGTTGTCGAAGTATTGAAAAATAACCCCGATACGAAAGCTGTATATCTTACCCATAGTGAAACATCCACCGGTACGGCAACCGATATTGAAACAATTGCCCAAGCGGTACACAAATATAATAACGATATCGCGGTTATCGTTGATGGTATTACATCTGTCGGCGCAATGAAGAGTAAAATGGACGAATGGGATCTCGATATTGTTGTAACAGGTTCGCAAAAAGGCCTCATGATTCCGCCCGGACTTGCCCATATTGCAGTGAGTGAGCGGGCGTGGAAACTTATTGAGAGTTCCGATTTGCCGAATTATTATTTTGATCTGAAAGCGGCAAAAAAAGCACTCGATAAAAATGATACACCATGGACACCAGCGGTTACACTATTTATCGGATTAGAAAAAGCTTTAACTATGTTACGTGAAGAAGGGATCGAAAATGTGTGGGCACGTCATCAAAAACTTGCCGATGCAATTCGCGAAGGATGTAAAGCGCTGGGATTAAAACTGTTGAGTAACTCTCCTTCAAATGCTCTTACCGCAGTCTATGTGCCGGAAAATGTAGAATTCAAGAGGTTTAATTCTGTAATAAAACAAAAATACGGTATCACCGTTGCAGGTGGTCAGGGTCATCTTAAAGGGAAGATATTCCGTATTTCTCATCTCGGATATTATGATGAATTGGATATGATGACAATGATGGCAGCACTTGAACGGACACTCGTTGAAGTTGGAGCTGATATTACTGTCGGAGCGGGTTTGGCGGCTGCACAAAAAGTACTAATAAAATAAAAAAGGAAACGAAGTGACTAACAATTATAAGATTTTAATTACAGATCCGGTTGATGATGCTTGTGTTGAGATTATAAAACAAGAAGGGTTTACGGTTGACAAGAAAACCGGGTTGTCAGAAGAACAGATAATCGATATTATCGGTGGATATCATGTGCTCATAGTTCGGAGCGGCACACAGGTAACACAAAAGGTGATCGATAGCGCTGAGAATCTTAAGATAATCGGGAGAGCCGGTACGGGCGTTGATAATATAGATATCGATGCCGCTACGCGAAGAGGAATTATCGTTATGAATACTCCCGGCGGGAACACCGTCTCAACCGCCGAGCACACTATATCGATGTTGATGGCATTGGCACGTAATATTCCGCAGGCCAGTGCAGCATTGAGAGAAGCTAAGTGGGACCGTAAAACATACCGGGGTGTTGAACTCTTTGGAAAAACAATTGGCATTGTTGGATTGGGAAAAGTGGGTAAAGAGGTGGCGGCCCGTTTACGGGGATTTGAAATGAAAATTCTGGGTTTTGATCCGCTTGTTTCCGATGATGCTATCGAAAAATTGAACATCGAACCGGTGACAATTGAGGAGCTTCTTCGCCGTTCGGATTATATCACTTTACATACACCGCTTACAGATAATACACGAAATTTACTCAATGCAAAGACCTTGCAGGAATGTAAGCGGGGGGTCCGTATAGTGAATTGTGCCCGTGGCGGAATTATTGATGAGCAAGCGTTGCTTGATGCTCTAAACAGCGGTCAGGTCGCAGGAGCTGCCATCGATGTATTCGAACAGGAGCCGCCACCGGAGGATTATCAATTGGTACGACATAATAAAGTTGTTGCCACACCACACCTTGGGGCATCAACGGTTGAAGCACAGGAGAAAGTTGCAATACAAATTGCCCATCAGGTTGCGGATGCTCTCAAGGAGCGATCTCTTGTCGGTGCGGTCAATGCAAGCGCAGCACAGTTTTCGATTCGTGAAGATCACAAACCGTATTTACAGCTCGCAGAGCGTATGGGTAAAATTGTGGGGCAACTTGTCGAAGGTAAATTAAAATCGGTTACTTTTGCCACCAGCGGCAACGGGCTGCATAGCTCGTTTGAGATACTAAAATCCGCTATGCTGCGGGGAGTTCTGTCTCCTCGATTGGATTATCCGGTGAATGATGTTAACGCGCCATATTTTGCCCGTGAACTCGGAATCGGATTGAGCGATCGTAAAGATGATGCAACGGGAAATTATTCTCAGCTAATAACTGTTGAGTATGAAACAGATAAAGAAAAGCGGAAAATAATGGGCACGGTTTTCGGAGCAAATGCTATTCGTATTGTGCAGATGGATGAATACCGGGTCGAGATAGAGCCGTCGGGCTATATGCTATTTTACTGGAATATCGATCGTCCGGGTATGCTTGCATCGGTTGGTTCGGTACTTGCGGAAGCTAACATTAACATTGCAGGTTTAAGTCTGGGACGGAAAGGAGCGGGTTCGGAGGCACTTACAATAATAGATCTTGATAACGAGGTTCCGACGACGGTGGTTAAGCAGATTGCAAAAATAGATGGTGTCATAAATCCGAAATTGGTGAAAGTAGATTAAAAGAAAAATGATAAACTTGCAGTTCACTGGGTTATCGATGTTTTCAAAAGAGAACGGATGAACTCCTTGTGAATACCGGATTCATTGCTTGAATTATAAAAAAGAAAAAAATATTTTTACGTTGGAAAGAGCTCTTCACTGATTGGGAAGGATGAGATGGGTTATGGATAAAAGCAATTTGGTAAAATATCTTGCCATTATTGTAATGGTTTTTATGGTTCAGAAAGCACCGGGTCAAATATTAGATCTGCCGGTGCCGGAAACCTGGCGGTTGATGTTAATCGGTGAGACAGGGGGATTTAGTGATCTGGTCGCAGCAAGTATTGATCCCTCGGGTAATGCGTACGTAGTTGATCGCGACGCAAATATGGTCCACAAACTCGACCGTAACGCATTTATTCAACAATCCATTGGCGGCTATGGGTGGGGTAACCATGAATTCGATCGTCCGTCTGATATATGGGCGGAGAATGGTATGGATATTTTTGTCGCAGATTATGGTAATCACCGGATACAGCGGTTTGATCGTCGCCTTTCTTATGTCGGCACCCTTGAAACGCGCACTACAGGATTTGATATAGAACAATTTGGCTATCCGATCGGTGTTGTTATGAACCGTGAGGGTGAATTGTTCGTCGTGGATGAAGAAAATCTACGGATTGTATCCTTTGGTGGTATTGATCGTCATAGACGAACATTCGGTGGAATGGAAGCAGGTCGTTACCGGATAAGTTCTCCGAAGAAAATAGAGTTGTATGCGGATGATTTTATTGTGGTGCGCGATGGTAATCGGCTTCTTTTTTTCGATCAGTTCGGAAGTCCGTACCGTGAATTTCCATCACGGTTCTTACCCTCGTATAAAGACTTCGCTATTGCTGATGATTATATTTTTCTTTTGCGTGGTGAAACAATAGATGTCTTTCGGGGTGAATTACGTCGTCCGGTTGAGCGAATTCAACTTCTTCCATATCTCTCCGATCCCGGAGCGTTACAATATATTTCCGCCAGTTCTAACCGAATCGTTTTGATGAGTGCCGAAAATGTTTGGGTGTTCCAGCTGTTACGATAAGTATTACTAAGCAACTATGAAATTAAAATCACCGATTAATCACAAATGAGTATAAACCTCACCATGAAAATCACAAATCTATTTGTTGCGTGTTTAGTTGTATCCCTCATAGGATGCGAAGCAGACCCACAACGCGCTACGGATATTGAACCGCCTGTTGCAGAGAAGCGCCCCGTTGAATTAATGGAACACGGACATACACGAATTGATAACTATTATTGGCTTAATGACCGGGAAAATCCGGATGTTATAGAGTATATCGAGGCTGAAAATATATATCTGAACAAGATGATGGCGCATACCGAGCGATTGCAGGAGCGTCTGTATACTGAGATGCGGGGACGACAGAAAGAGGATGATATGTCGGTGCCATATAAAAAGGGTGAATATTATTATTATACAAGATATGATGAAGGAAGTGAATATCCGATTTATTGCCGGCGAAAGGGTTCTATGGATGCGGAAGAGGAAATAATTATAGACGGCAATAAAAAAGCAAAAGGTCATTCTTTTTTTATGTTGGCCGGAGTAACGGTAAGTCCTGATCATAGTACGGTTGCTTTTGCCGTCGATACTATTGGACGGCGTATGTATACTATCCACTTTAAAGATCTTCAGTCGGAAGAAATAATCGATATAAAAATACCAAATGTAACATCCAATCTTGAATGGGCTAACGATAACAAAACAGTATTGTATGCACGACAGGATCCTCAAACATTGAGATCGCATCAAATTTACCGTTATGAAGTTGGTGAACCGGTAGAAGATGCAGAACTGGTCTATGAAGAAAATGATGTGACATTCAGAAGTTGGATAAGCAAGACTAAATCCGATGAATATTTAGTTATTACTTCCCGGAGTACCGTATCAACGGAGCAGCGAGTCCTTCGTGCAGGTGCTCCAGGAGGAAGGTTCAATGTTATTCAGCCCCGGCAACGTGATCTCGAATATTGGATTGATCACGCGGACGATCTTTTTTATATTCGGACGAATCTCGATGCACCGAATTATAAACTCATGAGAACCCATGTCGATCGACCCGGCATTGATAACTGGTCGGAATTCATTCCTCACAACGATGATATATTACTCGAGCGTATTGAAATATTTAATGATTTTATCGCCGTCGGTGAACGAAAAGACGGAATGGATCATATCAGAATTATTGATCGTGAATCGGAAGAGAGTCACTATCTGGATTTCGAGGAGGAAGCATATACAGTACGAATCGGAACAAATCCCGCATTCGATACCGAAGAGCTGCGGTACAATTATTCATCCCTCACCACACCGGGTTCAACATACGAATATAATATCAGAACCGGTGAGCATACCTTACTAAAAAGAACTGAAGTCCTCGGCGATTTCAGTCCTGATAATTATATCACTGAACGGTTATTTGCGACGGCCGGCGATGGTACAGAAATTCCGATATCACTCGTGTACCGGGACGGTATTGAAAAAGATGGTACAAATCCCTTGCTGATCTATGGGTATGGTTCGTACGGTGCAACTATGCGGCCTTGGTTTAATGCAAACCTTCTCAGCTTGCTTGATCGTGGTTTTATTTATGCTATTGCCCACGTGCGCGGCGGACAGGAAATGGGAAGACATTGGTATGAAGACGGTAAATTATTGAACAAAAAAAATACGTTTACCGATTTTATTTCCTGTACTGAATATTTACATGAAAATGGATTTAGTAATCCGGAAAAAACATTTGCAATGGGTGGAAGTGCAGGAGGTTTATTGATGGGTGCCGTTGTGAATATGCGGCCGGAATTGTACAAAGGGATAATTGCTACGGTTCCATTTGTCGATGTGGTGACGACAATGCTTGATGACAGTATTCCGCTCACAACTCAGGAGTATGATGAGTGGGGAAATCCGAATGATCAGGAATATTATGAATACATGCTTTCCTATTCACCATATGACAATGTTACAGAGCAAGAGTACCCGCATATGCTGATCACGTCAGGGCTGCATGATTCCCAGGTGCAATACTGGGAACCGACTAAGTGGACGGCAAAACTCCGTGATTACAATACCGGTGATAGTTATATAATGCTTTATACGAATATGGAAGCCGGTCACGGAGGTGCATCAGGCAGATTTGAAGGATTGCGGGAAGTAGCATTGCAGTATGCGTTTATGATAAATATTATGGAAGATAATTGGTAAATTTGTATTCAAATATTTTTTTGTATTTAAATTAATCTATTGTTTTTGATAATTAATATTTATATATTTGGTATACCTAGTATAGAACAATTGTAAAATTTATAGGACGTGTAAGATTTGGGAATCGACTTCGAAAAAGCGACTCCATTATATATTCAGATAATCGAAGATATAAAACGGAAAGTTCAATCGGGACAATTACAGGTAGGTGACCAGGTTGGTTCGCAAAGTGAGCTTGCAAATCAATATGGGGTAAGTCTTATTACAATTAAAAAAGCCCTTGCAGAGTTAATAAAGGATGGGGTATTATACTCAAGGGTTGGAAAAGGTACCTATGTTGCGAAACATAAAAGTGAAGGCCATAAGGTTAAAAGTAAAACTATCGGACTTGTATTGCAAGATCTAAAAAGCCCTTTCTTCTCTCTCATCGCCCAGGAAGCCGAAAATATTGCCTTTAATAAAGGGTATAGTATTCTTTTTACAAACTCATCCGGTCAGCTTTCTAAAGAAGAGAGTCAGATAATGCACTTCCGGGAGATGGGGGTCTCGGGTTTAATCATTGCATCAATGACTCACGAATACTCTGCTAATGAGACGATCCGCAAATTACACAATGAAGATTTTCCTTACGTAATGGTTTCATATATTCATGATCCCGATATATATTTTGTAGGTACCGATCACGAATATGGTGGATATATTGCAACTAAACATTTGATCGAGGAGGGATTCAATAGGATCGGGTGTGTTAACGGCGAAGAAGGAAATTTAGTGGGAGAATTAAGATACAGAGGATATGTAAGAGCGCTCGAGGAAGCTGGAAGAAAAGTGAATCCAAACGATGTATTCAGGTTGCCCCGAGGCGGCGAATGGTATGATTTTACATCGGGATACGAGGTAGGGAAACATTTCTGCCAATTAAGTGATCGCCCGGATGCGGTGTTTACCTATAATGATCTGACTGCTCTGGGATTTCAAAGAGCTGTTCTTGAGATGGGTTTCAAAATCCCGGGTGATATCGCTATTGTTGGATTTGACGATATTGATAGAGCATCATATGCCCGTGTTCCATTGACAACAGTAAAACAGCCAACCAAAGAGATCGGAAGGCTTGCTGTTGATATTATTTTAAAAAGAAAAAATAATGAATATGCACCGGTAAAAACTATCCTGCGACCGGAGCTTGTGATCCGCGCATCCTCTGCCAGTATTGAAAATACTGTCAGAGAAATTTCTTGATTTTAATATTTTTTTATTTTATTTTGGTTAGTATACCAGGTATATTTTATTTTTAAATCTGGACACTTATCATGTACTTTTTCACCCTGCATCTAAGAAAAATTTCCATCCTCCTCATCCTGGCATACGTACTATTGGGTTGTCGTGTTGATACCGACGTTACCACGCTGAAATTAGGCCATGGTCTTGATCCGAGTCATCCCGTTCATAAAGGAATGCAATACATGGCAGATCGTTTGGATGAACTGTCCGGTGGTACAATGCAGATCGATATATATCCGAGCGAACAACTCGGTACGGAACGTGAATGTCTCGAGTTATTACAGATCGGTAGTCTTGCTATGACTAAGATATCATCGGCGGTACTGGAGGGATTTGATCCATCGTTCCGGGTTTTCGGATTACCGTATCTATTCCGTGATGAAGACCATAGATGGGCGGTAAAAGAAGGACCCATTGGCCAGGAACTCCTTCTTGGTTTGGAACCCTACCGAATACGCGGCATATGTTTTTACGATGCCGGATACAGAAGTTTCTATACGGTCGACAGGCCGATTCGTACACCCGACGATTTGAGAGGATTACGGATCAGGGTTCAGGAAAGTCCGATGGCTGTTCAACTGGTAAATGTAATGGGAGGGGCGGCAACTCCCGTGTCCTGGGGAGAGTTGTATACCGCTTTGCAACAGGGTGTTGTCGACGGCGCCGAAAATAACCCGCCGTCGTTTTATACTTCCCATCATTATGAAGTATCCCGATATTTTTCGATCAACCAGCATACCGCCGTTCCCGATGTGCTTGTCATCAGTACCCATATATGGGAATCGTTAACGCCGCAGGAAAGAGGCTGGTTGCAACAAGCCGCTAATGAATCGGTCGAATATCAAAAAGAAGTCTGGAATGAATCGGTTGTCGAATCCTTACAGGCCGTGGAAGAAGCCGGTGTCGAAATTATCTTCCCCGATCGTGAACCATTTGTTGAAAGTGTACAACCCCTGTTTGCTCGTTATCGGAACGATCCGCGAATAGGAACATTACTTGAACGGATACTCGAAATTGAATAAATGACTACATTCCGAACCATACTTGATCGAACGCTGGAGCGTGTCCTGATTGTCTTAATGGTAATCATGGTTTTAAATGTGCTCTGGCAGGTTTTTACCCGCTATATCCTTGGATCTCCTGCTACGTTCACCGAAGAGCTCGCCCGGTTTATTTTGATCTGGGTCGGACTTCTCGGTGCCGCTTATGTTGCAGGTAAGAAAATGCATCTCTCAATCGATTATTTCACAGCGAAGATGACCGGCAAGGTAAAATTCTGGAGTGAATTGTTTATCCAGGTATGTATATTCTTTTTCGGTCTTTTCGGTATGGTCATCGGTGGCATTTATTTGGTATACCTGACCCTGTTACTCGAACAAACTTCTGCGGCACTTGAAGTCCCGCTTGGCTATGTTTATATAGCCATTCCGGTTAGCGGATTTCTCATTATGTTTTATTCTGCCACCGTACTTTACGAACAAGCCACTCAAAAAAAATCAGACTAACGGAACTTTATGGAATTTCTCGGCATTTTTGTTCTGGTCTTCCTTTTTGTCATTCTTCTGTTGCTCGGGGTACCAATTGCTATATGCATCGGTATCTCGACCATCGGTACAATGCTCGTCACGATCGATTGGCTACCGGCACTGACCACCGTTTCACAAAGGATGGGCACCGCACTCGACAGCTTTGCATTGCTGGCTATCCCCTTGTTCATCCTCTCAGGCCACTTTATGAGTCGCGGTGGAATTGCACACCGGTTAATAGACCTGGCGAAAGTTTTTGTCGGAAGATTCTCCGGCGGGTTAGCATTTGTTAATATCCTGGCTTGTTTATTATTCGGAGCAATCGCCGGTTCTGCGGTAGCCGCCGCCGCTGCTATCGGTGCATTTATGATTCCGCTTATGATCAATGAAGGATACGACCGGTCGTATGGTGCTGCGGTTAATGTCACCTCGTCTACGTCGGGACTGATTATACCGCCCAGTAATATTCTTATCGTATATTCTCTTGCCAGTGGCGGTGTTTCAATTGCCGCTCTCTTTCTCGCCGGTTATATACCGGGAATTCTGATGGGTATCACGCTCATGTTCGTTTCAGGAATTCTGGCCAGAAAAAATAAATATCCGGTCGGTGAAAAGGTTTCTCTTGGCGATGGTATTAAAAAGTTTTTTGCGGCTTTGCCGAGCTTGCTATTGATTATTATTGTTGTGGGGGGGATTATTGCAGGTATCTTTACAGCAACCGAAGCATCCGGTATAGCTGTATTATATACGTTTATTCTCTCTGTGATTGTTTACAGAGAGGTAAAGGTGAAAGAAATTCCCGATGTTCTCCTCCAATCGGTTGTAACGACCGGTGTTGTAATGTTATTGATAGCCACTTCTATGGCTATGTCATGGATAATGTCGTATGAAAATATTCCCCAGAATATCACTGCAGCATTACTTTCGCTGACCGAGAGCAAGCTAATTATATTACTTATTATTAATGTAGTGCTGCTTGCGGTTGGCACGTTTATGGATATGACCCCGGCAGTCTTAATTTTTACGCCGATCTTTTTGCCGGTTGCAATAGAGCTTGGTCTAGATCCGGTTCATTTTGGTATTATTATGATAATGAATCTCTGCATCGGACTGTGTACACCGCCTGTCGGTACTGTTTTATTTGTAGGATGCGGTATAGCCAATACAACCATTACAAAAATGATCAAACCATTGATCCCCTTGTTGATCGGTATGATCTTTACACTGCTGGTTGTAACATTTGTACCTGAGCTGAGCTTGTTCTTACCCCG
>PWXV01000011.1 GCA_003568415.1 Ignavibacteriales bacterium
GATCTGATGAAGAATCCTGCGTATCTTAATGCAGTGCTTCATTATCTTATGGATATGAGGAGAAAGAAAAATATATCCGTGATGATGAGTTATTCCAGTCCGCTGTATTATTGGGCGGATTGGTACCGGCAGCTCTGGGCTGAGAGTCTCGGAAAAAATATCGACCTGCAGGGCGATCCCGTAACGGTAGGCCAGACACCGGTGAAAGCTCTTGGGGTAACCGATCAGCACTCGCAGGTTCAGCTATACACCGAAGGCCCGAACGATAAGGTGTTTACTTTCCTTACCGTTGAGAATTACAGGAAAGATATAAAAATACCGAAGTTTAAAGACAAGTATTCATCACTTGAATATCTCTCGGGTAACCGTCTGTCAAAGTTGTTTGATGCTGAAATGCGGGCGACCGAGTATGCACTTGTGCAGCAACACCGGCCGTCGTGCAGAATTGTCTTCCCGCAGATTAACGAATATACCGTGGGACAATTTATCATGCTGTATCAGATACAAACTGCATTCTCTGGTTTGCTCTATAACATAGATGCGTTCAATCAACCCGGTGTCGAAGCCGGTAAACGAGCAACCTACGGACTGCTCGGTAGAGAGGGATATGCTGAAGAGGCGAAGCAGATTCAGGCGACAGAGAAGAAGAGGTTGAAACTGTAAAACGAATGTTGTGATGGAATGATGGAATGTTGCATTAACGGGATATTGGAGAATTGGTTCCATCATTCCACAAATATCTAATAAATATTTTCAGGATCTATGGAGACGGTTCTCAGCATATTTGTTGGTATTAGTTTAAGCGCTGCGGCGGGGTTCAGGGTATTTGTACCGCTGCTGGTAATGAGTATTGCAGCAAATACCGGACATCTTTCCCTGACCTCAGGTTTTGAATGGATTGGTACAACACCGGCACTGGTTGCTTTTTCCATAGCTACACTGTTTGAGATTCTCGCTTATTATATTCCCTTTGTCGACAATTTACTTGATACCATTGCAACACCGGCCGCTGTTGTAGCCGGAGTAATATTAACCGCTTCAACGGTTACCGGGTTGAGTCCGTTTTTATCCTGGTCACTTGCAATCATTGCCGGCGGCGGTATTGCTGCGACCGTTCAGTCAATAACCGGAGTAACGCGGCTGGCATCTACCACTACAACGGGAGGTGTAGCCAATCCGGCCGTATCGACGGCAGAACTTGGTGGTGCGACACTGCTATCCGGTTTAGCGATATTTATTCCGGTTGCAGGTATCATTCTGGTAGGAATTATTATAGTTTGGGGCATCGGCCGGATAAGGCGTAAATCAACGGCACCCCATTAATACCTGAAATTTTTAAATTTTACGAAACTTTTTAGAGAGTGTTGCGTCTAAAATAGTAATTACCCGGGAATCTACAGATTACAGAGAGAGTGCCCATCACCGTGAAACCTATAAATATTCAGGACACAAACCTCCTTACGTCCTGGAAATGATGATGGTACCTACACATGGTGATGGGCATTTTTTTGCTCCCGACAAAAGAATCCCGTACATTTTTAAACGATCCTATTCCTTGAAATTTCAATAAAATTTGTAATGGCATGAAACATCTGTTTGTAATTTTATTTTCGTTATTGTTGTCACATTGCGTCTATGCAGGAGAAATCGATTGGGAACGGGCATCATTCGGCGTTACAGCGAATTATCAAATACCCATAGGTGACTTTGGAACATACTGGAGCAATAGTGCAGCAATCGGTGGTCTCGGCAGATATGAGGTGATGGATCGCGTTTATTTAATGGGAACGCTCACAGTGAGTTATTACACGCCCGCAGATAATACCGATGGAAAAAGTATACCGCACATCTGGCTTATTAATGTAAGCGGCAGCATTCATTATGAGATACCATTCTCTTCCAGGATAAAAGGATTGCTGGGTATCGGGGGAGATAACTTTACGTTTATCTTCAGAGGAACACCGGCCGAGCGACTTGGCTCTAACTATATTGAATCGGAGGTCGCTATGCATGGTGAGATTGGAATGAGTTTTCAATTCGGCACTATACCGAGGTTTGATCTGTATACAAGATATAGTTCTATTTTTAGTTATCCCGATCAGATTCCCATCTGGTTGAGCGGGATTTATGTTTATCTATGGTAAGGTACAGTTACAGTTTATGAAGGCATTGAAGTATTTATCTGTAATGTTGAGCATCATTCTCTGTTCTCTGCAGACTGTTTGGTCCGGTGGGGATGCCGTTGTTGAGAAAACAATACTACCGTCACTGAATAAACAACGTGCGAGCAATGCTTTTTATAACACTATACATTTTCAGAAATTATCTGCATCGCGATTCCTGCCATTGTTTAATGTTACCGGTATCGGAAGCTGGGCTTCACCCCGTACGGTTATCACCCTTGATGGATTGCCGTATAATGGGTATCCGTTCGGGATGCAGTCGATTGATCTTGTTCCCGTCGATCTGGTAACCATCGATACGCTGGTTGCAAAAACCGGCGTTGGAGTTATACAATCGGGACCGGTTTCAGGTGGAACGATTGATTTTGTACGAAGTGAAATACCCGATTCGTTTTCTATTGATACACGACTGTTTACCGGCAGCGAAACCGGTGATCCGTTAATACACATCTTCTCCCGCCCCGACGAGAGACATATAAATAAGAACAAGGTCGGTCCGTCTTTTGCCTTATCGATATCGAACAAAAACAATAACTGGGCATATCGTCTGTCGGGTGGCGGCTTCTTTTATTTTTCCACGGGATCGGTAAACGATGGCATAATCGGTCAATACAACCGTGAGCTCCTGAACCGTCAGAATCGACAGGTCAAGGTAATCGGTGAGGTGCGGTACATTATAGATGAGAACCGCACAATC
Organism: Ignavibacteriales bacterium; assembly: GCA_003568415.1. GTDB lineage: Bacteria > Bacteroidota > Ignavibacteria > T3Sed10-11 > T3Sed10-11 > T3Sed10-11. Next base: position 2,881 of record PWXV01000011.1, read on the forward strand.
GATTTTTTTGCTGCAGGTATCAATCTTTTTGGCTGGGAAATGTCGCCATTCACTTCTCTGTTTAATCATTACACAAACATCAGTAATACCGGACGCATCCGGTATACTGATACATCCTCCGGTTTCACAATCGCACTGGTTAGGGATGAATCATTTGTGTGGACGAAGCAGATCACCGGTTCATTGCCGACATCGCTCCGCACAACCGAGTGGATGCTGTATCCCAAATTTGATATCAGTTTAAGCGATGCGATTGATGTAACAGTATCATCATATGCGGGTCTTATAAATGCCATCGATCGTTCTGATGATCATCCGCGCAGACAACCGGTTTTATTGCAGAATGTAAGTGCCATCCATTGGGGATTCGGTATAGATTTTAATTACGCTGCCAATCGGTTGTTCTCTTCGGCCGGAATTCGAATCGATTCACAATATGAGTACTCACCTGAACTATCGGGTGAATTATTGTTAGAGTATCGGACCGGCAGCAGCAGTAAGCTATATACACTATTCGGTACAGCGGCATATTTCCCGGATTACCTGGAACAATACGGATATTTTTTTACAGAACGCTCGATTGATAATACTGATGAATCGGGCGAGTTTGAAATTAGCGGTAATCCGGATCTGGATCCCGAACGTGTGCATGAAATAAAAGCGGGTTATTCACAGACTAACAACCATCTCACTGTTTCTGCAGAATTGTTTGGCCGGTGGACAGAAAACCAACTGATGCAAATTGCAACTCGATCATATCGTCCCGCAGATACAGGTGAGCTGCTCCGGTCGGCAAACTATGGTAACAACGGCCATAGATTTGTGCCGGGTATTACGCTCCAGCTCGATGTGAAACCGGTCGGTTTTCTCCGTATCTCTTCGGAACATCAATACATTGATAATGCGGAGATTCGATCCCTACCGCGATATAAGAATATTCATGCATTTGAATTTCTGCTGCCGCTTGATGTGGTATTTGATGTATCGTTGACCTATACAGGCAGTACTGTCTGGGAAGAATTTATTCTTGCGCCTGAGGATGATGCTTTTGAAGGTGCAGGCTTTGACGGAACAATCAGATCTGCGACTATTTTAGATATGTCGGTGAGCCGCAGATTTGAGAAATTTTATTTTGCAAACGGATTGGAAGTGAGTATTCAGGCACAGAATTTCTTCAATGAACCATACCGGAGGATACCAATCGGCAATTTTATCGATCGTGCGGTGTTTGTGTATGTGTCGTTTGGATTATAATAGCAGATATGAAACCCATAAAAGACACTGCGATCCTAAATAGTTACTCCGTTTGATTGAAACTCAGTTTTATTCACAGTATATTAAATAAATTTTCACTACCTGTATTTGCAACCAACCGAGGTATAATTATGAAAGCAGTAACTCCCCGATTACTACCAATAATACTTATTGTATCGGTAGCGTTCATTACCGGGTGTGGTACGACAACAGAAGTCGTCTATGAAACACCCCGGGAACCGGTTATTGAACCTGTTCCCGCCGGCCAATTTGATTCCGGAAGAATGTGGACGTTTGATTTCCCGCCGATAGAATACTTTGAAGAGACATATAATTTTACTCCGACCGATGAATGGTTCCGCCACGCACGACTTGCATCGTTGCGTTTACCCAATTGCTCGGCGTCCTTTGTGTCGGGTGACGGACTTGTGATGACGAATCACCACTGTGCTCTCGGAGCTCTTGAGACTGTCGAACTTGAAGATGAGCGGTTACTCGATAATGGTTTCTTTGCAAGTGCTCTCGATGATGAACGTAAAGTTGATGGATTATATCTCGACCAGCTTGTCCTCATTGAGGATGTTACCGATGAGGTGATATCGGCATTTGAATCAGGAGAAACCGATGAGGAGCGTGTTCAATTACGCCGGATAAAAATGCAGGAGATTGAAGACGCATGTGAAGAGGAAACAGGGCTATCGTGCGATGTCGTGACATTTTATAATGGCGGCAGGTATGCATTGTACGGTTACAAACGGTATGACGATGTACGAATGGTCTATGCTCCTGAGTCGGTAATAGGATTTTTCGGCGGTGATCCGGATAACTTTACCTATCCGCGCTATAATCTGGATGTTACCTTTATGCGGGTGTATGATGAAGAGGGTAATCCGTATAACCCCGAATATTATTTTCAATGGAGCAGCGGCGGTGCCCGTGAAGGGGATGCTGTTTTCGTGACCGGAAATCCCGGCAGAACAAGCCGGCTGCTGACTGTCGAACAGTTGAAATTTAACCGTGATAAACAATATCCGTTTATCATGAACCTCCTCGATGATATGGTTGAAGTATATTCTGCCCATATACGGGAGTATCCCGAAAAGAAACCCGAGTATGAGACCAGATTGTTCGGACTCGAAAATTCCCAGAAAGCATACCGGGGTATCCTTCGAGGGTTACATGATCCCGAACTAATGGGACGCAAAGTATATTTTGAAAACAGATTTCAGGAACAGATCGCCGAACGCGCATACCTTCACGATGAGTACGGAAGTGTATGGGAAGGGATTGCAGGATTACAACAGGAGAAACGGGAAATATTTGAAGAAACTCAGGCACTCTCTGTCCGGGGTCTGGGAAGATCGGCATATTTTGGATTAGCTGCAGACATCATCGAATATGCCCGTCAGGTGAACCTTCCGGATGACGAACGGCAGGAAAAATATCAGGAAGAAAATATCGAGGATACCCGAAAAGCAGTTTACCCTGCTGATGGCCTTGACATTCCGCTTGAAGAACGGGTGCTGACAACTCAGCTCGCATTTATGAAATCGGTACTCGGCGAAAACGATCCGGCTGTTGAACCGCTTCTTGCAGGGCAGTCTCCCGAATCGGCCGCTGCTGCTCTTGTGGAGAACTCAATTCTGACAAGCAGAGAAGATACAGAACAATTGTTAACCAGAGATCCTGAAACAATTCTGCAATACCCGGATCCTTTTATACAATTTGTAAACAATACAACGGACCGTTTATCATCATTGCGGGGTGAGTACGGCCGTCTTCAATCACGCGAATCGGCACAGGTACAGCACCTCGGAAAAGCGTTGTATGAAATTTACGGAACATCCATTCCGCCCGATGCAACATTCACACTTCGTATTGCCGATGGCGTGGTGAAAACATATGAATATAACGGCACCATTGCGCCGCCGTATACCACGTTTTACGGCCTGTATGATCGATACTATTCGCATGGCAGAGAACATCCCTGGGCGTTGCCTGACCAGTGGAGGACACCACCCGGTGAATTCAACATGAGCACACCGGTTAATTTCGTCTCGACAAATGATATCATCGGCGGTAATTCGGGTAGTCCTGTGATCAATACTGATCTTGAGGTAGTCGGTCTTGTATTCGATGGCAATATTGAAAGTTTACCGGGTGATTTTATATTTGCCGAGGAGTATAACCGCGCAGTGTCGGTTCATTCCGAAGGTATTCTCGAAGCACTCCGGTATATGTACGATGCCGATCGAATTGTCTATGAACTTGAGGTAGGGAAGAGGAGATAGGTTGAAGCAGTGAATGGTTGGTGGTCGATGGTTACTGATGCCGGATTATAGCATAGTTATAACCATCAACCAATATTTCCTGTATCCATAACAATTATAAAGATGTTATTCCTATAAACAAACCTCAAACCAAGAACAAATGATATGAATAAACCATGAAAAACTATGAACTCTACGACGTACCGAAGATTACTTCGATTCAGGATATGGTCCTGCAATCCGCAAAAAAATTCGGTCCCAAACTCGCACTCGAAGATCTGAACGACACACCAATTAAGCGTGTCTCTTACGATGCATTACTCGATACGATATTGCGGTTTGGCAATGCACTCAAGAAACTCGGTGTAAAAGAACGAAGTCATATTGCTGTTATCGGTGAGAATCGTGTTCAGTGGGGTATTACCTATCTGACTGCAATGTGTTTTAATCACGTTATCGTACCGATCGATAAAAATCTCAATACGAATGAGATATTAAACATCATCCACGAATCAGATGCTTCTGTCATCGTTTTTTCAGAATCCTTTAATTCGATATTCAAAGAAAAGCATCATGCATTGAAAAAGCTCAAGCATTATATAAATATGGATTTACCCAAGGCAAACAGTGTTTTTCTGTCGATGCCGGAATTAATTGCAGGTGCCGAACGCGACGGAATGGATTCGTTGCCAAAAATAAATCCCGAAGAGCTTGCCGAAATAATTTTTACTTCCGGATCGCTTGGCAGGGCAAAGGGTGTGATGCTGTCTCAAAAAAATCTGGCAGCAAATTTAATGGCAATGGTATCGATGATCCTTATCGATGAAAATGACAGGTTTCTGTCGGTGCTGCCGATGCATCATACGTATGAATGTACCTGTGGATTTTTATGTCCGCTTTATTGCGGAAGTTCAGTACACTACGCCCGCTCGCTGAAAACAATAGTTGATGACCTGCAGCAGGTGAAAGCGACGATATTACTTGGTGTACCGTTATTGTACGATAAGATGTTTAAGGCAATTCAGCGTGGGATTAATGAAAAAGCGGCAAAAAAAGTACTTATCGGGCCGATGGTGAAAATCACAGATGTGTTGGAAAAAGCGGGCCTTCAGGGAACGAAGAAAAAACTGTTTAAAGAATTGCATAATAAATTCGGTGGCGCTGTACGTATTTTTATAGCCGGCGGTGCCGCACCGGATCCTCTCGTTGCAAAAGGATTGCGTGAATTTGGATTCACGTTCCTCCAGGGCTACGGTCTTACCGAAACCGCTCCGATCGTTGCGCTTAACCGGCTTTATTATTACAAGGATGATGCTGCCGGTTTGACGATGCCCGGTGTCGAGCTGAAAATTAATGATCCCGATGCAGAAGGCGTCGGCGAGATATGGGCGAAGGGGCCGAATGTTATGCTGGGTTATTATAAAAATGAGGAGCTTACAAATCAGGTGATGGAGGGAGAATGGTTTAAAACCGGAGATCTCGGATATTTCGATGAGGATGGATTTTTACATATCTGCGGGCGGAAGAAGAATGTTATCATCGCGAGTAACGGTAAAAATGTATTCCCCGAGGAGGTTGAAGACATTCTCAATCGTAGCCCGTTTGTAATGGAATCGCTTGTATACGGTGAAGAAGATGATAAAGAAAAAGAAGTAATTACGGCTAAGATAGTTGCCGACAGTGAAACGTTTATAGAATATGCCGAGAAAAAAGACGTTAAAATCACCAAGGATTTAATACACGGTATAATAGCAAAAGAGGTAGAAGATACCAACAAACAGTTATCATCTTATAAACGAATACGAAAGTTTCATATTCGCGATAAAGAATTCGAAAAAACAACCACACAAAAAATTAAACGGTATAAGGTGAACGGTGATGAGGTTGAGGAAGAGTAAGATGTAATGATGGAATCATCGATTAGTGGTGTTTTTTTCAAATAAACCGAAACTAACGGAGTATGGTATGTATAGATTATTACTTTTAGTTTTCCTTTGTATTTTTGTCTCGGTGCCGGCAGTAAGTCAAACGCTGCCTGAAGGTGCAGAGACCATACAAGGTTTTTCTATTTATGAGACACTTGATCGCTTAGCGTCGGAGGAGTTTCAGGGCCGTCACACCGGTCATCAGGGCTTTACCGATGCCGCTGCATGGGTTGCAGACATGTTTGAAGAGTGGGGATTAATGCCGGCCGGGAATGATGATAATTATTTGCTTCCGTTTCCTGTGCAGTATACTATCATTAACGATGCATCGATGTCGGTGCATATTGTTGATGAAGAAGAGGAATCAGGTTTTCGTGAGGAAGAACTTAAACCGGAAACGGATTTTCTGCCGCTTTTGTATAGCGATACGGCAGACCGGACGGCGGAAGTGGTTTTTGTGGGTTGGGGAATTCACGCATCTGATATCGGTTATGATGATTACTTCGGCGTTGATGTCGAAGGTAAGTTTGTGATGTGCTTCAGGGGTACGCCCGATCCACAGGACAGGCGATTTCAATATCATGACGAGCACCGGACGCGAATGCAGCGGGCAAAAGACGAGGGAGCCCTCGGATTGATATATATTTATGAAGAACCGATTGCTAATCCCAACGGCGATTGGATAGAAGGATTTACACCTGTAAAGATCAGCTATGATGTCGCTGATAAATTGTTGGGTGAACGGGGATTTGATACTGCTACACTCCGGCAGGATTTATTACAATACAAACGGCCTATTTCATTTCCGTTAGAATCCCAGGTGCGTATTCAGGTTGCATCGACACATTATCCCGAGGGAACCGGCTATAACGTAGCCGGATATGTAGAGGGTAGTAATCCGGAGCTTCGTGACGAAGTCATTGTTATTGGAGCACATCTCGATCATTGCGGTACGCATATGGGACTTTTATTTCCGGGCGCCGACGATAATGCAAGCGGGAGTGCGGTTGTTACCGAGATTGCACGAGCGTTTGCAGAAAATGACATACAACCCGAACGGCCGGTTATGTTTGCACTATTTGGTGGTGAGGAGATGGGCTTGATCGGAGCGCGGTACCTCGTTGATAATTTTCCAGAACGGTTTCCAACCATTGTCAACATGATTAATTTCGATATGGTGGGCGCAGGAGATGGTACTTTCTGTGGTTACAGTGCCGATCATCCCGATTTACGAGAGCTTGTCGAAGATACTGATACCTATATTCAAACTGTTCAATCGTTTTTCCCGATACGGGATATTGGCGTACGCGGAAGTGATCACGCAGCGTTCCACGCTCAGGGTATACCGGTGCTGTATTTTGTATCGAACGGTCCGCACATTAAATATCATACCACAGGTGATACAATCTATCGTATGAATCCGAGCGTCATGGAAGATATTGCCCGGATCGGTTATGTAACTGCTATTAGATTGGCAAATAAGTGATAGTGGTATTTCAGTGTTTGATTTTGTAACTTACGAAATCCAGTTAATCAGTTACCGTTCAATTAAACTATGGAGGATGCTATGTCAAACAGTGTCTATAAAATAATCGAATTAATCGGTACGAGCCAGACATCGTGGGAGGATGCAGCCAAATCTGCCGTTGAAACAGCATCAAAGTCACTTCGGGATATTCGAGTTGCAGAAGTTTCGGAACTCGATATGAAAATGGAGGACGGTAAAGTGATGGCATACCGGGTAAAAGTACGTATTTCGTTTAAATATCATACCGAATAAAATTGCAGGGCAGGGTTAACGAACCCGAAAAGTTTGTTAACCCTGTCTGTTTTAAAATCGATCTTAATAATTATTGAATATGAGTGAATATTTTCAATACGAATTGTTCGGAATTCCAGTCGTCCGTTATCTGATAGCCGTCGGCATTATTTTCATTGCGTTGGTATTCCGGAAAATATTTGACCGGTTTATCAGTAAAAGCATCCTCACCTTTGTTTCAAAGACCAAATTCAGGTACGATGATATTATTGTCCGTGCGATCATTCCTCCGGTTAACCTGCTTATTATATTATACGGTATAATTATTGCGACGTCGATCGTCGAGTTGCCGATCAGTCAATTTTTCGCCGAAGCATTGCGTGTTACCCTCGCTGTGATCGTGGTCTGGATTGCATTCCGTTTATCTACACCGGTAACCGAAGTTTTGCGTGATTTAATGGCACGCTCCGATGAATCGTTGGCGACTCAATTTGTGCCGATTATTAAAAGCACTATGCAGGTTGCAGTCATTTTAATCGGTGGTATTCTAATTTTACAAAATACCGGCTATGAAGTGAGCAGTCTGATAGCCGGCTTGGGGATCGGCGGACTTGCAATTGCGCTGGCTGCGCAGGAGACGGTGTCGAATATCTTCGGGACGCTGGTTATGTTTACCGATAAGCCATTTAAAGTAGGAGATTGGGTGCAATTCCATGATGTCGACGGCGATGTCGAGAGCATCGGTTTTCGCTCGACACGGGTACGGACGTGGGCAAAGTCGATCAAGGTTATACCCAACAAAATGCTCACCTCCGAGATAATCGAGAATTGGTCGGTAATGCCGAAGCGCCGTGTGCGAATGACCATCGGTGTGCAGTACGACAGCCCGCCGGAAAAAGTCGATGATCTGACAAAAAGAATATATCAATTATTGCAAAATCACCCGAAAATAAATCAAGACTATATGATCGTAGCATTTACCGATTTCGGACCGTCATCACTTGATATATTTGTGTACTACTTTACTACCGTGACTGCCTGGAAAGATTACATGCATATCCGTCAGGAAATGAATATCGGGATTATGAACATAGTTCACGAACTCGGCTTAAGCTTTGCATTTCCGAGTCAAACAGTTTACTTCGGCGATGATTTAAATGTCAAATCGTCCAATGGAACCGATCCGACGCTCCCTCATTGATCGATTGATTATGTAAAAAAAATGAGTGTGCTCCAAAAGGTTACTGATTACACGGATACAAACTTACATCCTGCTGTTACCCAAAAATTCCGTACAATTCGCGGCTAAAAATAACAACATCAATTTTCGGAGCAGTCTCAAAATTTTATATTTTATATCGTTTTATTATTGCAAATAATCTATGTTTTTCTTACATTTTTCTAATCAAAAACGTAAACATACCAAAAGCTTGTAGAGTAGTAATTAATCATGAATCTCCCTTTAGCGGCACTTCTTGTTGTACTTGTAGCCGTTATAGCTGCCTCGATTGCTCTCGCTGCGTTTTATTGGGCAGTTCGTCGTAAGCAATTCTCAATTCGAGATCTTAATGAGGGGGCGTATACCATTTTCGATAACGATGAACCCGTTGGTAAACCACAGGATGTAATGTTCGATGACTCCAGAAAGCAAAACAAAAAGCAATGATGCAACAGAACGCGCGAAAGCGTTCCACCAGTCAGATTTAATGGACGATACAGAGCTTCGTGTAAAAATTGACGAATCTCTTGCAAGTGCGGTAGCTCTCTTCTTTGCAACCTCACTTTTCTGGTTATTACTCGGCTCAATCTTCGGCCTTATCGCGTCATACAAAATGCATTGGCCCGACTGGCTTGGTGAATATGCTGTCTTGACATTTGGCAGGATCAGGCCTGCTCATCTTAACACAGTGGCATATGGCTGGGTCTCACTTGCCGGCGCAGGTGCCCTCTTATGGATGACATCCCGGTTAACACGCATACCCATAAAATGGGGATGGATGTTATTTATTTCCGTTTTATTGTGGAATATCGGCGTTGCATATGGTACCGGAGCAATTATATTCGGATACAGCCGCGGTATGGAATGGCTTGAATTTCCCCGGATCGCAGGGTTTATAATTGCACTCGGGTTTGTTTTCTTTGCACTGCCGATCCTGAAAACCTTTATTCACCGTAAGGTAAATCATATTTATGTGAGTTTGTGGTATATACTTGCATCGGTGGTGTGGTTCCCGCTGCTGTATCTTACCGCAAACTTCGGACACTATCAGGGAGTCGTAGAAGCAGGTATGAATTGGTGGTATGGGCACAACCTGCTCACCGTCTGGGTGACACCGATCGGTCTGGCCATGGCATATTATTTTCTTCCCAAAGTTATCGGCCGTCCCATTTACAGTTATTATCTCAGCTTGCTCGGATTCTGGTCGTTTGCACTTTTCTATAACTGGAACGGTATCCATCACCTCATCGGTGGACCGCTGCCCACATGGTTGGTCACTGTATCGATAGTGGCAAGTGTTATGATGGTAATCCCTGTGCTTGCCGTTGCAGTCAATCATCATATGACGACCTTCAAACATTTCCATATGTTAAAGTTCAGCCCGACACTTCGATTCACCGTCTTTGGTGCAATGGCGTATACCGCGGTGAGTTTACAGGGATCGGGGATGGCGTTGCGGTCGATCAATGAAATAACGCACTTTACACACTACACGGTAGGCCATGCACATCTTGGCGTGTATGCATTTTCAACGATGATCCTGTTCGGTGGGATATATTATATAATGCCGCGCCTTTCAAAGTGGGAATGGCCGTATCCGAGCCTGGTGAAGTGGCATTTCTGGTTAACAGCGATCGGTGTTATCATATACGTCGTTGCATTAACTATCGGCGGATGGTATCAAGGACTTGATATGAATAATCCCGATAAAGATTTTATGGAATCGGTGCTCAACACAATACCATACCTTTACCTGCGTAGTCTTGGCGGTACAATGATGGTGGTTGGCCATCTGATTTTTATATATCATTTCGCACTCATGGTAAAACGGGCAGGGCCCCGGCGATTTGCACCGCCGTGGTTCAAAAAACCCGAGGAGGAATCTGCCGTATGATGTTCATAAGATCATTTGTTTTTTTCTTTGGTGTACTTGCAACGCTCCTGCTTGGCTGGGCAGCGCTTGTCGGCATACCGGATATTATGATCTCCGAAATCGATCCTCCCGATGAACTTGAGCGATATACTGCTGAAGAAGCTTTCGGCAGACAAATTTATATCCGGGAAGGATGTGTCTATTGCCACAGTCAACAGGTGCGGCCCGAGGGATTTGGAGCGGATCAAGAGCGATTGTGGGGACGCCCTTCAGTACCGGCTGATTATGTTTTCGATCGACCTCACTTGCTCGGCACGATGCGAACCGGTCCGGATTTAATGAACATTGGTGTCCGGCAAACAAGTGTTTCGTGGCACATGGAACATCTCTACGATCCGAGACTCGTTGTTGAGGGGTCGACGATGCCCCCGTATCCGTGGTTATTCGAGGTAAAGCGCTCTGCAGGACCGGATGAGTTTGTACTCGATCTGCCGGAAGACAGAGTCCCTGAAGGAAAGGTCGTAGTTGCCACACGCGAAGCCGAAGCACTTGTTGAATATTTGTTAAGCTTAGATAGATCATATGATTCTCCACAAAGAGTAGTAGACAATGACGAAGAAGAATAATAATCCTGAAAATCAGAACGATCCGAAAAAAGATGAGCTTGAATCTAAGGATGCATTTCGAGATGAGGCAGAGTCGGATGAATCGGATGTTTATAATATACACGATCAAATAGTATCACGTGAAAAAGGTGAACCGGATGAGGGATTTGAGCCAACCCCCTGGTGGGTGTGGACGATCAGCGTTCTGGTACTGTTTGCGATGGGTTTTTATCTTGGAAAGTATAGCGGCACGTTCGGGACCACTGCGCACGAAGTCGAAATGCCGCCCCGCCTTGCCGATGAACGTGTGGAACGCGAAGTACGGGGTGATCAATTGTATGCAGGTCTATGTCAGCCTTGCCATGGCTCCGACGGAATGGGCGCACCCGGAAGATATCCCCCGCTGGTCGACTCGGAATGGGTCATTCAGGATGCAGAAACCCCCGCACGAATTGTTTTATTCGGTGTCGAAGGACCGATGGAAGTCCTCGGTGAGACATATAATGAAATTATGGATCCATTCGAACACCGGCTCGATGATAAAGAGATTGCAGCGGTTGTGAATTATATCCGTACCTCATGGGGAAACGATGCCCCTGAAATTGAACCCGATCGTGTTGCTGAGATTCGTGAAGAACACGAGGGAAGAGGACGCTGGCGTGCATCAGAACTTCAAGCATTAATGGACGAAGAGTAATGACTCAAAACATTTTATATCCTTTCTATATAATCCTGTTTATTGGTTTTACAGTTTTACTTTTTATTGTCGGGTGTGAACGGCAACCTACACACCCGAGGCAACCGATTGATTTCAGTCATAAGGTTCACGTAGGTGAATATAAAATTGACTGTGAATACTGTCACAGTGGTGTCCGTACCGGAGCGGTTGCCGGAATACCGTCGGTGCAGACCTGTATGGGATGCCATCAGCTTGTGGCGGCCACAGAACCGGAGATCATGAAGCTTCGTGATATATGGGAGCGTGGTGAACCAATTCGATGGAAGCGCGTCAATGTCGTAGCAGATTTTGTATATTTCAATCACTATCCGCATGTGAGTGAAGGTATATCGTGTGAAACCTGCCACGGTGACGTCGGTCAGAAAGATGAATTACTGCCCACACCGCACCTGCACAGTATGACGTGGTGTGTGGATTGCCACGATACCTATGAAGCAAGTAAAGATTGTTTGATCTGTCACAGATAAAAGTTATAGCTAAAGTAAATAAGGCCAGATTTTAAATTACTGATATGGAAATTAAACGTCGAGATTTTGTAAAACTACTTGGAGCGGCATCGGTGGCAACAGCGCTGCCCGGCTGTACACGGCAGCAACCACGTAATCTGATACCGTATGTCATTCCACATGAGGAGATACAACCCGGGAAAGCAGTATGGTATGCAAGTGTATGCCGTGAGTGTCCTGCCGGTTGCGGAGTGCACGTTCGTGTTCGCGATGGCAGGGCTGTAAAAGTTGAGGGAAATCCGGTACATCCCGTCAGTGAAGGTAAGCTTTGTTCACGCGGGCATGCTGCATTGCAGGGTTTGTATAATCCTGACCGGATACAACAACCCCGCCGCAAACGCGACGGTAGATGGGAACGTATCGACTGGGATGATGTTCAGGAGCTAATTGCAGATAAGATTAAAGAGTTAATTGATGAGGGACGCAGTGATAGTATCGCTTTTATCAATTCCCATCAAACCGGGAGTCTCGATGCATTAATTGAAGAATTTCTGAATACAGTAGGTTCAACACGGCGTATTAATTATGAGCCCTTCGGCTATGAGGGAGTAAAGAAAGCAAGTGACACCGTTTTCAATGTAGAGAAAATACCGAATTATAAGTTTAGCGAAGCACGGTATATTATATCGTTTGGATCGGATTTTCTCGAAACATGGATGTCGCCCGTAAAACACGCACGTGAATTCGGCCAAACCAGGGAACTGGAAAATAACCGGATGGTTCCGTTCCTGCACGTAGGCCCGCGGCTTTCAATGACCGCAACCAATGCCGATGAGTTTATAAAAGTAAAACCGGGGCAGGAATACTTACTCGCCCTTGGTATGGTACATACTATAGTTCATGAAAACCTTACACGCGGTATAGCACGTGCCCAGATAAATCATATCAGGGCTGTTGTTGAGGATTATTTTCCGCGGGAAATTGAAAACAGGACAGGGATTTCTTTTGAAAAAGTAGAAAAGCTTGCCCGAACATTTGCCGCCGCTAATCCTGGTGTCGCTGTTGCAGGAAATCCATCCCTTGACGGTACTAACAATGCGCTTACCGTCGCTGCGGTACACCTGTTGAATTATGTGTGCGGTAATATTGGAAGGACAGTGTTGTTTGAGCAGACTGATCATCTTGAACGGGTTGATTCATATGCTACGCTGAATCGTTTTGTGAGATCGATGGAACAGGGAGATGTATCGCTTTTATTTATATACGACTCAAACCCATCGTTTACTATGCCGGAGGTTTCGGGTTTCAATGCAGCACTTGAACGGGTTGATCTTAAAATTGCCCTCTCGTCATATTTCGATGAAACATCCGCACAAGCAGATATAATTTTACCGGTAAATTCACCGCTCGAGAGTTGGGGCGATTACGAGCCGTCCAACGGCGTGTATGGCTTAATGCAACCGTCAATGAAGCCGGTCTTTAACACAAGGATGGCAGGTGACATCCTGCTTTCCTTAAAGGCAAAAATAAATAATGGTGACAACGATACATCGTTTTATGATTATGTAAAAGAGCGTTGGCGCGAACACCACCAGAGGTTTGCTCCGGATGCTGACTTTGAAGAGTTCTGGGTGGGTTCGCTTGCAAATGGCGGCAGGTTTACCGATACACAAACGATTAGCTTCCAGCTAAACACCGGACTCGCTAAACAGGCGCTTGAAGAATTAAAGGATAGTGATCCATCAACTCGTGACGGCTTTCAATTAGTTACCTATCCATCGTTGAATCATTATGATGGCCGTGGTGCAAACAGACCGTGGTTACAGGAAGTACCAGATCCGATGACACAAATGACATGGGAAAATTGGGTCGAGATACACCCGGAGGATGCGGAGCAGCTTGGTGTCCGAAATGGTCACAAAATCGAAGTACGCTCTTCATACGGTGTCATTGAATTACCTGCATATGTATATGAGGGAATACAACCGGGTGTCGTTGCTATTCCGGTGGGTCAGGGACATACAGAATACGGCAGATATGCAGAAAATAACGGTGCCAATCCTCTGCAATTGTTATCGGCAAGTCCTACCGATACCACCGGCAGTATACGGTGGTCAGGGTTGGAGGTTTCGGTTATAAATAAACGTGAACCTTTACGAATTGCTAATGTTGCCGGCAGCGATTATCAGAATGAACGTCCGTTTCTCCAGGTTGTCTCGGTTGAAGAATTGATCCGTAATTCAAACCGGGAACCCAAAAAAGAGTATCCACAGATATATGATCCGCATGAGTATCCCGAGCATCGATGGGGAATGACTATAGACCTCAACAAGTGTATAGGGTGCAGTGCTTGTGTCACGGCATGCTATTCGGAGAATAATATCCCGGTAGTCGGTAAAGAAGACGTACGTCGCGGACGTGAATTAAGCTGGATACAGATTCAACGATTCTTTGATGCACGTGAAGATGCCACGAACGGGCGTTTTCTCCCGATGTTGTGCCAGCATTGTACGGCTGCGCCGTGTGAACCGGTTTGCCCGGTGTTTGCGGCGTATCATACACCCGAGGGATTGAATGCACAGGTTTACAACAGGTGTATCGGAACACGATATTGCTCAAACAACTGTCCATACAAAGTAAGGCGGTTTAACTGGTGGGATTATGATTTTCCATCACCGTTGAACTGGCAGTTAAACCCCGATGTCACGGTACGCACAAAAGGGGTTATGGAAAAATGTACATTCTGTGTACAGCGTATTACCGGCGCACGACAGGAAGCACGGCTTGAGGGACGTGAAATACGTGACGGTGATGTTGTTCCTGCCTGCCAGCAAACGTGTCCGACTGATGCGATTGTCTTTGGTGACCTGAAGGATCCCGAAAGCAGGGTGAACCAATTACGTGAGCGTAACAAACCGCGCGGATATCGTGTATTGCATGAATTAAATACACAACCCGCTGTAGTCTATTTACAAGATGTTGTTGAAGAAACAGTTGACAATTAATTATGCCTTCGTCATATAAACTATCATATACTAAAACAGATGCCGATCTGTTAAACACGCTCAAGTCGCCGTCGAAAGGGTACTGGATAGCTTTATTCATTCTTTCGATTGGGTTGTTGATTGGTGCTTACGGTTGGGGAAGTCAGATTTATTATGGTATGGGAATGTCAGGTAAGAACAATCCGGTTGGCTGGGCGTTATATATTACAACCTTTGTATTCTGGGTGGGTATTGCTCACTCGGGAACACTCATCTCGGCGATTTTATTTTTATTCAGAGTCCGATGGCGGGCGCCAGTATACCGGAGTGCTGAAGCGGTGACGGTTTTTGCGCTGATGGTAGCCGGCCTGTTTCCGCTCATTCACCTCGGTCGTCCCTGGGTGTTTTACTGGATGTTGCCGATACCACAAATGGGTGAAATGTTTCCGAACTTTAAATCGCCGCTTGTATGGGATTTATTTGCGGTGTTTACCTATCTTACTGTAAGTTCGACTTTCTTTATTCTCGGAATGATGCCTGATGTTGCAATCCTCCGTGATAAATTTAAGGGTTGGAAGAAGAAAGTATACGGTTTGCTTGCACTGGGATGGCGTGGAACCGATCAACAGTGGCGTCACTATACCGCGGCCTATGTATTTCTGGCTGCCCTTGCAACACCGCTGGTTATTTCAGTCCATAGTATCGTATCGTGGGATTTTGCCATGAGCGTTGTCCCGGGATGGCACGATACAATATTTGCACCGTATTTTGTCGCGGGAGCAATTCATTCCGGACTTGCGATGGTGATCTTGCTGCTTATCCCGATGCGAAAGTGGTTTGCTCTCAAAGAGTATATTACCGACCACCATCTGGCAAGTCTTGCCAAACTCATGATTTTCACCGCTTTTGTTGTCGGATTTGCCTATGTAATAGAGTTCTTTATGGCGTGGTATGGCGGTGATATTTATAAACGTGATGTATTTCTATTCCGGGCTTTCGGTACCTATTGGTGGAGCTTCTGGGGGCTCTTCCTGTTTAATTTTATCCTGCCGATGTTGTTCTGGTCACATAAATACAGAACAAGTACATTCTGGTTGATATTTGTTTCGGTCGGGGTATCAATAGGTATGTGGCTCGAGCGGTTTGTGATTATTATTACTTCCCTCAGTCATGAATTTAATCCGTTTGCATGGGGTTTTCACGAGCTAACGATAACAGAGGTGTACATTATAATCGGTAGTTTTTCTTTATTCTTTTTCTTGTTCCTGGTGTTCTCTAAAATTCTACCGGTTGTGTCGAACTGGGAGGTAAAGGAAGTTATTGAACCGCCACGGAAAAAATAGTTTGTCATTTACAGTTTTTTTATTTCAATGATAACTAATTAACAGTTGATATGCCGTGTGACAGGTGCTACTTGAAATCAATAACAGCGAAGATAATAGACAATCGTATTAATTAACCATTATATGAGCGCATACAAAGGACCACATATACTCGGCGTGTACGCAACTATCGATGAATTGATTGATGGAATCCGGGTCTTGAAGAAGGAAGGTAAGAAAAGATTCTCGGTAATTTCACCCGTACCGCATCATGATATAGAGCATGAACTGCATCCGAAACCAAGTCCGGTAAGGGTTTTTACACTTATCGGGGGCTTATTTGGTTTTACACTCGGCTGGGCGTTAACGTATTACGCGACCGAATCGTATCCGTTAATAGTTGGCGGGAAACCATATATATCAATTCCACCGTATGGAATTATCGCGTATATCTTGACTATATTATTCGGCGCTTTAGCAACTATTGCCGGTCTGTTTTTCAATGCCCGTTTACCTGAGTTTGTTATAAAAGATGCATACGATGAACGTCTTTCCAGCGATCACTTTGCCATCCAATATTACGGCGATACGGGTGAGCTGGATGCGGTGGAGAACCTTTTGAATAAAACCGGTGCAATTGAGTTACATAAAAAGATCGAGGAAGTCCCTCAAAAGAAGCAATTTGTAGATTAATCGATGATTGACTGATGACAAAAATTTATAGCAGCATATTACTTGTACTTGGAATAATGGTACTACTATCCGGCTGCCGGCACGATGACGGAAGAGCGGGTGATTATTATTATCGTACCGATATGCATGACCAGCCGTCATATAAACCGCAGGAATCGCCACGTAACCCTGTCGAAGGCACTGTTCCGGTAACCGGCTATGTGATGGAGATAGAAGATTCTGTAATGGCTAACCGATTACAAAACCCGATCGGACAAAATCCGGAAAATGCAGAACTGAGCAGGAGATTATATAATATCCATTGTGGAGTATGTCACGGCGCAGGTGGTAAAGGAAATGGAACCGTTTCGCCGGTTTTCCAAACGCCACCCGACATTACTACCGGTCGGTTTCTTGATGTTACGGACGGGTATTTATACTGGGTGATCAGAGACGGTGCCGGTATTATGCCGGCATACTATGAGCACCTTAAATCCAAAGAACGCTGGTTGATTGTTAACCACATCCGGAGTTTACAGGAAGAATGAAAGAACAAGATCTAGCACAACAATTATCAGATTACCGGTTGCCCAGGATTTCCCAACAATTACGATTTTTGTTTATAGTGTTCACGGCAATCGGTGCCATCATGCTCATAGGTGGTTTTCTCGGTGTACAAACGCAACGTGTGTACCAAATTTACCTGGTTAATTTTGCTTTCTGGACAGGGCTCGCTCAGGCCGCAGTAGCATTTGCTGCTGTGTATAGATTGACCAACGGTGGCTGGAGCGATAATTTCCGTCGTATCGGTGAATTATTCGCAGCATTCCTTCCGGTTAGTTTTTTACTGTTATTTATTATACTTATAGTACAAGGACATATATATCCATGGGTGCGCGATCCCTCACCTGATTATACTGTATGGTTAAATTCTACATTTTTTACAATCAGGATGTTGGTATATTTTTCCGTAATGACTATTCTGAGTGTTTATTACGTGAAGGTTGCGGTGCGACCCGATATTGGATTACTTAAAGCACACGGAACCTATAATGATTCCGACCAATCGGGTTTGACATCCCGGATAATTGAACGATTGACCCGTAACTGGAGAGGGTATGAAGAAGAATTCCGGGCAAGCCAGGAAAAGCTGAAGGTGTTGACACCGATCTTCTTGATTGCGTATGGTGCTCTGTATACCTTTGCAGGTATAGATTTATTGATGACACTCGATCCGGGTTACTACAGCACTATATACGGTTGGTTATTTGTTATAAGCGGTTTCTATTCCGGAGTTGTGGCTATGATGATGGCGGGATATTTTGTACGGAGTAAAACATCCGTTGGTGAACTGCTTGATAAAACTCAATTTCACGATATCGGTAAGTTGATTCTGGGTTTTTGTATGTTTACCGGCGGACTGGTGTTTTCACAATACCTTACAATCTGGTACGGAAATATTCCGAAAGAAACAGGGTACATTATAACAAGATTCCACGAGGCACCCTGGGCAGTTATCAGCACCATAGTTTTACTTCTGGCATATTTTGTCCCGCTTGTCTTTTTATTCAGCAAAAAAATCAAGCAAACACCGGCCGCATTATTTATGCTTGGTATACTTATTTTAATCGCATTATGGCTGAATCGCTTTATCGAGGCCGTACCTTCAATATGGCCTGAGATGACCATTCCATTCGGATTGGTAGAAGTTGGTATAACGCTTGGATTCTTTGCAGCGGTTGTTTCGTGCTGGATGTGGCTTGCGCGTATCGTTCCGTTGGTCCCGGCGAAGCCGGAGTGATATAGAACTCCATTATTTGCATAGTTAAAAACTCTGGCTCGATGTACCGGTCAGAGTTTTTTATTTATTATGAGGTAACGATGTTCCATATATGAAAAACAAAAAGCCAAATATCGATACTATTGTCTGCGATCAGTGCGGTATACCATATGCCAAGGGTGGTGTCGGGAAGGATCACGAGGGACGGCGTCTTCATTTCTGCTGTTATGGATGCTCGTTTACGCATTCGATTGTCGGTGAAGAAGGCGAAAGCGGGACGGCATCGTTATTCCTCATACGTCTGGGATTTTCGGCTCTCCTTTCGATGAATGTAATGCTCTTTAGCTGGGTGTTTTACGCAGATCAATGGCATGGATGGGGGATAGAACCCGAAGCCATTCCATATGTCGGGATGTTTTTGTTTGTCTTATCAACACCGGTCATCTTACTCGTCGGTTATCCGTTCCTGAAAAACGGTATTAAGGAAATTCTAAGTCGTCATCTGTCGATGGACAGTTTGATTGCACTTGGATCATTGGCAGCTTATGGATATTCAACACGTGAAGTATTTACCGGCGGCGATGATGTTTATTTCGATACCGCTACCATGATCATTGTCTTGGTTACCTTTGGCCGCTATCTGGAAGCGACGGCAAAGGTGAAATCTACCAATGCGATCAGACAATTACTTGATCTGGTGCCTGATGATGTTCGGCTTCTCATAAACGGTGAAGAACGTATCGTGCCGGCACAAGAAGTCAGTACGGGAAGTACGATCCGTGTGTTGCCGGGCGAGTATATTCCGCTCGATGGTATTATCCTGGAAGGAGATACCTCGGTGAATGAGGCGATCCTGACTGGGGAGTCGGTTCCGCATGCAAGAAGTAAAGGCGATGAAGTTTACGCTGGAACCGTAAACATTGACGGTGTAATTAAAATACAGACAACTGCAGAAAGTGAGGAGACTGTTCACGCGCGTATTGTGCGTTTGATGGAAGAAGCACAGAAGACACGTTCACCTTTACAGAAAATGGTGGATAAAATTTCAGCAATTTTTATTCCGTTGGTTATTCTAATTGCGATCCTTACGTTTACCGGCTGGACGCTGATGACTTCATTCGATATTGCATTGATGTATGCACTTGCCGTACTCGTCGTTGCCTGTCCCTGTGCACTTGGAATCGGCAGCCCGATTGCCGCTGCTGTTTCAATCGGAAGATCTGCTGCAGGTGGTGTGCTTGTTAAATCAGCGGGAGCAATGGAACGAATCGGGAAAACACGTATCGCCGTTTTCGATAAAACGGGTACATTAACGAGCGGCGAATTTGCCGTTATATTTGTGAAAACTGCAAATCAAAATGAGAACCAGTTAGTCTCTGCAGTTGCATCGCTTGAGCGCGATTCACTGCACCCCCTGAGTAAAAGTATTGTGAGATTTGCTAGGGGTGAACAGAGCGAATGGTTCGATACCAGGGGAGTTACGGCGGTCCCCGGGCAGGGAATCAAGGGGCAGGTTAAACTAAATGGCGAATGGAAGCAATTATTTGCCGGCAATAAAAATTTTCTTGACGCTCAGGGGTACTCGATATCCGAGGATTTTATATCAACTATACAGGAAAAAGAGGCAACTCTTATTTATGCAGGATGGGATAACGAAATAAAAGGTATTATTGGATTACAGGATGTCATTCACGAGTCGGCATATTCTACCGTGCGGCAATTACATCAAATGAATATAAAAACAATATTATTATCCGGTGACCGGAAAGCAATTGCACAAAAAGTTGGTCAAGAACTCGGGATAGAAGAAACCCATGGTGAATTACTGCCGCAGCAGAAGATAGACTATATTCATTCGCTGCGGGAAAAGACCAAAGGCATTGCTATGATCGGTGACGGTATAAACGATGCACCATCACTTGCAGCGGCAGATACGGGAATAACGCTGGCATCAGCAACCGATATTGCAAAAGAAAATGCAGATATAACCATACTGGGAGCACAACTCGATAAAATCCCCTGGCTCATATCATTATCGAAAAAAACACGCCGCATAATAAGCTGGAACCTGATCTGGGCATTCGGCTATAACTCGATCGCCATCCTGTTTGCGGTGTTCGGCTTTCTTCAACCTATCATTGCCGCATTTGCTATGATCATCAGCAGTTTACTGGTAATCGGAAACTCGATGCGCTTGAAAGGTATGAAGATATAAAACATACCGGCTGCATACCTTATCAATGTTCTGCTGCATCTCTGTGAAGTCTGCTATTTTTATTCAGACAAAGTCTAATTACGAATTTCTGAAGATTATTGCTATTTGTTTGTACTGTACTATATTAAAGTATGGGTAATGTTTATTATTGTTGACACCTGAATGGCTGAATACCTTCTATGATAAAAGATAATCAAAATAAAAATATCACTCCCGAAGAAAAAGGCCTTGCAGCGCTTCCGTGGATGATTCGACTCACGGTACTTTGCCTTGTTACACTCATAGCCGGTTGGATTGTTGAAGGAATTGAAACCGCCGGAACACTTGCCCCGTGGATACTGTACGGTATAGCATATTTTGCCGGCGGCTATTACAGCGTTCAGGCGGCATATGATTCGTTAAAGCAGCGCCTGTTCGATGTGAATTTTCTGATGATCATTGCCGCAATCGGTGCCGCACTAGTAGGACAGCCGAAAGAAGGCGCGATATTGATGTTTTTATTTTCACTTTCGAATACACTTGAGACATATGCAATGGGGAGGACATTTACCAGTGTTCGTGCTTTGCTCGATATGACTCCCAAGATTGCACGTGTTAAACGCAACCAAAACGGTGAGAGTAAAATTGTAGAAGTACCGGTCGACGATGTCCAGCGAGGGGAAATTATTGCAGTACGGCCGGGAGAGCAAATACCGAACGATGGGGTTGTGATACGGGGCGAATCGGCGGTAAATGAAGCAAGCATAACCGGTGAGTCTATGCCCGCTGAGAAAAGACGCGGCTCGAAAGTTTTTGCCGGAACAATAAACGGCAACGGTATGCTTGATGTGAGCGTAACCGTTGAGGCGGAAGATTCAACGCTTGCACGAATCGTCAAGATGGTGGAGGAAGCTCGTGAAAAGAAAGCCAAAAGTCAGGATTTCACCGATCGGGTGCTCGGTCAGTATTATGCAATGTCGGTTGTCGGTATTACGCTGCTGGTATTTGCAGTCCCGTTCATATTTATGGGGTGGCATTTCTCGGATGCTTTTTACCGGGCTATCACACTAATGGTCGTTGCATCGCCATGCGCACTGGTGATATCAATTCCCGCGGCACTACTTTCGGCGTTGGCAAGTTCGGCAAGGAATGGCGTTCTCTATAAAGGTGGAGCACATATAGAACAAGCATCCACCATCCGTGCCGTTGCGTTTGATAAAACAGGTACCTTAACGACCGGCCGGCCCGGTGTTGTAGCGGTAGTTCCGTTCGAAAACGGAAACAATATCCCCGCGGAATTTTATATCGAACCGAAAAATGATCTGCCGTTACCACCCGACGATCAACTCGGGCAGCTTAAAAAAGTGCAAATTGCAATATTGACGGCTGCCGTTTCTATTGAGTATTCATCCGAACATCCTCTCGCTAAGGCAATTGTTCGCGGCGGAGAAGAACGTGGAATAACAGCTCTGGAAACAGAAAGCTTTGAAGCAGCTACCGGTCTCGGAGCACGTGCTGTGTTTAATGGAACCCGGTTGCAAATTGGTAGAAAATCATTATTTAAGAATGTGAATGGCACAATAAATAGTGAGATAGATAAACACGAACGGCAGGGAAGAACTGTAGTTCTCGTCGGTGATGATCAACCCTGGGGATTGATTGCAATTGCTGATACGGTTCGAGATGAAGCCAAAATGGTTGTGCACCAATTAAAAAATGCAGGTGTAGAACGGGTTGTTCTTTTAACCGGCGACAATAAACAAGTGGCGAAAAAATTGGGAACTGATCTTGGGGTGGATGAGATATTTCCGGAATTGCTTCCCCAGGAAAAGGTGGATACTATTGAAAAGTTAAAACAGAAATACGGGTCTGTTGCGATGGTTGGTGACGGTGTTAATGATGCACCAGCCCTTGCCTCAGCAGATCTCGGTATTGCAATGGGAGCTGCCGGTACCGATGTCGCTCTCGAAAGTGCCGATGTGCTGTTGATGAGTGACGATTTAAGCCGCCTGCCGGGTGTCTTGCGTGAAGCAAGGCGCACACGACGTGTAGTAAGGCAGAATCTTACGTTCGCGTTTGTCGTTATGATTACGCTCATGATACTTGCGCTTTTCGGTGAGATCACACTTCCCGTCGGAGTGATCGGACACGAGGGAAGCACGCTTATGGTTGTAGCGAACGGGTTGCGGTTGCTGGTGCGGAGGGGGTGAGGAAAGGACTGCTTGTAATCCCGCTCGCCAGAGCGGGTCGAACGTTTCAGGTTTATTATATCTGATTAGAGCTTTGTGTTATCCCGCGAAAGCATCAGACTGGCGTATAGTGTTACAAAACAGAACGTTAAAGAGTAGATCAATAATTCAATCACTCAACCAGCTATTCCCGTCTACATCCCGACCCCGATAAATATCGGGGTATCGGGACATTGACGGTAAAGCATATATTCGTTCTTACTTCACCTCTTCCTGTATCCATTTGTAATATGAATCATTCGCATGTGCTGAAATCCGTAGTATACACGGAACTTCATACTCATGTACTTCTGCCACAGCCTTCTCAAGATCGTCAGCTCTTCCGGGTGTGGTCTTTGCTATAACCACGTATTCGCCTTCGTTCTCAACGTCGCCTTTCCAGTGAAACATGCTGTTGATCTGATAAATATTTGTGCATGCTGCCAGGCGTTTTTCAATTAAGTGCTTGCTTACTTTTTCAGCATGGTCGCTGTTAGGGTTGGTAATGTAGACAAGTATTATTTCATTCATGGTACCTGTTCCGGTTTGTTTGACAAATGTTTCACAGTAAAAAGATAAAAAAAATATTACATCGATGAAATAATTGACGTGATATCGCTTAATAATTGTAGCTTCATTGAAATTCCCGTATATTATTTTATCTGATTCTCTCAACTCAGCCAGAACCACAATGGAGGAATGTATGAAATATCTCTTCACTATCTGTTTATTCATTTTTATCCCGCTGTTTGTTTGGTCTCAATCACAGCGGGCTATCACCTTCGATGATATGATTGCGATGGAGCGTATCGGTGATCCGCAAGTGTCACCTGACGGCGAGACTATAGCATTTGTCGTTACAAGGTTCAATAAAGAGAAAAACACATCCAGCAGTAATATCTACCTCGTACCGGTCGCAGGCGGGGAGGTAAAAAAGTTAACAATGGCACCCGGTGCCAATCATAGTCCGCGATGGTCGGCCGACGGAGAATCGATAGCATTTGTATCGACGCGACACGGCTCACCGCAAATTTATACAATCCAGGTAACCGGCGGAGAGGCAAAGAAAAAAAGCGATATTTCAACGGGGGTGAATGGATTGCTCTGGTCACCCGATGGAAATACATTTGCATA
>PWXV01000329.1 GCA_003568415.1 Ignavibacteriales bacterium
CATCCCGATAGAATCCCGGATGGAGTGACGTTTTTACGGGATCAGCGGTTGTATGTGTTCAGGGATCGAAACGAGTTCTACGCAATCAGCGCTGTCTGTACTCATTTAGGATGCACGGTAAATCACCGGGCACTCGACCGTCCGAGAACCGTTGAAGTACGCGGCGAACAAAAACAGGTGAGCGGTGAATTTCATTGTCCCTGCCACGGCTCACGGTTTTACGACGAGGGTACAAATTTCGCAGGACCGGCACCGCGTCCGCTGCCCTGGGTGCATCTTGAACTCGCTCCCGAAGACGGCAGTCTCATCGCCGATCTCGACCGAACGGTAGACCGCAATACAAAGCTCATGGTTTAACGGAGGCATTTTACTTATGGCTAATGAAACAGAAAAAACTGCCGTAACCACCGAAAACGGAAGAAAGTTTTTATGGTCTTTTCAACCGAAGTCAGGTAAAGACGCCGGCGAATCGATCGTCCGCAACTTTCTTCTACACTGGTTTCCGGCAAAGTCAGCCGAGCGAAGTTTATCCTGGGGATATTCGTTTTATCTCGGCACGATTACCTTTGCATTGTTTCTTATACTCGTTGTAACCGGTGTTGTATTGATGTTTTTATATGTTCCATCGGTTGAGCGTGCATATCAAAGCGTCAAGGATATTGAAAATGTTGTTTCTTTCGGATGGTTTATCCGGGCGATGCACCGCAATGCCACCCATTTAATGGTTATCTTTGTCTTTTTACATATGGTGCGTGTCTTTCTCGGAGGTGCTTATAAAAACGGTTTAGGAGGCGGGCAGCTGCGTCCCATCAACTGGATAATCGGCGTGGTGTTGCTGCTGACAACGCTCTTCCTTGCATTCACCGGATACTTGCTTCCATGGGATCAACTTGCATTCTGGGCAGTTACCGTCGGAACCGACATTGCCCGGACAATACCTCTTATAGGAGATGAAGTCCGGTTCATCCTTATCGGCGGTCACGAGATCGATCAAAACACGCTCATCCGGTTTTATGTACTGCACTGTTTCTTCTTACCGCTCCTTATGGTTGGATTGATCGTCTATCACTTCTGGCGTATACGGAAAGACGGAGGACTGGCATCATACGATACAATCGTTAACAAACAGGAAAAGATAAAAGAAAGCAACGGCGGCGGAAAGAAAACGTACTCGCTTCTCGGAATTACAAAAGGCAGAACAGTAGAAGTCGAATCAACTACCCGCAATGAAGACGCTCATACGGTGAACAGCATACCGCACCTTATCAGACGAGTCGGACTCGTGATCCTCGCTACGTTCGTCTTTGTAGCGGTGATGAGTCTGTTTATGCCCGCACCGCTTGAAGAAGCAGCTAATCCCGACGTCACGCCGAATCCCGCTAAAGCACCGTGGTATTTTCTCTGGTTACAGGAACTCGTAACGATAACCACCTTTACCCTTTTCGGGATAACGTTCGACGGAGGATTTATCGGCGGTGTGCTCATACCCGGCGTGCTGCTTATCGCATTATGCGTATGGCCGTTCTATGATAAAAGCTCGAAAGATGCAACAGGCGTCTGGTTCGCAAAAGAGCGCTTGCGGCAGAATCTCGTCTTCATCGTCATCTGCTTTGCGATCATATTGCTCACGATCATCGGAACGTATTTCCGTGGTCCCTTCTGGGAGTTTTACCTCCCGTGGGAAGCATGGCCGGATCTACCAAGAATATTGTAAATAGTATAAGTGAAGATGTAGTCCACCTTGAAGGTGGGCTACATCTCATTTTTATGAGGAGTACCATATGATTAAAAAATATTCCAAAGACATCACGATCTTATACATAATAGGTTTTCTCGGACTTGCTGCAACAGTCTATCTATTCGGGACAGAACAAACTCCCGAATGGAAGCAATATCAGAAAGAATTCAAGTCATACGTTGAAGAACACCTCGGTGAGGAACGTGCGGCTGCCGTTGAGACCGGTATTCAACAGCTCTGGGTAAAAGATCTTAACCGGGTCGACCGGTGTGTAACCTGTCACATCGGCTATAACTGGGAAGGATTGGATGACGCACCTCATCCCTTCCGGACACACGATCCGGATATTCTTGAAGCTCATCCGGTTGAAGAATACGGATGTACCATCTGTCACGGCGGACAGGGGTTTGCATTGAAGCAGGAGGAAGCTCACGGACTTATTGAGGACTGGGATGAACCGCTGCTCGGCAGAGAACTGGAAGAACTTTACAGAATTACCGACCGCAATACGCTCCTGCAGATCAATTGTAATGTTTGTCACCGATTCGATAGAGAAACCCCCGGTGCCGATTATATAAATCTTGCTAAAGAATTGGTACATGCAAAAAACTGCCGGGCGTGTCATCAGATTAATGAACGGGGCGGCGTCCTCGGTCCGGATCTCACGTATGCAGGCGATCGTCCCCCCGATCAAAAAGATTTTTCACGGGTGAGCAGACCGACGACTGCGTTTAACTGGCATCTCGCTCACTATAACGATCCAAGGATGATCACTCCGGAAACGCTCATGCCGTCGTTCGGTTTTACGCATCGTGAGCGTGTTGCACTCACGATGCTCACACTGAGCTGGCAAGATATTGAATTGCCGTCCCGGTATTATCCGCAAGCCACGCAAGCGCTTGCCGATGTACCGACACCGGAAGAGAAAGAACGTGAACGGCGAATGCTCGAAGGTGAGGGAGCGTTCTTCGTTCAGCAGGAATGCTTTGTCTGTCACTCGGTCGAAGTGTTTGATGTCCAGGCAGCGGCGGATATTGCACCGGATCTTTCCCGTGCATCGGAAAATGTGCGGCGAAGACTCGGTATGACGATCGATCAATTTCTGAGAAATCCGGTCGGCACGATGGCGGCAGTACTCGGTACACAAATCATTATGACCGATGAAGAGATAGACAGAGCGGCTGAATTGCTCGTCCAGGCAAATGAGGAATACCGTGAACTGGTTCGCAGTAGGGAAGAGGATCAGTAATAATGAAATTTTCGAATTCACGAAGAACACGAATGAACATAAAGATATTAAACTCAATCAACGCTAACCAATAATGATTCCAACAAAGGAGGTACGGAGATCATGCAATCTAAATACAATTATCTCATAACCGTGGGCCTTGTGATGGTATTGGTTGCTGCGGTCTTTATCGGTTGTCCGAGAGACGCTGAAGTGACCCACGAAGCTGCAGACCGTGTCTATATCGCTCCCGGTGATCTTGACGAGTTTTATGCATTTATGTCGGGCGGGTTCAGCGGACAGGTTTCGGTTTATGGGTTACCCTCAGGGCGGCTATTTAAAGAAATCCCTGTATTCTCGGTAAAACCCGAAGAGGGATACGGGTATGAACTTGAAACGAAAGATCTTCTTATGACGTCGTTCGGACATATCCCATGGGATGACACACATCACCCGTCGCTCTCGCTTACCGATGGCATACCCGACGGCAGATGGTTGTTCATCAACTCGAACAACACACCCCGTATTGCACGCATCTGTCTTGAAACATTCAAGACGATGGAAATTTTAGAGATCCCCCATTCTGCAGGCGGTCACGCTTCACCGTATGCAACGATGAACACCGAGTATCTTGTATCGGCAACACGCTTCAGCGTACCGGTTCCGCAGGCAGATGTACCGATCTCGACATATAAAGAAAACTTCGCCGGAACACTGAGCTTCATCAGTGTGGACGATAACGGCACGATGGATCTTGATTTTCAACTTATCGTTCCCGGCTTCAACTACGATCTTGCAAGCTCGGGTAACGGTCCCTCGCACGGCTGGATGTTTTTCACAAGCTATAACGTCGAAGAAGCACACACATTGCTTGAAGTGAAAGCGTCGCAATTTGATAAAGATTTTATCGCAGCGGTCAACTGGCAGCGTGCTCAGGAATGTATTGGTGACGGACAGG
The DNA here is from genome assembly GCA_003568415.1 of Ignavibacteriales bacterium. Lineage (GTDB taxonomy): Bacteria > Bacteroidota > Ignavibacteria > T3Sed10-11 > T3Sed10-11 > T3Sed10-11. The sequence continues at coordinate 3,925 of PWXV01000329.1, forward strand.
GCAGGACTAAAGAAGCAGAATATTATCACAATGTCCGAAATCCCGACACGTTCATGTCCGAATCCACAAGAAAAACATCCACAACGGTGCTGGAGCCGGATAATTGTCCGGGCGTTATGTATTTCCTCCCCACACCGAAATCGCCCCACGGTGTCGATGTCGATCCGAGCGGTGAGTATATCGCTGCGGGCGGCAAGCTTGCATCGGTCATTCCCGTTCACTCATTCAGCCGTATGCTCGAAGCGATTGAAAACGAGGCATTTGAAGATCACGTGAACGGTATTCCGGTCCTCGATTACGAGGCAACCATTGCAGGCGAGGTGCAGGATCCCGGTTTGGGCCCGCTTCATACTGAATTCGACAACCGTGGATACGGATATACTTCGGCATACATTTCATCGGAAGTTGTTAAGTGGGAAATCGGTACGTGGGAAGTCGTCGACCGTATCCCGACCTACTACTCACTCGGTCATATTATGGTACCGGGCGGCAACACGATGGAACCCTACGGACAGTATCTCGTTGCAATGAACAAATCATCAAAGGATCGTTATCTGCCGGTCGGACCGAAACTTCCGCAGGGCGGTCAGCTTATCGATATAAGCGGCGACAGAATGCGTATGCTGCTCGACTTCCCGCTCATCGGTGAACCGCATTATGCACAGGCAATACCCGCTGAGAAAATTCAGCCCAATGTAAAGCGTTTGTATGACTTACATCAAAACCAACATCCAAACGCAGTACGTGATGTTACCGAAGCACGTGTTGTCAGGGATGGAAACACGGTGCATGTTTATATGGCAGCCGTTCGGTCACACTTTGCTCCCGATAACATCGAGGGTATTCATGTCGGCGACGAGGTTTACTTCCACGTCACCAACATTGAAGAGGAATGGGATATCGGGCATGGGTTTGCAATACTCGGTGACAAGAATCCGAATATTCTGTTAATGCCCGGTGAAACAAAATCCATCGTGTGGAAACCTGACCGTCCGGGTATTTTCCCGTTCTATTGTACCGACTTCTGTTCGGCACTTCACCAGGAGATGCAGGGATACATCAGAGTCTCGCCCGAAGGAGCGGGTACACCATTAATGTACGGAACGGGTGATGAGATGGTTACACGGTAACTGATAATGCTTGCTGAAGATGTAGTCCACCTTCAAGGTGGACTACATCTCATTTTTATTAAAGGTATGTAATGAAATTAGAAAAAGAGTCACGAACATTATTCGCTGTTGCAGTCGTCATATTGATCCTGCTCTATTTCCTTCCGATCTGGAGAATAGATCTTAAAGCGCCTCAATATCCTGAAGGAATAGGGCTGTACATTTTAATTGACGATATACGGGGACAGGAGCGCAATAACTTATTAAGTGTAAACAGGCTGAACAAATACATCGGTATGCAGGCAATCGTGCCGGAAGAAATTCCCGAACTACAGATTATGCCGTTCATTCTCGGCGGTGTCATTGTTATCGGGGCGGTATGCTGGTTTACCGGAAGAAGAAAATATCTGACAGGATGGATTATATTGCTTGTTATTGTGGGCATTGCCGGCCTTGTGGATTTCTATATATGGGCGTACGATTACGGAACGAATCTCGACCCGCAGGCGCCGATAAAAGTACCGGGGATGACCTATATTCCGCCCCTGATCGGAACGAAACAACTGCTGAACATTACCGCTTCATCGTATCCGGCATCCGGCGGGGTCATTGCAGGTTTATCGGGACTGCTGGCTATTTCCGCACTGTATTTTGATAAACGATTAAAGAAGAAACGGGCGCAATAATGAAAACATCGCATCAGAAGAAGAAAAACCATTTTGTTGTTCTTGTATTAGCTATACTGATCACCGGATGTGCACGAGAACCGGAACCGATCGAATACGGAAGCGACGAATGTGTGTATTGTCGAATGATCATCTCAGAACATCAATTCGGAGCGGTACTCGTAACCTCACGGGGGAGATCGGAAAAATTCGATGCGGTTGAATGTATGGGGGCTTTCATCATTGACGGTAAAATAGAGGAAGACAATATTTATTCTCTCTGGGTCGGCGACTTTGAAAATCCCGGCGAGCTTATCGATGCAACCGAAGCGGTATATCTTCACAGCCCGAACCTCACCAGCCCGATGGGACTGAACGTGTCTGCATATTCATCGGATGAATTCGCTCATGAGATGATGCGGCGATATGATGGTGAGATAATTGATTGGGACAAAGTCCTGGATTTGGTAGAACAGGTATGGCTCTCGCAATGGGGACGATAACTTTGGAGTGCGGAAGCCACGCTCCCGCTTTAATCTTGCCCGGCACGTTCAGTATGAAATTGGTACAAAGGTATCAGGTACCTGAATCATAAATACTACGCGTACCGGGCAAGTAAATTATAAGAAAGTGGTTGCAAAAATAGTTTATACTATGGTAAAAAACTTTTTAAATATTTTAATATTCCTAATACTATTATCGACCACCACCCTCTCGAACGACATCACCGTCGATCCCGACGGAGAAATACGCACCTTAACCGAAGCGATCCGGATTGCAGATAACGGAGACCGCATCATCGTCCAACCGGGACATTACCGTGAAGGAAAAATTATCGTCGACCGATCCGTTGAGATTGTCGGTATCGATTATCCCGAATTCGACGGCGAAAACAAATACGAAGTCATCCGTATCAAAGCCGATAGCGTAACCATTCGCGGCTTAAAGATCACCAATGTCGGTGTCAGCTATATCGATGACAGAGCAGGCATCCGTGTTGAAAAATCACATCATTGTACAATTGAGGACAATATATTTGAAAATACATTTTTCGGGATCTATCTATCGCAATCATCCAACTGTCGTGTAGAAGGAAACGAGCTGTATGCATACGGAACCCGTGAAGCGAACACCGGTAACGGTATTCATCTCTGGTATTCCCGTGACATTACCATAGAAAACAATATCGTGACCGGACACCGTGACGGCATTTATCTGGAATTTGTGCGTAACACGTACATACAAAAAAATCTCGGCGAGAACAACCTCCGTTACGGACTCCATTTTATGTTCTCCGATAGCTGTTATTATCACGAAAACACATTCCGGAGAAACGGTGCGGGTGTCGCAGTTATGTACACCCGGCACGTGGTGATGACCGACAATACATTCGAATACAACTGGGGAACGGCGGCGTACGGACTGCTGCTGAAGGATATATCACGAAGTCGGATTGAAAACAATATTTTCTATAAAAACACTGTCGGTATTTTTTCCGAAGGATCCAACTGGATCGATATTTCTGAAAATGATTTTATTGAAAACGGATGGGCGGTCAGAATATGGTCGAGCTCATACGATAACACGTTCACTCAAAACAATTTCATCAACAATACATTCGACGTTGCAACAAACAGCAAACGAAATTTTAATGAGTTTGTTCAAAACTATTGGTCGAATTACGACGGCTACGACCTTGCCGGCGACGGCTACGGGGATGTACCGTACCGGCCGGTCAGGTTGTTCTCGTACA